>NZ_JAFGYS010000111.1:0-484 GCF_017491705.1 Pseudomonas sp. 86_A | reverse complement strand
GAGAAACGCTACAACGCGGCCGAAAGCAAGAATTTTAGCAATAACTATCATCTCACTTTGCGTAATGGCAAACAGGCCGTGAAAACAAAGTGCAAATCTCGCACTAGTGCAGCTAATTCACTAGGTGGTGCAAATGCTGCACTAGGTAGTGCAAATGATTCACTATCTAATGGTGAAAATGCTGCACCCAAACCTATCAGTAAACCTACCAATGAATCTATCAATGAATCTAGTAGCAGCACACCAAAAAAACAAAAACCAAAATCGGCATCATTGGAAAAACCTTGTGACGTATCAGACCAAACTTGGCATGACCTTTTAGCACTTCGTAAAGCTAAAAAATCACCGCTTAGTGTTTCAGCTTGGAATATCGCTAAAAAGCAAATTGATGAAGTACAAGCCAAAACAGGTCACGCCTTAGAACAAATCCTACTTGTTTGGATAGAAAGGGGCTGGCAAGGCTTTAAAGCTGAATGGTACATGA
>NZ_JAFGYS010000110.1:0-485 GCF_017491705.1 Pseudomonas sp. 86_A | reverse complement strand
GTATCAACGCAGAGTACATGGGCCTTCTTCACGCCCGCGCTGATCTTGTCGACCACTTCCTTGGGCAGGCCCTTCGGACCGAGGATGCCGTAGTAGGCCATGCGGTTCACCGGCTCCAAGCCCACTTCCTTGAAGGTCGGCACGTTGGGCAGTGCAGCCAGGCGCTGCGGCGCCGACACCACGATCGGGATCAGCCGGCCGCTCTGGATGAAGGGCATGGCCGAGGGGATGTTGTCGAACATGATCGGAACCTGGCCGGCCACCAAGTCGTTCAGGGCCGGGCCCGCGCCGCGGTACGGGATGTGCGTGTCGAAGGTGTTGGTCAGGCTCTTGTAGAGCTCCATCAGCAGGTGGCCGATGCCGCCCGTGCCCGACGAGGCGTACGAGTACTTGCCGGGGTTCTTCTTCAGCTCGGCCACGAACTCGGCGTAGTTCTTGGCCGGGAAGCTCGGGTTGACCGCGATGATGTTCGGCGTGGCCGCGAT
>NZ_JAFGYS010000109.1:0-486 GCF_017491705.1 Pseudomonas sp. 86_A | reverse complement strand
CTTCATCGTCGGCGTCGAGATCTATGATCATCTGGAGAAGGTCGCCGACCGTTTCGACGACGTTGCGAACGAGATCAACAGCATCGTCATCGAGCAAGTGTAGGGCAGGATTGCTGTGGACGCCGCGTTGGGTCTTCCCATCCTGGTCGGCTTGATCGCCGTCGCGCTGCTGTTCGACTTCCTGAACGGCCTGCATGACGCCGCCAATTCGATCGCGACCATCGTCTCGACCCGCGTGCTGCGGCCGCAATTCGCGGTGTTCTGGGCCGCGTTCTTCAATTTCGTTGCCTTCATGGTGTTCGGGCTGCACGTCGCCCAGACCATCGGGACCGGCATCATCGATCCCGCGATCGTCGACGCCCAGGTGATCTTCGCGGCACTGGTCGGCGCCATCGTCTGGAACCTCGTGACCTGGGCGCTCGGCATCCCATCCTCGTCGTCGCATGCGCTGATCGGCGGGTTATTCGGTGCGGGCGTGGCCAAAGC
>NZ_JAFGYS010000108.1:0-487 GCF_017491705.1 Pseudomonas sp. 86_A | reverse complement strand
CGCCTATCGGGCAACTGAACGGTATACGCGCGATGCCGCGATAGGCCTTGCCTTTCACTTTCCGCGTTTCCGCGCCCGCCCGCGCATCCGGCAGGCATCCGGTGCGCATCGGAATCCACCTCGAAGCGGCATCCGGCGCGCCGCGCCGAGCGCCGCCGCCCGCCTCCCGTCGGTCAATGCGCGGCGAAATCCAGCAGGATCTTGCAGCTTTCGCGCGGGTTGCGCTCGGCGAGCTCGAACGCGCGCGCGACATCGCGAAAATCGAGCGTGTGCGTGACGATGTGCTCCGGATGCACGCGCCCGTCGGCGATCCATTCGATGACCTGCGGGAACATCGCGCAGTTCAGGCGCGACGCGCACAGCGTCAATTCCTTCTTCGTCAGCTCGGCCTGCACGATCGACGACGGCTCCGACGAGAAGCCGAGCACACCGATGCGCGCGGCGGGCGCCGCGAGCCGCACCGCCTCCTCGAGGATCGACGGATGGC
>NZ_JAFGYS010000107.1:0-489 GCF_017491705.1 Pseudomonas sp. 86_A | reverse complement strand
AGCCGCTACGGCGGCTGCCGTTCAGGTTCACGGTCGGCGCCTGCTGGCCGACGGGCGGGATCGCGTTGATTGCCGCGCGCCCGGCGTTGTACGGCGTCGACGCGGACACGAATACCTTCGGCATGAACTCCGATTCCGCCGCCTTGATCTTCGCCGCGCTCGCCTGCGCGGCCGCGTACGCGCCCGGCACGTCGGGGCGGCGCGCGGGCGCGATCGCCTGTGCGTCTCGTCGATCCGTACGCGCGGGCATCTCGCCGATCCATGCGTGCGTGCGGCGAATCCAACCTGGCATCCGGCATGATTCGTCGCGCAGGTCGTCGCGGATGGTTTTCGTCGGCGGGCGAGTGCGGCCGACGATCGGCGGCGCGCCGCATCGCACCGCCGGCGCGGGCGCACCGCCGCGATGCGCGTGTCGCCGCGCATCGCGCGGCCGCTTGCGCCGCCCGCACGCGCGGTTTCCGTCCTCGCCTGCGACGGCCGCAATCGCCG
>NZ_JAFGYS010000106.1:0-489 GCF_017491705.1 Pseudomonas sp. 86_A | reverse complement strand
GTCCCGCCCCGATCGCCCGCCGGCGTCACCGGTTTGAGATTGCCGAGCGAATTCTGTCCGACGGAACAATCCGCCAGGCGCCCGACGAGGACGACATCACGCGCATCGCCGAGGAGATGCGCAGAATTGGCATCGAAGCAGTTGCCGTCAGTCTCATCAACGCCTACGTTTGCCCTGATCACGAGCGCGTCGTTGGCCGTATCCTACGGGAAACGCTGCCCGGAGTTGCGATAACTCTCTCCAGCGACATCTCCCCCGAAATCAGGGAATTCGAGCGTTCGACGACGGCGCTCTGCAATGTCTACGTCAAGAGTATCGCCGAGAAATATCTGACGCGGCTCGAAGCGCGCACGCGCGAAGAGCTCAGCGATGCAGCCGGTCTTTACGTCATGCAGTCGAATGGCGGCCTGCTCACCGCCAGCCAAGCCATCGAAGCGCCGATCCGCCTTGTTGAGTCGGGACCTGCGGCCGGCGCGTTGGCGGCGGCAC
>NZ_JAFGYS010000105.1:0-490 GCF_017491705.1 Pseudomonas sp. 86_A | reverse complement strand
CCTCTTATATCCGCGCGGGAGATGGCTATTACTGCGCCCTCGCCCCTTGTGGGAGAGGGCACGTATCTCGTTGCAACATGCTCGCTTGGGTGAGGGGTCTGTCTCCGCAGATCAGACCTCGGAGAGATCCCCTCATCCGGCGCTTCGCGCCACCTTCTCCCAAAAGGGGGGAAGGAAGGAGCTACCTTGGCGCCATCCGGATCGCACCGTCGAGACGGATGGTTTCGCCGTTAAGCATCGCGTTCTCGACGATGTGCACGGCGAGCGCGCCGTATTCCTTGGCATCGCCGATGCGCGAGGGAGGCGGCACCTGGGCGCCCAGGCTCTTGCGGCCCTCCTCGTTCAAGCCCATCAGCAGCGGCGTGAAGAACAGACCGGGCGCGATAGTGTTGACGCGGATCTTCTGGCTGGCGAGATCGCGCGCGGCCGGCAGGGTGAGGCCGACGACGCCGCCCTTCGAGGCCGAATAGGCGATTTGTCCGATCTGGCC
>NZ_JAFGYS010000010.1:198563-288415 GCF_017491705.1 Pseudomonas sp. 86_A | reverse complement strand
GAAACGATGCATCGCCGATGGTAGTGTGGGGTTTCCCCATGTGAGAGTAGGTCATCGTCAAGATTAAATTCCGAAACCCCAATTGCGAAAGCAGTTGGGGTTTTGTTTTGCCCGCAGGAAAGTTTTTTACTTAGCGTGCGAACAAATTTGCACAGTTATTTTCGAATCAGAACACTAGAATAGCCCCATCTTTTTCGGAGCCAATGCCTTTATGTCAGAGTCGGTTGACGCTTCCGGGCTGTCAGATTTTCCGCTGGAAGACTTGGTGGCCTGTCACGAGTGCGACCTGCTGATGCGCAAGCCAAAACTTGCCCACGGCGAGAAAGCCCTCTGCCCACGCTGCGGTTACGAGCTATACGCCCACCGCCATAACGTGGTGCAGCGCAGCCTTGCCCTGGTCATCGCGGCATTGTTGCTCTATATACCGGCGAACTTTTTACCCATCATGCAGCTCAATCTACTCGGACAGTCTTCGAATGATACGGTCTGGAGCGGCGTGGTCGGTCTGTTCAACACCGACATGCAGGGCGTGTCGATCGTCGTGTTTCTCTGCAGCATGGCCATCCCGCTGATCAAGTTGCTGTGCCAGTTGATTGTGTTGGTGACGATCCGCTTCAACATCGGCCGCAGCTACGGCCTGCTGCTCTACCGCATTTACCACCACCTGAGAGATTGGGGAATGCTCGAGGTCTATCTCATGGGCGTCCTGGTGGCGATCGTCAAACTGGCGGACATGGCCGCAATCACCGTCGGCCTCGGGTTGGTGTGTTTCATTGCTTTGTTGTTGGTGCAGGTCTGGCTGGAGGTGGTGATGTCACCGCATCAGATCTGGCAGGCGCTATCAGGAGAAGACCCCCATGCGGGCGATTGATGCGGGCATTCTTATCTGTACCGAATGCCACGAGTTGAACAGGCAGGACGCGGACACCGACGAGCAAACCTGCACGCGCTGCGGAGCGCTGGTGCATGCCCGCCGGCCGAACAGCCTCGCTCGAACCTGGGCACTACTGATCACCGCGGCAATTATCTACATTCCGGCCAACGTGCTGCCGATCATGACCGTCAGTTCGCTGGGGCAGGGCGATCCGAGCACGATCATGTCCGGCGTGATCCAACTGGTGCAGCACGGCATGATCCCGATCGCCGCCGTGGTGTTCATCGCCAGTATTCTGGTGCCAACCTTCAAACTGGTCGGGATCGCGCTGCTGCTGTTTTCGGTGCAGCGACGCCAGCCATTGTCTGCACGGCAGCGCATCTGGATGTACCGCTTCATTGAGTTCATCGGACGCTGGTCGATGCTCGATATCTTTGTGATCGCCATTCTGGTGGCGGTCGTCAACTTCGGCCGGCTTGCCAGTGTCGAGGCCAATCTTGGCGCCATCGCCTTCGCCAGTGTGGTGATTCTGACGATGCTTGCCGCTGTAACTTTCGATCCCCGACTGATTTGGGATAACACGGAGTCGGACGACGACCATGACTGATCTGCCTGTAGCGAAAACCCGACCGGCCTCGAACTGGTCTGCCATTTGGGTACTGCCCCTGATCGCTCTGATCATCGGCGGCTGGCTCGGCTGGCGTGCCTATAACGAAACCGGCATCGAGATTCAGGTGCGCTTCGAAAGCGGTGAGGGCATCCAGGCCAACAAGACCGAGGTCATGTACAAAGGCATGTCGGTCGGTAAGGTGAAGACGCTGAAGCTCGACGACGAAGGGAACTCCAAAGGGGTGATCGCCACCGTCGAGATGAACAAGGACGTCGAACAATACCTCAAGACCAGCACGCGTTTCTGGCTGGTGAAGCCGAGCGTGACCCTGGCCGGTATCACCGGTCTGGAGACCTTGGTTTCGGGTAACTACGTCGCCATCAGCCCCGGTGAGGGCGAGCCGACCCGTAAGTTCAAAGCGCTGGCCGAGGAGCCGCCGCTGTCGGATTCCAAGCCGGGTCTGCACCTGACCATCAAGGCCGATCGCCTGGGTTCGCTGAACCGTGGCAGCCCGGTGTTCTACAAGCAGATCAAGGTTGGCCAGATCAAAAGCTACGTGCTCTCCGAAGACCAGAGCACCGTTGAGCTCAAAGTGTTCATCGAGCCGACCTACGCCAAACTGGTGCGCAAACACACGCGTTTCTGGAATGCCAGCGGCATCAGCATCGACGCCAACCTGTCCGGGGTGAAAGTCCGCAGTGAATCCCTGGCGAGTATCGTTGCCGGCGGTATCGCCTTTGCCACACCGGAGAACCGCAAGGACAGTCCGCCGACTGATCCAAGCCTGCCGTTCCGCCTGTATGAAGATTTCGACGCGGCTGCGGCCGGGATTCGGGTCAAGGTCAAACTCAGCGACTTCGAAGGCCTGCAGGCCGGCCGTACGCCGGTGATGTACAAGGGCATTCAAGTCGGCAACCTGAAAGCGTTGAAAATCGATCCTGACCTCAACAGTGCCACGGCCGAGCTCACCCTTGATCCTCTGGCCGAAGACTATCTGGTCGACGGTACGCAATTCTGGGTGGTCAAACCGTCGATTTCCCTGGCCGGTATTACCGGGCTCGAAGCATTGGTGAAAGGCAACTACATCGCCGTACGCCCCGGTGACAAGGGGGCAGCGCCGAAGCGCGAGTTCGAGGCCCGGCCAAAAGCCCCGCCATTGGATCTGCGCTCCCCGGGCCTGCACCTGGTGTTGTTCACCGACGTTCTGGGTTCGATCGAAGTCGGCAGCCCGATTCTGTATAAACAGGTCAAGGTCGGCTCGGTGCAGAGCTATCAGTTCTCCAAGACCAAGAAGCAGATTGTCATCGGCGTTCATATCGAGAAGGAATACGAAAACCTGGTCAACGCGTCGACGCGCTTCTGGAACGTCAGCGGCATCACGCTTACCGGGGGATTGACCGGCGGGATTCAAGTCAAGAGCGAGTCACTGCAGACGCTGATGGCTGGCGGTATCGCGTTCGAAACGCCACAAGCCAAGGCGCCGTTGCAAAAGCGTATTCCGCGTTTCCGACTGTTCGCCAACCATGATGAGGCCAACCAGAAAGGCACGCTGGTGACGATCAAGGTCGACCGCGCCGATGGCTTGCGCCCGGGTACGCCGATTCGTTTCAAAGGGCTGGACGTCGGCAAGATTGAAGACGTCGACCTGACCGACGATCTGCAATCGGTGATGATCACCGCGCGGATCACTGAAGTGCCGGAGAAGATTGCGCGGGTCGGCAGCCAGTTCTGGGTGGTGAAGCCTGAGTTGGGGCTGATCAAGACCCAGAATCTGGAAACCCTGGTCACCGGCCAGTATCTTGAAGTGCTGCCGGCGGCGAAGAATCTTGGCCCGCAAAAGAACTTCGTTGCGCTGGCCAATCCACCTGAAGTGGTCAAGCAAGAGGCCGGATTGAGTCTGGTATTGAGCGCGGCTCGCCGTGGTTCGCTGAAACCTGGCGTGCCGGTGACCTACCGCGAAATCACCGTGGGCAAGGTCACGGGTTATGAACTGGGCCAGACCGCTGACCGGGTGCTGGTGCACATTTTGATCGAGCCGAAATACGCGCCGCTGGTGCGCAGTGGCAGCCGTTTCTGGAACACCAGTGGTGTCGGTTTCGACATTGGCTTGTTCAATGGCCTGACGGTACGCACGGAGTCGCTGGAGACGGCGATTCAGGGCGGGATCGCCTTCGCCACGCCGGACGGTGAACGCATGGGCAACCCGGCGCGGGCTGAGCAGACGTTCCCGCTGTTCGACAAGTTCGAGGATGAGTGGCTGACCTGGGCGCCGAAGATTCCGCTCGGTAAGTAACCTTGCGGCGTCTGTAAGGACGCCATCGCGAGCAGGCTCACTCCTACAAGGGAACGCATTCCATCTGTAGGAGTGAGCCTGCTCGCGATAGGGCCCGTAAAATCAACACAAACCCCAAGCCATAAAAAAGGGCCGCGATCCAAACAGATCGCGGCCCTTTTTTATTGCCTTCAGTTAACGCCGATCAAACCTCATCCAGCTCCGGTTCATCCGCTTCAACATTGACAGTGGCTTTCACCGCATCGTGGCGACGGATGTACTTCCAGTCCGCCTCGTCGATGTAGATGCCCGCTGGGCCGCTGCCGCCTTCCAGGTCGATGGCGACACTGGCGCAGACCTGCGGCTTCACACTCGCCAGAATCGGCACGAAGCCCAGTTGCAGACTGGTTTCCAGCAGCGCAGCCTGGTTCTTCTCGTCGATGTCCGCCGCCTCGTCGAGGTAGTACGGCAGGCGCACGCGACCGGCCAGGTCACGGTCCATCAAGTGCAGCAACAAATACATGTTGGTCAGCGCCTTGATGGTCATGGTGGTGCCGTTGGAGGCCGCGCCGTCGATGTCGGTGTGGATCACCGGCTGACCATTGACCTTGGTGATCTCGAACGCCAGTTCGAACAAGTCCTTGAGGCCGAGCTGGTTGTGGTTCGCCGCCACCAGCCGTGCCAGATATTCCTTGGCCTCTTCGTTCTTGTTGTCCTGCTCGGCACTCTGGCTCAGATCGAACACCGACAGGGTTTCGCCTTCTTCGTACTGGCCGGCGCTGTGGATGATCTGGTCGATGTGCTTGAGCGCTTCCTTGTTCGGCGCCAGGACAATGCGGAAACTCTGCAGGTTGGAGACCTGACGCTTGTTGATCTCGCGGTTGAACAGCGCCAGTTGGTGCTCGAGGCTGTCGTAGTCGCTGCGGATGTTGCGCAGGGTTCGGGCGATGTCGGTGACGGCCGCGCGGCGGGCTTTGCCCAGCGTCAGCGCCTCATCGGTACGGTGCGCGTAAGCGTTGATCAGCAGTGACAGCCGGCGCTCCATATCGTCTTCGCTGTCGAACTTGGCCACGCCTTTGAGGCGCACCTGTGCGTAAAGCGCTTCGATCTGACCGTCGGCGCGCAGCAGGCCTTGCCAGCTGTCCTGATAGTCGTTGAGCAGCGGCAGCAGGTTGTCCATCGAATCGTCGACCGGATCCATGAACGGCGTACCGAACGGCAGATCCGCCGGCAGCAGCTGACGACGGCGCAGCGCGTCGTCGAGGGTGCGTTGCTTGGCTTCCATGTCGGCGATCTGCCGGCCGACCAGTTGCAGCTTCGCCGACAGTTGCTGGACGCGCTCGGTGAACGCATCGCTGGAGCGCTTGAGTTCATCCTGCGCGGCTTCCATCTGCGCCAGTTGCTCGAGCTTGTCGCCTTCTTCGGCGCTCAGGGTCTGGGTGCGACGGAAGTCTTCCAGGGCCTTCTGCGCGTCGAGCACTTGCTGGTACAGCGCTTCGGTCTGGGTCTTGCTCGCGGCGCGGTCGGCGGCTACAGCCTGTTGGGTCTTGAGTTGCTTGAGTTCTTTTTCCAGACGCTCTTTCTGGTCGCGCAGTGCGGCGCGATCGGCCAGCGCTTGCAGAGCCGGCGGCTCGATGTGCGAGATGTCGATCGACAGGCCCGGCACTTCGAAACGCTCGCCTTTGAAGCCATCCAGAATCAGCTCGACCGATTTGACCCACTGGCCTTCCTCGTCGAGGGTGATGCCATGTTCGCCCAGCGGCAGGCTGAACAGCGCGCTGTTGAACAGGCGCATCAAGCGCTCGACGTCCTGTTGCGAGAACTCTTCGCGCAAACGGGCGTAGCTGTTGTTGTCGGCGTGATCGAGTTGCTGCTTCACCGACTTCAGGCGTTTTTCCAGATCGCGCAGACGCTCTTCCAGATCCTCGGCGCTGAACTGACGGGACTGTGCCAGCGCACCGGCCAGTTCGTCGTGGGCGTCCTTGGCCGCGAGCAATTGTTGCTCCAGCACTTTGACGTCATCGACCAGCGCGAAGCGGTTCTTCAGCACCGACAACTCGCCGAGCCAGCGCTGGATGCCGGAGATTTCCCGCTCCAGACGCATCAGCTCCTGCGTGCCGCCCCGTTGATCGTTTTGCAGATCGTCCTGCTCGCGACGGTAGTGCTCGGCCTGAATGGTCAGCTCTTCCTTGCGCGCACTGGCGTAGTCCGACCAGGTGCCGAGCAACGAGTCGAGCAGCGGCGACAGGCGATGCAGTTTGCCGCGCAGCACGTCGCGCTGTTTCACGCCATTGGCCAAGGCTTCGACCAGTGGGCCGGCAGCGACCAGTGAGTTGTAGTCCTGCTCCATGCGGCGCACGTCGCGGAAGGCTTCTTCGCACGCGGCGATGTAATCGACGCTGCCGGAACGCAGGCTGTGCTCGAAGGCATCGAGGAACAGTTGTTTCAACTTGGCCGCAGTGATTTCGCGCATGTGCAGCAGGTTGATGAATAGTGCGCGGAAGGTCTTCAGACTCTGCTCGCTGGTGGAGCGCAGCGGGATCAGCGTCAGGTCCAGCGGGATCGAGGTGTGACCGCCGACCAGCAAGCGCCGCAGTTCGTCTGGCTTGAGCTCGTAGGCTTTCAGGCCTTCCTTCTCAAGGTTGCTGAACAGCTCTTTCTGGCGCAGGCAGGTGTCGTTCTTCTGGTAATGGGCTAGGTCGAGCTTGCCGGCATAGGCGAAGAACTGGTGACCGAAACCACCACCCGGGCCGCGACCGACCACGCCGATCACGTGCGGACCGTGCGGCAGGTTCACTTCGACGAGGATGTAGCTGGTGTCGGAGGCGAAGTAGAAGCGCCGCGATTGTTCCAGGCTGTACTTGCCGAAACTCATGTCCGACATGCGCGCCAGAATCGGGAACTGCAGGGCGTTGATCGACGCCGATTTACCGAGGTTGTTCGCGCCGTAGACCGACAGCGGTTCTTCCAGCGGGAACAGGCCGAGGCTGTAACCGGCGGTGTTCAAAAGGGCAAAGCGGCGGATGCCGTAGCGTTCCTGGCTCATGCGTCGGACTCCTGTTCTTCGGCAATGGCGCGGGCCAGTGCGTCTTCTTCGCTTTCTTCTTCAAATTCGGACAGATCCAGCGGATCGTCGGTCTCGAGGAATTTGGCTTCGGCGGCTTCGTCGATCAGCACCGGGGCCGGCAATGGCAGAACGCTGTGCACGCTGGCGGCCAGATCGCGGTCTTGCTGCACCGACAGGCACACGTCGAGGAAACGGTGCATTGGCGGCAGGAAGCGGTACACGCCGTTTTCTTCGCCGGCGAAACCGAGCTGGGTCATGCGGCGCATGATTTTTTCTTCGAGCTCTTCAACGGTCTGCACTTCGGCCTGAATGAACAGGTCGCGGTATTTATCCAGCAGCGACGGCAATTCTTCGCGACCGAGACTGCCGCCATCGAGCACGGCGATCGGGTCACGGCCCTGGTCAGCCAGATGCTCGACAAGGATGAAGGTGAACAGCGCCAGACGCTGGGCCGTCTTGTTCACCGCCGCAGCGGCCATGTCCGGCACGAAGTAGTAGAAGCCACGGGTGTCGCAGACCAGCTCGAACCCCAGCGCCTTGAACAGCGTGCGGTATTGATCCTGGAAGTTCGACAGTTGCGCGTACAGTTCCGGGTCGCGGCGGCTGACGTGATAGCCCTTGAACAGTTCGCGGAAGATCGGCGCCAGTTGGGACAGTTCGGATAGATCAAGATGCATTTGGGATGCTCGCAGAATCCTCGGCGGCGGCAGGGTCGCGGGCCGAGAGCAGGGCGAAGGAGCGCAGGCTGACCTGGTGCTCGTGAGTGTGGTATTCGCGGCGTTCCAGACGCTCGCGCTTGAAGCGTTTTTCCCGCGACAGGCGCGAGAACCAATAAAGCAATTCGTCAGTGGCGCCGTCCGGTTCCTGCTCCAGCAGCCAGGTCATCAGATCCGGCATCGGCAGGGACTCTTCACAACGCTCGACCATCTCGCGCACGGTGCGTGGTGCACGTGGCGCGTCGCCGGATTTCTGCGTCTTGTGCGCCTTTGGGAAGCGCGCCGGTTTCGGCTCGAAACGCGCCAGGGCGTAGACGTAAGCCTCGACCTGACTGGCGCTGCCGAGGAAGGTGCTCTGCGGCCGGGTGAACAGCGGCATCGCCGCTTGCGGCACGGCATCGATGCCTTTACGGCGAATCGCCGCCAGCGCCAGCGCGGCGCCACGGGTCACGGCGTTGTGCCGGCGCGCTTCTTCACGCAGCGGCAGCAGCAGTTCGCGGGCGTGACGCAGGGTCAGTTGGGCGCTGGTCTGCATTTCGAGGATGCGCGCGTGGGTGCGCAGCAGCATGTCGTCGTCGACCAGATGACCGAGGCGCTGCTGTTCACTGAGCATCTTCAGCAGCACGGTTTCGACCTTGCGTACGCCTTGTTCGAAGGCGCCGTCGGCGTTCACCAGGTCGATCATCGGCTCGACGTATTCGTCCCAGGTCGCCAGTACTTCGGCGTAACGCTGGCGCAGCGGGATCTGCCGGTCGCTGGTCTTGGCCCGTTCGGCCACGGCGACCAGGGCCTGCTCGTCGTTATCGAGCTTTTTCAGCACGTCGCGCACGCGCATGTCGAGCAAGCGCAGCTGGCGGGCGAGATCGTTGCCGTCGCGAACGTCGAACGCGTCCTGAATGTAGCCGGCCAGACGTTCGAGGTGGCGCAGGTAGGCTTCGATCTCCAGGCACAGGCCCAGCCGGTGCTCGCGGCGCAGGTAGGCGAGGAAGTCGTGGATCTGCGCGTTCAGCTCGAAACGGTTCGGGCTTTTCGCCACGGGGACCAGAATGTCGAGACGAATCCACACGTCGAGCAGGCTGGTGATGTCCTGCGGCGTGCTGTCCAGTTGTTGGGCGGCCAGTTGCGTGCGCAGTTCGTTGAGGCTCAGGGTGCCTTGGTCGAAGTGCTCGCACAGTGGCTCCAGAAGTGCCCAGTGTTCAGCGAGGGCGCGCAAGACGCGCTTGGGTTCGATCATCGGAATGGCCGGCTGGTTGGCGATTAAAAGCCGCGATTGTACTGCATCATGAACGCTGCGATTCACTCTCGGGACGGGCTGTCGCGTTTTCTGCGGCAAGCGCGTGGCCTAAGACGATCGATCAACAGCGAGCGATCTTGAGCGAAGGGCGGTAGAATCAGCGCACTTTCAGTTATCCACAAGTGGCCGACCTTTGCTTATCGAGTCCCGCCGCCGCGCCTATTTGAACGCCATGCAGGTGGTCAACTGGCTGCCGCGCACCGAATTGCCCTTCGCCGCCCCGTCGCGGCCCGAGCTGCTGGACATGCCCGAGCCCGAGCCAGAGGTGGCGCTGATGCCGGTTGTGCAGGCCGAAGCGGCGGTGCAACCGGCCGCGCGTTCGGTCGAGCGGCCGAAAATCGAAGTCCCGCGTCCGTCGCTTGCCAGTACTCGCAATGGCGCCAAACCGGTGGAAGAGGTCGAAGAGGCGCCGGTCGTCGCCAAACCCGCGCCCGTGCCGCCACCGCGTTTCGCCCTGCAATTGCTGCGCGCCGGGGCTTGTTTGCTGCTGGTCGAGTTACCCACAGGCGAAGCGTTCCAGAGCCGTGACCCGGCCTATCTGCTGCTCAAAGACATGCTGCGCGCCGCCGGTCTGCCGGATGCGCCGCAAATCGTCGGCGAGCCGGTGCGCTGGCCATGGCTGAACCGCGGCACCATGGATCAAGGCCCGGAAGCGGCCCGCGACTTTGTGCAGGGCTTCCTCTCGGTGCAAATGGAAGCGGCGCCTTGCGCCTGCCTGTGGCTGATCGGCCTGCCGGCAGTGCGCTTTGCCGGTGAAGCGGACGCCGAAGCATTCAACAGTGAATTGCAGATTGAAGGCCTGGGCCTGGCCTGGGCTATCCCTGGTCTGGAATTGTTAATGGAAGAGCCACAGCGCAAAGCCGCTGTGTGGCAAGCCATGCGTCGGCTGATGGCGCGCTGGAAAGAATCGAATGAGTGAAGCTGTATCGTTCCGCCCGATGACCGAGGCGGACCTGGACGCGGTATTGAAGATTGAATACGCGGCGTACAGCCATCCTTGGACCCGCGGGATTTTTCTCGACGGACTGGGCAAGTACCAGATCTGGCTGATGTTCGAAGGCCAGCAGCAGGTCGGCCACGGGGTGGTGCAGATCATCCTGGATGAAGCGCACCTGCTGAACATCACGGTCAAACCGGAGAATCAGGGACGCGGGCTGGGCCTGACATTGCTTGAGCATCTGATGTCGCGGGCGTATGCGGCTTCGGCACGGGAATGTTTTCTGGAAGTTCGAGACAGCAATACTGCAGCGTTCAAACTGTATGAGCGCTATGGCTTCAACGAGATCGGCCGGCGCAGGGATTACTATCCGGCGGTGGGCGGGCGTGAAGATGCCGTGGTCATGGCCTGCACCCTGGTTGACTGAATATTGTAGGAGCTGCCGGAGGCTGCGATCTTTTGAGCTTGACCTTCAAAAATCAAAGTCAAAAGATCGCAGCCTGCGGCAGCTCCTACAGGGGATCGCGTGATGGCGGGTGATCAGCGGTTGCCATCAATCGGATCACGCCGCGCCAATTCCGCCTCATCCAGACCATTGCCGCCACCGATGTCATCTTCATCGACCACGCTCAAATCCCAATCCGCCGGATTGTCTTCGCCCGTTTCACCGGCGTCCCGTGCGCCATCTTCATGGATCAGTGTTTCCGGACTCATATCATCATCAGTCGGCTCATGGTCAGCAGTCGATGCACCTGTGAGCCCCGCCTCACGCACACGTTCCTCTGGCATCAACTGCTCGCGTTCGCGTTCGGACAATTCATCACCGATCTTCGCGCTGGGCTGTTCGTCGTCGAAATCCAGCTCATGCACCGAGCCCATGCGGTCTTCGTTATCATCGATGGGTTCAGGTTGCACCGCATCGTACGGACGTCGTGAATCAGTCATGGCTATTCCTCATACTGTGGGCCTTACTAGGTGGACTCACCGGACACCCAAGAATTCCAACGAAAACACTTTGCGATCCTTGCGTGACCCCGACGGGTGGCCGTCTGTCATACCAGCGCATCTTTCTTGAGGCCTTACACCATGCACGACTTACAAGACCTGATTGATAACAATGAGCGTTGGGCTGACGCGATCACCAAGGAAGATCCGGAGTTCTTCGCCAAACTGGCGCGCCAACAGACCCCGGAATATCTGTGGATCGGCTGCTCCGACGCCCGCGTGCCGGCCAACGAGATCGTCGGCATGTTGCCGGGCGATCTGTTCGTTCACCGCAATGTCGCCAACGTGGTGCTGCACACTGACCTCAATTGCCTGTCGGTGATCCAGTACGCGGTCGACGTGCTCAAGGTCAAACACATCCTCGTCACCGGTCACTACGGTTGCGGCGGGGTGCGGGCGTCGATGCAGGATCGTCAGTTCGGCCTGATCGATGGCTGGCTGCGCTCGATCCGTGACCTGTATTACGAAAAACGTGAAGAGCTGGCCAAGCTGCCGACCGAGGAAGAGCAGGTCGACCGGCTGTGCGAACTCAACGTCGTCCAGCAAGTGGCCAACGTGGCCCACACCAGCATCATTCAGAACGCCTGGCATCGCGGGCAGAGCCTGTCGATCCACGGTTGCATCTATGGCATCAAGGACGGTCGCTGGAAGAGCTTGAACACCACCATCAGCGGTTTCGAGCAACTGCCGCCGCAGTACCGTTTGCGTCCGATCGGCGCGTTGTAAGCCCGGTCAGTGCGCATGTCGCCAGCGCTGCAGGAAGTGCTGGCCCTCGATACTGGGTGGTTCATCGTAACCGGTGATCCACCCACGGCAACGCGGCCCGCCGCAGGTGCAGGCGAACTGCCGCAAGAGGCGGTCTTCGGTGGCGGAGAAGTCGATGGTCAGGCGTTCACCCTGATGAATATCGCGCAACGCCCATAGCCACAGTTCGCTCATGTCGAGGAACGCATTCGGGTCGCAGGCATGTTCGAGCAGCCCGCAGAAGCGCGGGTCGTAGATATGGATGCCGGTGAGCAACTGGCGGGTCTGGCGACACCGATAGGGCAGCAATTGCCCGGAAATGCGGCACATGCGGGTGGTGCGCAAGAAATCCCGGCGTGCCACCACGGCCACAGGGCCATGCTCATCTTGAATGACTTCGAAATCGACGGTGGACGGGAAGCCCAGGCGCACAGGCAACCCGGCAAACGGGTAGATGCCGGGGGCATCGCGGGAGACGTGGTGATGAAGTGCGTGAGTGTTCATAACGATCCCTGTCAGCAAATGCTGCGACTTCTCTGGTCTGACATCCTGTCAGCGCTGCAACACTGTTTAGATTTGATCATTTCGCGGATCTGACGATCCGTCTACTGTCAGATCTGACAGGCGTGATTCGCTACTCCCCGCGTCAGTCATCACTGACGCGGGGAGTGTTTTCAGCGAATCACAGGTGTGGCGCGGGCACCGCAGTGGCCGGTAATTCCCCCTGAAGCTGTTGCAGCTGCGCCTTGACCGGTGTGGTCGAGCACTTGGCGGCAGCCTGCGCCGGGGTCAGGTTGCGGATCGAGGTGTAGAACAGTTCACAAGTCTTGACCTTTTGCGTCACTTGCCAGGTCTGCGTGCAGCTATTGAGCAGGGTTTTCGGATCGGTACCCGGTTTGCTGCCCATGCCCGCCTGCCAGCAGGCCGCACTCAAATCCTGGCCCATTACTTTCAGCCCGGCGGCATCGGCCTTGGCTTCATCGCCGTTGTAGCTGGCCGGGTCGGCGGCGTACCAGATGTAACTCGGGTGGTTGGAGCCCAGCACCGGCACATTCACGCCCGTGCTCGGGCTGATGGTCGCCAGACCCAACACGCCGACGGTCGGCCCGTATTGCTGCTTGATCCAGTTACGCACCGGCGCGCCGAAGGCCACCATGGGCAGCGTCGTGCCGCTGGTGGTCTGGCTGAACTGCTTGACCAGTGTGGTCTGGTAATCCTTGAAGTAGTCGTAGACCCCTTCCAGGTCGCTGCCGGCGTTGGACGGCGCCGCGATTGGCGCGATGTCGATGATGGTCTGATACGCCGGGGTCTGGTCAGCCGGAATGCCGTTGACGCTCAGCAGCGTGGCCCAGCGATCGGTGGTGTTCGAGCGCAGATAATCCTGGGCCTGAGTCAGCGAATAGTCCGGCGGGAAGTGCAACAGCTCGACACTCTTGCGGTTTTCCAAAGCCATGCCCAGCGGCAGGAACAGGTACCAGCTGTAGGCCCATTTGCCATCGGCGTTGAGCTTGCTGGCGCCGTTATAGGCCAGATCGCCGGCATCGAGCAGCGCCGACAGCGGCTTGTCGTAGCCTTGCGGTACGCCGCTGATTTCGACGTAAATCTGCCCGTTATCATTCTTCACCAGCACCTTGGCATTGGCGTAGCCGTCGCGTTGCACGCTCTGGCTCAGGTAGTGGGCGACGGTCTGTTCCAGCGACCAGTTGCGATAGCAGATCACGCTGCAGTTGTTGGGGTAGGCGAAGAGGCGGGTGACGCGTTCGGTGCTGCCCAGTTTCAGGTCGACATCGGCGTGGGCGGCCGCGCTCAGGGTGAGCGCGGCAAGCGCCATTGCAGCGGGGGTGAGTCCTGCGAGTTTGAACATGCTCAGATCCTTTTCAGCGTGGGTTCCCCGGAAGGTCGGGGCGCTTCATATTGGATCAGCCGTGTTGCACAGAGAAGCCGTCATTCACGGTTTTTTGCGTCAGCCCGCAGAACCCGATTTCAAGCCTGAAAATGCAGGGCGTTGGTCAAGTCGCCCATGGGTTTCTGACCGCGGGCGATCATCGCCTCGTCACGTTGTTTGAGACCGTCCAGGGTTTCCAGTTGAAACACCCGGGTGATCAGACGCAGGATCGACGCCGTGTCGTAGACCGTGTGATCCACCGTGCCTTTGCGCGCGAACGGCGACACCACCAGCGCCGGCACCCGCGACCCCGGCCCCCAGCGGTCACCCTTGGGCGGCGCCACGTGGTCCCACCAGCCGCCATTTTCATCGACGGTGACGATCACCACCATGTTTTTCCACTGCGGGCTTTCACGCAGTACCTTCAGGGCGCGGACGATGTGCCGGTCACCGGAGGCGACGTCGGCATAACCGGCGTGCATGTTCAGGTTGCCCTGAGGCTTGTAGAACGTCACCGCCGGCAGCTTGCCGGCCTCGGCATCGGCGAAGAACTTGTTGGTGCTCGACTCATCGCCCAAACCGGCATCGCGCAGGCGTTTGTTGCGCTCTTGCGGGTTCTCCGGGCCTTGCTGCTTGAAGTAGTTGAACGGCTGGTGGTGATACTGGAAGTTGGGGATCTTCGGAATCCCGCCGGAATCCTTGTACTGCTCCAGCGTTGCCTGCCAGGCGCCGGCGTACCAGGCCCAGTCGACGTTCTTCTTCGACAGCTTGTCGCCGATGTGTTCGTGGGTCTGCGGTACCAGTACGTTGGGCAGATCGGCCTTGGAATATTCCGGGCGTTCCGGATCGCGAATCCACGTTGGCCAATAGGGCGGGGCGAGGGTGTTGACGCCAAAGCCGTCCGGGGTCAGTGCACTCGGGCCGAACTGCGGTGGGCCACTCATGGCGCTGGCCGGCGACTGCTCCAGCGGCTTGAGGCGCGGATCGGTCGGGTCATTGCTTTGCAGCGTGGCGATCTGCGACTTGGCCACCGAATTGGCGGCGTCCGGATAGAACGGCGCGGTGGCGCTGATCAGGTATTGATGGTTTAGGAACGAGCCACCGAAGGCACCCTGGAAGAAGTTGTCGCACAGCACGAACTCCTGCGCCACATCCCACAGGCGCAGGGAATAACGGCTCTGGGCGTAGTGCCCCATGGTCAGGCCACCGGAGTCAGCCCAGGCGACGAAGCCATCGTTCTTGCCGCCGTTGATCTGCATCTGGTTCTGATAAAACACGTGCCACAGGTCGCGGGTGACCAGGCCGAACGGCAGGTCTTCGCCATTCGGGCCTTTGAGGGCGAACGGCGCGTTGGGCAGGTTTTCCTGAAACTGCGTGGCGCTGGGGTAGGTCACGCCATCGAGGGTTTGCGGGCCAATCTGCAACACGCCGCCCCAGACCGGTGGCAGGGTCTGCAACAGGCTGCCATCGCGGTCACGTTGCTGGTAATCGGCAGGCTTGAGCGACGACAGCGGCTTTTCGACACCGGGGAAATCACCGAACAGGTTGTTGAAGCTGCGATTCTCGGCGTAGATCACCACCACGGTTTTCACCTGCTCGCGCAGGGCCTTGTCCAGCTCGGTCGGGGTCAGCGGGCGCTCGACCGGTTTGCCCGGCTGGTCGCTGGCGTTACCGCAGCCGGCGAGCGTGGCACCCACGCCGAGGACGGCAACCCCGCCGAGAAAGCGGCGGCGACTGGTGTCGGTGGGATCGTTGGATTCAGGTGCGTCAGTGCCGTCTTTCTCGTCTTTCATCTGTCAGCCCGTTCTGCTTAATTGTTTCAGTTTGTTTCGGGCGGACGCTAGCAAGGGAATGTGACGGTTGGGTGACGATTTGAGGGGCGGCAAAAAAATGTGGGAGCGACCAGGTCAGCTCCCACAGGTATTCACTCGATTACAAAAGGCGCAACGCAAGCTCACTGCCTGCACGCAGGTATTCGACCTGAGCGGTGACTGCATCTTTGACAATGGCTTCGCCGGTGTCAGTCAATCGGGCTTTCTTGGCATCAATGACGGTGGTCTGCAGCAATTGCATCGCAACATCCATCGCTTTCTGGAAAGCCGTCAGGTTGTTGTGCTGGCCGAACTCTTGAATGACCGCCTCCATGCGTCGGTCGGCATCGTCTCGCAGTGTCCTGTACTCGACTACGCAGACGCTGCCGTCCTGATAAATTTCACGGATCAGCTCTTCAAGCGTTTTGGATATCGGTGTCATCGGTTCTTCCTTGGACAGGTTTTTGGTCCTGGACAAGCTAAACGAAGACACGCTCAGGAAAAGTCAGCACCGTCCCACGGAGTGCGTGGGACGGTGCAACAGACTTCGTAAGAAGAGGATTGGCTGATTGTCGGAATCCTCCCGCCAGCCACCTGGCTGCGCTCGCTGGACTCAAGGAATGACCGGCGGCGTATACGCCAATGTCGTGCCCAGCACCCACAGCAAGAACAGCACCAGCGGCGTGTGCACCAGCAATTGCACGAACGAGAAGCCGATCAGGTCCCGCGCCTTCAGGCCAAGCACGCCCAGCAGTGGCAGCATGTAGAACGGGTTGATCAGGTTCGGCAGCGCTTCAGCGGCGTTGTAGATCTGCACCGCCCAGCCGAGGTGGTATTGCAGATCGTTGGCAACTTGCATCACGTACGGCGCTTCGATGATCCACTTGCCGCCGCCGGACGGGATGAAGAAACCGAGAATCGCCGAGTACACGCCCATCAACAGCGCATAGGTGTCGTGGGACGCGATGCTGACAAAGAAGGTCGAGATGTGATGCGCCAGGGTCTGTGCATCGGCGCCTTTGACCGTGGTCAGCAGCGCGGCAATCGAGCCGTACAGCGGGAACTGGATCAGCACGCCGGTGGTGGTCGGCACCGCCCGGGCCACCGCATCGAGGAAGCTGCGCGGACGCCAGTGCAGCAGGGCGCCAAGCATGATGAACAAGAAGTTATAGGTGTTGAGCCCGGAGATTGCGGTGATCGCCGGTTTGGTCGAGAACTCGTGGAACAGCCAACCGGCCGCCAGCAGCACCAGCAGAATGATCAGCAGCGGACTGTGCTCCAGCCATTCCCCCGGCCGGGTACGCGGTTGCAATGGCGGCAGGTTGAAGGCCGGGTCGATTCCGCAATCCTTGGCGTCGCGCGCAGAGTTCGGGCCAGGTGCGGTGGCGTAGGCGACGATGATCGAAACCACGATCAACGCCAGCAGCATGGCTCCGGACTGCCACAAGAAGATGGTCTGGGTGAACGGAATCACCCCGGTGATCGACAGGATCGCCGGCGGCAGGCTGGCCGGGTTGGCCTGCAACTGCGCCGCCGATGACGACAGGCCCAACGCCCAGACCGCGCCCAGGCCGAGATAGGCTGCCGCGCCGGCCGCGCGGTAATCCATTTTCAGATCGGTGCGGCGGGCCAGGGCGCGTACCAGCAAACCGCCGAACACCAGCGACAGGCCCCAGTTCAACAGCGAGGCGACCATCGAGATCAGCGCCACCCAGGCTACGGCCGAGCGGCCGTTTTTCGGGATACGCGCCAGTTTGTCGATCAGCTTCACCGCCGGCGGCGAGCTGGCGACTACGTACCCGCCAATCACCACGAAGGCCATTTGCATGGTGAACGGAATCAGGCTCCAGAACCCGTCGCCGAACGCCATCGCGGCATCGGTGGGTTTGGCGCCCATGGCCAGGGTGGCCAGCGCAACAATGATCACGGCCAACGCGGCGAACACCCAGGAGTCGGGGAACCAGCGTTCGGCAAAGCTTGAACAGCGCAAGGCAAAGCGCGCGGAGCGGCTATCTTCGATATCAACGGCCACAGGGAATACCTCGGATTTTTATGGTTATTGTGGTCCGCAGGAGCCGCCAGTGCTGTCAGTCAGATCAATCTGTGGCGAGGGAGCTTGCTCCCGCTGGACTGCGTAGCAGTCCCCTTCCTTTAAGGAGCAGAGGGGGCCGCTTCGCGACCCAGCGGGAGCAAGCTCCCTCGCCACAGAGGTGAAAACCGATTCAGGTGGGTCCTGCTGGACAGGCATTAACAGTAATTCAACTGCCAGTGCTTTGTGAGCAGGTTTTGCAAAACCGGGACTATGGTCTAACGGGTTGTCCCCAGGCAGATTTGCGTAGACCATGAGCGCCTTGGTTTTTTGCCTGCCAGAGTTCTTTGCCATGACTGCCCAATCCACAGCCCGACCGGCGCCGTTCAGCCGTTCCGACTACAAGACCCTCGGCCTTGCGGCCCTCGGCGGGGCGCTTGAGATCTACGATTTCATCATCTTCGTGTTCTTCGCCCTGACCCTCAGCCAGTTGTTCTTCCCGCCGGAAATGCCCGAGTGGCTGCGCCTGCTGCAAAGCTTCGGGATCTTCGTCACCGGTTATCTGGCGCGGCCGCTGGGCGGGATCCTGATGGCGCATTTCGCCGACAAACTCGGGCGCAAGAAAGTCTTCAGCCTGAGCATCCTGATGATGGCGCTGCCGTGCCTGCTGATCGGGATCATGCCGACGTATGCCCAGATCGGTTATTTCGCACCGCTGCTGTTGCTGGCGCTACGCATTCTCCAAGGCGCGGCGGTCGGCGGGGAAGTGCCGAGCGCGTGGGTGTTCGTCGCCGAACATGCGCCAACCGGCCATCGCGGTTACGCGCTGGGCTTTTTGCAGGCCGGGCTGACCTTCGGCTACTTGATTGGCGCGTTGACCGCGACCTTCCTTGCACAGGCGTTCACCCCGGCAGAAATCCTCGATTACGCCTGGCGTTATCCGTTCCTGCTCGGTGGGGTGTTCGGCGTGATCGGCGTCTACCTGCGGCGCTGGTTGAGCGAAACCCCGGTGTTCATGGCCATGGAAGCGCAGCGCGAGGCGCGGGTTGAACTGCCGCTGCGCACCGTGCTGCGCGAGCATCGACTGGCGATGTTGCCGGCCATGTTGCTGACTTGCGTGCTGACTTCGGCGGTGGTGGTGTTCGTGGTGATCACCCCGACCATGATGCAGAAAACCTTCGGCATGAGCGCCAGCCACACTTTTGCCCTCAGCGCGTTGGGCATCGTCTTCCTCAATATCGGTTGCGTGATTGCCGGGTTGCTGGTCGATCGCCTCGGCGCCTGGCGCACGGTCATGCTCTATAGCTTGCTGCTGCCTTTGGGCATCGGCGTGCTTTACAGCTGCTTGATCACGGGGGGCGACTGGGTGGGGCTGGCGTACGCCATCGCCGGCCTGGGCTGCGGTGTGGTCGGCGCGGTGCCGTCGGTGATGGTCGGGCTGTTCCCGGCGCGTATCCGGGTATCCGGCATTTCCTTCACCTACAACATTGCCTACGCCGCGTGGGCGAGCATCACACCGCTGTTGCTGATCGGTCTGATGCCTTGGAGCCCATGGATCTGCGTGATGTTCTGTGCGGTGATGGGTGCGGTCGGCATCGGCATCGGCAGCGCGGCGTACTTCGGCTCGCGCATGAGTGGTGTCGGGCGCCAATCCGTGGCGCCCTGTTCCTGACCGCTGTCAGGTCAACCAGTGCCACCACAGCAACGTCCCGACCAGTCCCACCACCGAAACAATGGTTTGCAGGATCGACCAGACCCAGATCGTCTGTTTGAGCTGCAAGCCAAAGTACTCGCGAACCATCCAGAAGCCGGCATCGTTCACATGGCAGAAGAACACTGAGCCGGCACCAATCGCCAGCGCCACCAACGAACTTTGCGTCGCGGCGAGCCCCGCCATCATCGGCGCCAGAATCCCCGCTGTCGTGGTGGTGGCGACCGTCGCCGAGCCGGTGGCTTGACGCAACGCCACGGCAATCAGCCAGGCCAGCAGCAGATACGGCATGTGCGCACCTTCGGCGACTTTGCTGATGGTCTGGCTGACGCCGGCATCCAGCAAGGTCTGCTTCAGGCCGCCGCCGGCACCGATGGTCAGCAACAGCACGGCAATCGGCGCCAGGCTTCTGCGCAGGGTGCCGCCCACTTGATCACGCGGCATGCCGTTGGCCCAGCCGAGGCAGATCACCGCTGCCATCACTGCAATGCCCAGCGCCACCAAAGGCTCGCCGAGGAACTTCAGGGTCAGGGCGACGCTGCTTTCCGGGCTCATCGCGACTTTCGCCAGGGTGCTGCCGAGCATCAGCAACACCGGCAACAGAATGATCAACAACGACAGGCCGAAACCTGGCTGACGCGGCGCTTTCGGCGGGGCGCTGAACAGTGCGCCAAGCTCTGCCGGTTCATCGACGTGCATGCGTTTCGACAGCCAGTTGCCGTACAGCGGCCCGGCCAGAATCACTGCCGGAATGGCGATGCTGAAACCCAGCAACATGGTCAGCCCAAGGTCGGCATGCAACGCGCTGACCGCGATCAACGGCCCGGGATGCGGCGGCATCAAGGCGTGCAGGGTGGTCATCCCGGCCAGCGCCGGAATCGCGATTTTCAACAGTGGCTGACCCGAACGGCGGGCCATGACGAAGATGATCGGCACCATCATCACCAGCCCCACCTCGAAGAACAGCGGCAGGCCGATCACCATCGCCACCAGCGCCATGACCCATGGCAGGGACTTGCCTTTGCCCAGCCCGAGCAAGGTCGAGGCGATGCGGTCGGCGGCGCCGGATTCAGCCATCAGTGCGCCGAGCATCGAGCCCAGCGCAATGATGATCCCCGCCTCACCGAGAATCGCCCCGGCGCCTTTGCTGAACGCCTTGGCCACGTCTTCGGGCGGCAAACCGGCGCCGACACCGGCAATGAACGTACCGATCAGGATCGACAGGAACGGCGGAAGTTTAGTGGCGCTGATCAGCACAATGATGGTGGCAATCGCCAGCAGGCAGCAAAGAATCAGGCGCGTGTCGTGAACCATCCAGGCAGCGGTCGATAAATCCAAAACGGCACTCCTTATCGGGCGGATACCTGCAACATGTTGTTGCAATTTGCCTTGAGGATACCTGAAGTGGCCGGGCCAGAGCGCTGGGTTTTACCTCCGGTCTTCGGGGGTAAACAAGATCGATCGCCAGTCGGGATTATTTTTGACCGGCCGGTCTCAATCGCTCTTCAGAAAAGTTTTCCAAGGCCGATGGTTAGGCTGCATCCCGCTTTCTACCCTGCCTATCGGTACTTCCCCATGTTCAACAAACGCCTGAAGCAAGAGCTGGCCACTCTTCGTGAAGAACTTTCCAGCCTGCTGCAAGTGAAGGAAAGCCTGGAAAGCGAGATGCTGGTGCTGACGCTGGAGCCCGACGGACGCGTGCAGTCGGTCAATCAGAACTTTCTCGCCGAGATGCTCTACAAGAGCCAGGATCTGGTGGGGCGCGCCATTGAGGACATCGTTCCGGCGCATGTGAAGTCCGATGAATTTCATCATCGCTTCAAGGCTGCACTGACCCGTGGCGAGCATTTCGCGGGGGCCGTGCGCCTGCTTCGCGGTAATGGCGAAGAGGCGTGGCTGCGCTCCATCGTGCAACCGGTGCGTTCCTCGGACGGGCGGATCAAGCATTTCTCGATTTTCTCCAGCGACCTGACCCGCACCATCGAAGCCTCCCGCGAGCACGAAAACCTGATCGGTGCGCTGGTGCGCTCCACCGCAGTGATCGAGTTCGACCTCAACGGCAACGTGCTCAACGCCAACGAGCGCTTCCTCAGCGGCATGGGTTACAGCCTGGCGCAGATCAAGGGCAAGCATCACCGGATGTTCTGCACGCCTGATGAGTACAACAGCGCCGAGTACCAGAATTTCTGGCGTCGCCTGAACAACGGCGAGTTTGTGGCCGAGCGTTTCAAGCGGGTCGACAGCCATGGTCGTACGGTGTGGCTGGAGGCGTCCTACAACCCGGTGCTCGATGCCAACAACAAACTGTACAAAGTGGTGAAATTCGCCACAGTCATTACCGATCAGGTCAATCGCGAACAAGCGGTAGCCGACGCGGCCAGCATCGCCTACAGCACTTCGCAGCAAACCGACAGCACCGCCCAGCGCGGCACCACCGTGGTGACTGAAGCGGTGAATGTGATGCGCGATCTGTCGCGACACATGCAAGCCGCCGGTGAAGGCATCGAGGCGCTGAACGAGCAGTCGCAGGTGATTGGCACCATCGTCAAAACCATCAGCGGCATTGCCGAACAGACCAACCTGCTGGCGCTCAACGCTGCCATCGAAGCGGCCCGCGCCGGCGAGCAGGGTCGAGGCTTTGCGGTGGTGGCCGACGAAGTGCGGCAACTGGCGTCGCGCACCAGCCAGGCGACCGAAGAGATCGTCACCGTGGTGCGGCAGAACCAGGAAATGGCCCGCAATGCCGTGGCGCTCATGACCGACGGCAAGCTGCAGGCCGAGCAAGGCCTGGCGCTGGCGGCAGAGGCGGGCACGGTGATCGTCGAGATTCAGGACGGCGCGCAGAAAGTGGTGGATGCAGTCGGCCAGTTTGCCAACCAACTCTCCAACTGACCTGCACCGACTTTTGTAGGAGTGAGCCTGCTCGCGATGACGGTTGGACATTCAATAATTGTGCTGACTGATCCACCGCTATCGCGAGCAGGCTCACTCCTACAGGTCACAGGTGGCGCTACAATCGGCTCCTTTTCCCCGGAGCAGATTCCCATGAGCGCTTCCCACCGCCACCCGGTTCCCTTGAACAAAGCCTACCGTCTGCTCAACCACGGCCCGACCGTGCTGGTCAGCGCCGCCCATGACGGCCAGCGCAACATCATGGCCGCCGCCTGGGCGATGCCGCTGGATTTCGAACCGCCGAAAGTCGCGGTGGTTCTCGACAAGTCCACCTGGACCCGGCAGTTGCTCGAAGCCTCGGGCACCTTCGTGCTCAACGTGCCGTGCGCCAATCAGGCCGACATCGTGCAAACCGTCGGCAACACGTCGGGGCTGGAGATCCAGCAGAATCAGGGGCATGACAAGTTTCAGGCTTACGGCCTGCAGACCTTCGCCGGCGAAACAGTCGAAGCGCCGCTGCTCGAAGGCTGCGTCGCCTGGCTCGAATGCCGCTTGCTGCCGGAGCCGCGCAATCACGAGCAGTACGACCTTTTCCTCGCCGAAGTCATCGCCGCCCACGCCGATGAGCGCGTGTTCAGTGACGGGCGTTGGCATTTCGAAGGGCATGACGGTTTGCGCACGTTGCACCATGTGGCGGGCGGGCATTTCCTGACGATTGGCGATGCGGTGGTTGGCAAGACGCTAGCGGTTTGAATAATAACTTTGCGTGCATGTTTGATCTTTGGCCCAATCATAAAAAATCCGATGCCTGTACGGGCATCGGATTTTTTATGCGCGGCAGTAATTACGTAACCGGCTGAACGTTATCCAGCGCCTGATTCACCGCCAGCTCACTCAGCATGACGATTTGCGCAATACCCAGTGCGGTCTTGCGGTGCGAGGTGTCCAGTACAGCGGCGAAGTTGTTTAGCATCTCGGTGACCGAGCCTAGTGTTTCGCTGGCATTGGCCAATAGGGATTCGGTGTCGTACACCGGCCTGCCTTGCGGCAAGCCTTTTCTTCGCACCTTGTCGCTTCAATCCCCCAACGCTTCCCCTTCACGTCGTGGATCCGCACCACCTGCCAACGACGCTTTCCCTTGTGCATCCTTGACCCGCACGATGGCCTGGGTGCCGCTGGTCATGTCGATTTCATTCACCGTGTGACCTTTGTCCTTCAGCGCCTGAATCAGCGCCGGGCTGAACTGGCCTTGTTCCAGTTCGGTCGGGCCGTTGCGGCTGCCGAAGTTGGGCAGGCTGATGGCGCTTTGCGGGTCGAGGTTCCAGTCGAGCAGGCCGACGGTGGTCTTGGCCACGTATTCGATGATCTGCGAGCCGCCCGGTGAGCCGACGCTGGCGAGGAATTCCCCGCTGTGGCGATCGAAGATCAAGGTTGGCGCCATCGACGAGCGTGGGCGTTTGCCGGGTTCGACGCGGTTGGCGACTTTCTGCCCGTTCTCTTCGGGAATGAACGAGAAGTCGGTCATCTGATTGTTCAGCAAAAAGCCCTGAACCATCAGATGCGAGCCGAACGCTGCTTCGATGGTGGTGGTCATCGACACCGCGCCGCCCATGTCATCCACTGCCACCACTTGCGAGGTGGAGATGCGCAGCGGCGAGCGATCCGGCGCGTAGGCCACCTGCACGCCCGGTGGGGTGCCCGGCTTGGCGCTGCCCATGCTGCGTTCACCGATCAGGCTGGCGCGGCTGGCGAGATAGCCGGGGTCGACCAGGCCTTTGACCGGCACCGGCACGAAATCGGTATCGGCGACGTATTGCGCGCGGTCGGCATAAGCCAGGCGTTCGGCTTCGGCGATCAGGTGCACCGCTTGGGGATCGGGTTCGATGCCGGCCGGTTTGTTGGTTTTCAGCGGTTTGAGCGGCGTGAGTGACAGACGCGGGTCGCGGGTTTCCAGGGCCTGCAAGGTGCCGAGAATCTGCGCCACGGCGATCCCGCCCGATGACGGTGGCGGCATACCGCAGACCTGCCAGCGTTTGTAGTCAGTGCACAGCGGTGCGCGTTCTTTGGCTTTGTAGCCTTGCAGATCCTGCAACGACAGGCTGCCGGGGTTGGTGTGGCCTTGCACCTTGGCGACAATCTCTTCGGCGATCGGGCCTTTGTACAGCGCGTCCGGACCTTCGTTGGCGATGCGCTTGAGCACAGCCGCCAGCGCCGGGTTTTGCAGGCGGGTGCCGACGGCTTTGACGCTGCCGTCGCGGTTGAGGAAGTACGCGGCCATGTCGGGTGACTTACGGATCACCGGGTCGGATTCCAGCAACGAATGCAGGCGTGGAGAAATCGCAAAACCCTGCTCGGCGAGTTTGATCGCCGGCTCAAACAGCGTGGTCCACGGCAGGCGACCGTGTTGTTGGTGCGCCAGCTCCAGTGCACGCAGCACACCCGGTGTACCGACCGAGCGCCCGCCGATCTGCGCCTGCGGGAACGGCATCGGTTGGCCGTCGGCTTGCAGGAACAGCTTCTCGGTGGCACCCGCCGGTGCGGTTTCGCGGCCGTCGTAGGTGCGCACCTGTTTGCCGTCCCACAACACGATCATCGCGCCGCCGCCGATTCCGGAGGATTGCGGCTCAACCAGCGTCAGCACTGCTTGCATCGCAATCGCCGCATCAATCGCCGAGCCGCCCTTGCGCAGCATCTCGCGCCCGGCCTCGGCGGCCAGCGGATTGGCGGCAGCGGCCATGTGTTTGCTGGCATGACGGGTCTGCAGATCGGTGCGATAACCGGACGCAGCTTCCGGGGCCAGCGGCAAGGTCGAAGAGGGCGGGGCGTTGCACGCGGTGAGGGTCAGGGCGCTGATGATCAGCGTCAGGGCAGGCAGGCGAAAGCGGCTCAGGGGCAGGGCTGGAAACACGTGGTGCTCTCCGTCCATGGGGTGAAAGGTCTGACGGACTTTATCGACCGGTCGGTCGCGACGCAAACCGATGGGCATTTTTGTCTTTCTTTTCGGGGCGGATGTTCGCTAGGGTCAACCGCAATCGACCGACCGCACACGTCCTTACAATTACTAGATCAACAAGAGACTGATATGCACAGCGCGTTCCCCACCGAATCCAGCTACCGCAATCAACGCGAGCAGTTTCTCGCCGCCGCCCAGGCCGCCGGCGCCACGCTCACCTCGTACGCACATCCGCGCTGTGGCCCCTTTGGCGAACCGCTGAGCACCGACGTCGCCGTGCTCGGTGATCCGCAGGCCAAACGTCGGCTGGTCGCACTCAGCGGCACTCACGGGGTCGAGGGCTATTACGGCTCGGATTGCCAGAACGAATGGCTGAAGACCTTTGTGCCGGGCTCGCTGCCCAAGGATGTCGCGGTGGTGATGGTGCACCTGATCAACCCGTGGGGCACCGCGTGGCTGCGGCGGGTCAACGAAGACAACATCGACCTCAACCGCAATCACCTGGATTTCGCCGGGCCGTTGCCGGACAACCGCGCTTACGCGGCCTTGCACGAGATTTACGCCTGCACCGATCTGAACGGCCTGGAGCGCGCGCGGGCCGACGCCTTGCTCGATGCGCAGATTGCCGAACACGGCTGGCCGGCGGTGATGTCGATAGTCGAGGGCGGTCAGCACAGTCACCCCGATGGTCTGTTCTACGGCGGCCGCGCGCCGAGCTGGTCGAATCGCACCTTGCATCAAATCATCGACGAGCACCTGGCGGGCGCTGAAACCCTGATGTGCTTTGACCTGCACACCGGCGCCGGCGAGTACGGCCATCCGATGTTGCTGACCATCACTCAAGCGCCTTATCCGGCACTCGCGCACGCCCAGTCGATCTACGGCCCATGGCTTTACACGCTGCACACCGGGGCCGACACCTTGAGCGAAACCGGTGTCGCGGCGACCGCCACCGGCTACACCTCGCAGGCGCTGCTCAATGCATTGCCGGGCGTGCAACTGATGCCGTTCGTGATCGAGTGTGGAACGTATCCGGGACCGGAGGTGCATCGATATTTGCGCGATGACCAGTGGCTGCATCTGCATGGCAATCCGCTGGATGCGACGGGGCGGACGATCAAGTTGAATCTGCTGGAGCAGTTTTATCCGGCCGATCCGGACTGGCGCGCGATGGTCGGGTTGCGGACTCGGCAGATCTGGGCGAAAGGGTTGTCAGCGTTGGGCAACTGGTCGCAGTAAATAATGGCATTTGCTGTCGGCACTTTGCTTCAGGCAGAAAAAACGGCCTACCTTTCGGTAAGCCGTTTTTAGTGCTTGTACAACGTCAAAACCGACGTCGTCGAAGAACCACTCCCAGACCTCAGCGTGTGTTATCGCAGCGCCTTCACCCTGACCGTCCTCTTGAACAGCGGCAATGCGAACAACACAAACAGCGCAGCCGCAGCAGACAGCGCTAACGGCAGGCCGTGCGCACTGGTTGTCATCGCTGCGCTGCTGACCAGGGGGCCGAGTAAACTGCCTACCCCCCATAAAAAACCGGCGCTGGCATTCGCGGTGACCAGATCCGGGCCTTTGAACCCTTCGCCGATCAGAATGATCGCCAGGGTATAAACTCCGCCGGCAACGGCCCCGAGTACCACCAGGCTTGGCCAGAGCAAGTAGGGATAGTTCATTAACCACGGCAGGCAGACACCGATTGCCAGAGAAAGCACACCGCACCCCAAGTAGACAATCGGTCTGGCAACGTTGTCCGAGAGCCAGCCCAGCGGGAACTGGAAGGCCGCGTCACCGAGCAGAATCACCGTCACCATGAGCGCAGCGAATTTGATGGCATAGCCGTGATCGGCAGCGTAAACCGGAAACATCGACAGGATCACGCTATCGAAAAACGAGAAAAAGATGATGCCCATGCACAGCGCCGGCGCCACTTGAATGAAGCCCAGCACCGAGAACGTCTTGCTTTCCGAATGCCCGTGATAATCCTCCTGTCTCGGCAAGGTGAACCAGATCATCCCTAGCGCCAACAGATGTCCGGCTATTACCACACTGATCACCTGAGGTCCGGCGGTGCCGAAGAGGGCCACCATCCCTGGCCCGAGTAGCTGGAAAACCGTAAAGCAGGTGGTGTAGATCGCAACAACCCGGCCTCTGTAGTGGTCCTCGGCGATTTCATTCACCCAGGATTCCCCCAGAATAATGATGATCCCCGCCGCCAACCCCATCGTAAACCTGGCCAGTGCCAGGCCGTACACCGTCGAAGCGAAGAACTCGACGGCGGCCACGCTCAGGGTCGACAGCGCGAAACAACCCAAATAAATATGTCGACGGCTCAGCCGCTGGCAGATCCAGTCCACCAGAAAGGCCGACAGCATCATCCCGGCCGCGGGCAGTGCCGACATCACACCGATATGCACAGCCGACGCTCCTGCCTGGTACAGGCGCAACGCGACCACTGGCACGGTCGAACCGATACATAACCCGACAATGGAAACGCCGAGTACCAGCGCCGCCAACAATAATCTATTCATTCATCACACCTCAGGCTCACTGCCTATCGATAGCCGGCCCACGCACGCTCAAACTGCCACGAGATGCTCGTGGATATCCCGTTGAGGCAACGTCGGTTTGGCAATCCGCACGCCGTTCACATACAGACAGGACGCCGCGACCCCATAACCGCCGTAAGGGTTGTAGCCTTTCTCCACGACATGCAGATCGGTGTTGTTCAGCACCGTCTCTGCGGCATGTTTGCCGGACGCCACCAAACTGTCGATGTAGCCGCTGCTGCCAAACAACGACACGTACATGGAGTTGGGCGCATAGAGCGGATGTTCGAAATAACCCGCCAGCTCCTCGTCATCGGCATAAGGTTGAACAAAGAACACAGGGGCAAAAAACTCTTTGTAGTTGCCGCCCAGCGACAATGGCCGCTCGAACACGGTCGGACGGATCAAGCCGCTGATCGGATTGATCTCGCCGCCATAAGTGCAGTGTTCGCGATACTCCTTGAACATTTTCACTACTTTCAACGTATGGTCAGGGTCGCTATTAGGTCCGACGATGTTCTCTTTGCGTGCGTAATCGCCCACATAGTCCTCGCACTTGATCAGCTCTTCGCGCAATCGACGAATAAACTCGCCGTAGACCTGTCGATGCACAAGGATGCTGTTGGGACCGGCGCAATCCTGCCCCTGGTTGTACAACACCACCCGCAACGCACTTTCGATCGCGGTGTCGATCGATGCATCGGCCGACACGACCAGGGGGTTATGGCCCGCCCCGTTGAGGATGAACAAGGTGCGCTTGAGGTAGGACTTTCTGACTTTGGTCGCGTTTTCCGGCGTGCCGGTGAAAATAACCACATCGGACATCGCAGCGGTCTGGCTGACGAACGTCTCTTTGTCGGCAAAAGAGATGTTCAGGTTCGGAAAGAAGCGCTCCAGCTGCAACGACTCCAGCAACTTCCTATAGTGCGAGTGCATCGCTGTCGGCGGTCGAAGCCAGGCTGAATCGGCCAGCAACGAAGGAATAATGCCAAAGCAAGTCGTGGCATAGATCGGCTGGTTGAGCGGCAAGTAACTGGTGACGCAACGCACCCTGCGTTCAAAGAACGGGCTGTTAAGCTCCAGGCACTCAAGAAACTCGACACACCGCTCAATCTCATCCACCGCCACGTTGTAGCACTCGAACCCCGAAAGGCTCTCGGCAATCGCCTCACTGTTGCTTCGAAGATGCTGCGCGAAGGCTGCGGCACGGGCTTTGACCTCTTCGAAGTCGATGGCTTCCAACACCCGCCCGTCCTCTCGCGGCAGCTCGCTCGTGGTCATCGGGCGCGGGACTTCGGACGACTCGGTGTTGGCTTGATTGAACTGCACTTCGCTCATGGTTTCACTCTCCCTGTATTGAACTGCCTGTTTGATCCGTGATTCGAGTTGTGCACAAAAAGCCTGAACACCCAGACGATTGATGTACCCGTAGAGTCGCGGCCCGCTTTCCTCGCCGAACAGGCAGGTGTAAAGCATCCGGTAAGCATCACCGGGACTGGAGACGCCAACTTGATCGAAGATTTGCGTGATCTGTTCGCGAGCAACCGGTCCCGGGAGGACCGCCAGTTGTTTGAACTGCTCTGAAAGCCTATACAGCGTCGACTCCCCGTGCTCAGTGAGTAGCCGTGGCTGAAAAAGTGGGGCTACCCGTTCCTGGTAATAGGTAAATGCTTTCTGGACCACATCGGTAAAGCCGTCATCCGCCAGGATGTCCTGCCGGGTTTTGTCGTGCTGAAGCAGGTAGTGGTAAGCCGCATCAATGTCATCTGGATGGCAGGCGGTAAAGATGTTCAGCATCCGCTGGTAGGTGGTGCAGCGCTTGCCATGGCGCGGTGGGCGATGGAAATAGCCGACGGGGTTGTCATCGTCGCCCTCGACCATACGCGCATGGTCAGCCCGGTAATTGTCATAGGCCTTGATCGACACCTGAGGGTGGAAGCGAGTGGTGCGATAAGGGTTGTTGAACATGAAATGCTGCAACGCCCCCTCGGGCATGTACTTGCTGACTTGCTCCAGAGAAAAGCCGTTGCCTTTGCTTTTGGAAATTTTCTTGCCAGCGATGTCGGTAAACAGCCCGTACTTCATCAGGATCGGCGCTCGCACATCCAATACCTGGCAGATATCGCGCACCGTATTCGCCGAGTCAGTCAGGTCTTCGCCATGCATTTCAAAAGCAATATTGCGGTGAATCAAGCGCATTGCCCAATCGGCCTTCCATTGCAACTTGCAGTGACCATCCAACACCGACGTGGTGATGTCTTCGCCAATCGGCTCGTCGGCGTAATACTCCTGTGATGTGATGCTGTACTCCTCGCCTGGCCGGTTGATCAGCAGGTCTGGCGGAATTTGATAGACAATTTCTCCGCGCTGCACATCAACATGCCGAACCACCAGATGCTCGATGATCCGCCCTGAAAAACGCGAGACGGGCATGAACATGCTGTAGCTCTTTCTACGGGTAATTCCCAGACGTGAGGCCACAACCTGATTGATCGCCTCCATTCGAGAGAGAAACTGCTTGATGGTCGAGTTGTAGTAACCGGATCGATAGAGCGCACTGTTTTCAATCAGTTGATAGTCGAGCGCATAGGGCATCAGTACCTGATCAAGTCGAGCGTTAATGCCTGCCGACAGGCTGCCCGCCTGTTCGAAAGGGTCGGGGATATCGCACAACGGTAGCCCCAGACAACTTTGCAGGCGCTGCGGTTGAGGGAATGTTCCAGGTACTTTTCGCAGCGCATCCAGATCGTCGGAAACAATAAACAGCCGGGTTTCTTTGCTGGATATTTTCTCGAATGCTGTTTTTACGATGCTGACGCGCAACACCTCACACAACGTGCCGATATGGGGAAGCCCGGAGGGTCCGAAACCCGCGCCAAACGCGACGACCCCATTGTTATCGGCAGTTCTTTCCTGAATTTGCCGAGCAAGACTCTTCCACCACATGCAGTGAACTCCCTGTTAGATGCATCAAAAGACCCGCCCCACCCAAGTGGACGTCCGTTAAAAAGGCTCAGGCAATCGCTGACAGGCAGGGCAAAGCACCCGGCCAGTTATCAGGAAGGCAATAGGTTCAATAACGACTTAGTGTTTTTGGGGGGGAGGAGAGAAAGTAAAGGCAAACAAAATGCTGCGACGACGACTGTTCACAACATGGCTATCGAAAAGGGCGATATCCGGACGGACACGCGCGATGAATCGATGTGGGCTCAATACGGAAGGAGGCATGAGAGTATCAATAACCAGATATTCGCAAACGCGTTTACCAACGCGCTCGCCATGTTCGATTACAGGCAGGCGAAAAAACGCCTACCAACCCTTGTAAAAATGAAGCTCCTGATCTGGTACTGATGTGTGCCGTCATCCGACTCAACCTTGAGAAATGACTGACACGATCAACGGAAATAGCCTACGTCAGCGGCTCATCAGAAATCAATCCCTCGGGCGTCAACTACACGAAGCAAAACCACAAGGGTTCATGCTGCTCTGAAGAGGCGTCCGATTACCTGACTGCAACTGGGCAAGCGCCCTGGAACAACCTTGGTCAGTGGCTGATTACCGATGGTGATGGGAGAGGGGCGGGGGAGACAAACTGGAATTCCAGACACAAGAAAGCCCGCACTGGGCGGGCTTCTTGTTTTGATTTTTAGACATCCTGAGATATCTATAAATCGGTACTTGGTGGCTACACAGGGACTTGAACCCCGGACCCCAGCATTATGAATGCTATGCTCTAACCAACTGAGCTATGTAGCCAAGTGGCGCGCATTATTCCCCTGAAATGGAAAAGCGTCAAGCGTAAATTTAAAATATTTCTTCTTATTTTCAACCGCTTATCCTCCAGCCCGGAAAATCCGGGCCGGGCAGGGCATCAACGCAGCTGAAATCTTGCCGTATTGGCGCTCAAGGCATGGCTGCCCTGGCTCAGGGTGTCCGCCGCCAGATTCACCGCACGTGCACCTTCCAGCAAACGCATGGCCGCTTGATCGACCTGCTGGATATTGCCGCTCACCTCATCGGCAGTGCTGGCCTGTTCCTCCACCGCCGTGGCGATCTGCGCCAGGGTGTCGGTAACGCTCTGCACCGCACTGGCGATTTCGCCCAAGCGTTCGCCCAGCCCGGTCACCGCTTCGGCGTCGGTTTGTGCCTGACCGCACGCTGCTTCCATCAGGCTCACCGCTTCGTTGACCGTGGCGCGCAGGCTGTCCACCGTAGCGGCGATCTGCGCGGTCGATGACTGGGTGCGTTGCGACAGGCTGCGCACTTCATCGGCGACCACGGCAAACCCGCGACCCTGTTCGCCGGCGCGTGCTGCTTCGATCGCGGCGTTGAGCGCCAGTAGGTTGGTCTGCTCGGCCACACCGCGAATGGTGTCGACCACCAATTGAATCTGCTGGCCTTGTTCGCTGACCCGGCCCAGCGCCGCCGCCGTGTCGTTCAAACGTTGATTGAGCTGCTGAATGCTCGCGGTGGTGCGCTGGCTGTCGCGGCTGCTGTCGGCGGCGATGCGCCGGGTGTGCTGGGCGCTGCCGGAGGCCTGTTCGCAACTCTGCGCCACACCTTGCGAAGTGGCGGCCAGTTGTGTCGCGGCGGCGGCGATCTGGCTGATCTGCAATTGTTGCGCTTCGACTTCGCTCAGCGCGCCGCTGGAGTGATCGTTGAGGCTGCGCACGGCGTGGCTCAGTTGCAAGGTTTCTTGATCGACGCCAAGCATGCTGTTGCGCAGTTGCACCACGGCGACGTTGAGCGCAGTGCTGATCGCCGCCAGTTCATCGCGGCCCACTACTGGCACTTGCAGGCTCAGGTTGCCGTCACGCAGGGCTTCGGCGAGCAAGGTGATGCCGCTGGCGCTGCGCCGGATCGAGGCTTGCAGGCAGACGAACAGATACAGCGCCGCCAGCAACAGGCAGCCGAACACCGCGGCGACCAGCATGAACTGGCGAATCGCCGAGGTGTGATAGGCGTCGAGGCGCTGATCCAGCGATACCAGCGATTGCTGGCGCAACGAGGCAAGATCGCCGAGCAGTGCATCGAGGCTGCGTTCGAAGTCTTCGGGCTTGAGGCTGATGCTGCCGCCGAACACCCCGTCATCCAGCACCTTGAGACCGACATCGAGGCGTTTCAGGCTGTCGTGGTACTGGCCGGCCCAGGTCCGCAGATCACTCGGCAAACGCGCTTCGAGCAGGCCGGCGGTTTTCACCAGTTGTTCGCGGGCATCACCAATCCGGCCGCGCAGGTCGCGCAATTGCAGGCGGCTCTGCAGGGTGAACTGGCCCGAGACCACCGAAGCCTGACCGACAGCGGCGAGGCGGCCAACGCGCTCGATCAGGTCCGGGGCGTGCTGCGTGGAGATCTGCGTCAGCAGGTAGGTTTCCAGCCATGGCGCGAGGGTCAGGCGGTTGTCCATGACGATCTGTTCGCGCAATGCTTGCAGGGCGCTGAGGGCGTTGGTGAAACGGTCATAGCCATCCGGCCACCAGCCGACGCTGCTCAGGCTTTTCGAATCCAGGCCGCCGAGTGCACTTTGCAGGGCTTGAAAGCGGGCAAGGGTTTCACCTTCGGCGCCTTCCTTGCTCAGTGCATTGCCCAGGTCGCTGGTGGCTTGCACGAGCGCCGGTTGCACGGCGTCGAATGCGGCCATCGCAGCGAGCGTGGCCGGAGTCGGCTGGCGATTGGTCTCGGTGGCACGCCAGCGAGCGGCGCGGTCGCGCTGGGCGGCGAGCAGGTTGTCCAGCGCATCGAGGCTGAGCAGCTGGCGCACGCCGGCACGTTCGCCGGAAATCAGGTTGAGCTTGTCGCGATAGTCCTGGCCGATCATCAACAGGCTGCCGGCCAACGGCAGAATGAACAACAGAAACAACAGCTGGAATTTACGCGCGAATCCAAACCGCCCCAGCAATTTGATCCCCGGTGACAAGAAAGCCTGCATGCCTCATGACTCCTCTGGACACCACGCACCAATGGCGCGCATCGCGGTTGTGCAACCTCGATGTGGTGCCCTGCTAAAAGGCCTCGAAAGTTCACTCTCGCCCGCTCTGTAGGCCGGCTCTGTAGCGAAACTTCCCATTCTCGGCGACCTTTGTAAGGCCACCGCGTTCGAGGGGAGAAGCAAGGCAAGATTCAGACCATGGCGTTGCGCTATCACTTGGGCGATCGCATATCCCATGTAGGAGCTGCCGCAGGCTGCGATCTTTTGACTGTGCTTTAAAAAAACAACATCAAAAGATCGCAGCCTGCGGCAGCTCCTACAGGGATTGATGAGTTATGAAGTTGGACGTTAGTTAGCTCGCTAAGGGGATGGCGTTGGCGCACCGAAAAATGGCACATTGACGCACCTGCCTGCGGGCACCCATCTGCTGTCCGGAAACTTCCATGGCTATCAGCAACGCTCAGACCGCCGCTGCCTCGGCGCCCGCTGCTCCGCAAAGCAGCCCACTGGTGATGCGCATCATCGGCGCCGTGGCGCTGGCGCATTTGATCAACGACCTGATTCAGTCGGTGCTGCCGTCGATCTACCCGATGCTCAAGGCCAACTATGGCCTGAGTTTCACCCAGGTCGGCCTGATCACCTTGACGTTTCAATTGACCGCATCGCTGTTGCAACCTTGGGTCGGTTACCACACCGACCGTCATCCGAAACCCTGGCTGTTGCCGGCGGGTTCGATTTGCACGCTGATTGGCATCGTGATGATGTCGGTGGTCGGCAGTTTCCCGCTGATTCTGTTGGCGGCGGCGCTGATCGGTATCGGTTCCTCGACGTTCCACCCCGAGGCCTCGCGGATTGCGCGGCTGGCGTCGGGGGGGCGCTTTGGTCTGGCGCAATCGACCTTCCAGGTCGGTGGTAACGCCGGCTCTGCGTTCGGCCCGTTGCTGGCGGCGGCGATCATCATCCCGTTCGGCCAAGCCAATGTGGCGTGGTTTGGCCTGTTCGCGGTGTTTGCCCTATTCGTGCTGTACCGCATCAGCCGCTGGTACGCCCATCACCTCAATCTGTTCAAGCTCAAGGCCGGTCAGGCCGCGACTCACGGGTTGTCGAAGGGCAGGGTGACCAGTGCATTGGTGGTGCTGGGGCTGTTGGTGTTTTCCAAGTATTTCTACATGGCCAGCCTGACCAGTTACTTCACCTTCTACCTGATCGAGAAGTTCGACCTGTCGGTGGCCAGTTCGCAGCTGCACTTGTTCCTGTTCTTGGGCGCGGTAGCGGCAGGCACATTCTTCGGCGGGCCGATCGGCGACAAGATCGGGCGTAAGGCGGTGATCTGGTTCTCGATCCTCGGCGTGGCACCGTTCACGTTGCTGATGCCTCACGTCGACCTGTTCTGGACCACCATTCTCAGCGTGGTCATCGGTTTCATTCTCGCCTCGGCGTTCTCGGCGATTGTGGTGTACGCGCAGGAACTGGTGCCGGGCAATGTCGGGATGATTGCCGGGGTGTTCTTTGGTTTGATGTTCGGGTTCGGCGGGATTGGTGCGGCGTTGCTCGGGCATCTGGCGGACGTGCACGGGATTGAGTACGTGTATTTCCTGTGCTCGTTCTTGCCGTTGTTTGGCGTGTTGGCGATCTTCTTGCCGCGTACCAAAAAGGCCTGACCTCACACAATTAAAACTGTAGGAGTGAGCCTGCTCGCGATAGCGGTGTGTCAGTCAGCACCTCTGGAGCAGATAGAACGCAATCGCGAGCAGGCTCACTCCTACAGGGAAAATGTGTTCAGGCATAAATTTCAGGCACAAAAAAGCCGCGTATCAAACGCGGCTTTTTCTTGGGGGTAACGCTTACACGTTAAAGCGGAAGTGCATCACGTCGCCGTCTTTGACGATGTAGTCCTTGCCTTCCAGGCGCCATTTACCGGCTTCCTTGGTACCGGCTTCGCCCTTGTACTGGATGAAGTCGTTATAGGCGATGACTTCGGCGCGGATGAAGCCTTTCTCGAAGTCGGTGTGGATCACGCCGGCAGCCTGAGGTGCGGTGGCACCGACTTTGACGGTCCAGGCGCGGACTTCTTCGACACCTGCGGTGAAGTAGGTCTGCAGGTGCAGCATTTCGTAACCGGCGCGGATCACGCGGTTCAGGCCAGGCTCTTCCAGGCCCAGAGCCTCGAGGAACATGTCTTTCTCTTCACCGTCGTCGAGCTCGGCGATTTCCGCTTCGATCTTGTTGCAGACCGGAACCACCATGGCGCCTTCTTCTTCGGCGATGGCCTTGACCACGTCCAGGTGCGGGTTGTTCTCGAAGCCGTCTTCAGCAACGTTGGCGATGTACATGACCGGTTTGGTGGTCAGCAGGTGGAAGCCTTTGATCACGGCTTTTTCATCGCTGCTCATGTTCTTCATCAGGCTGCGCGCAGGCTTGGCTTCGGTGAAGTGAGCGATCAGTTGCTCCAGCAGGGCTTTCTGAACGACGGCGTCCTTGTCACCACCCTTGGCGTTGCGCGCGACTTTCTGCAGTTGCTTCTCGCAGCTGTCGAGGTCGGCGAAGATCAGTTCCAGGTCGATGATTTCGATGTCGCGCTTCGGGTCGACGCTGTTCGACACGTGGATCACGTTGTCGTCTTCGAAGCAGCGCACGACGTGAGCGATGGCGTCGGTTTCACGGATGTTGGCCAGGAACTTGTTGCCCAGGCCTTCACCTTTCGAGGCGCCGGCTACCAGGCCTGCGATGTCGACGAATTCCATGGTGGTCGGCAGGATGCGCTTCGGATTGACGATGGCCGCCAGTGCTTCCAGACGTGGATCCGGCATCGGCACGATGCCGCTGTTCGGCTCGATGGTGCAGAAGGGGAAGTTCTCGGCCGCGATACCGGATTTGGTCAGGGCGTTGAACAGGGTGGACTTGCCGACGTTAGGCAGGCCGACGATGCCGCAATTGAATCCCATGGTGTTTCCCCTCGGATTAGAGTCAGGCCTTCTGGCTGTGCAGGTTTTTCATCGCGCGGTTCCATTCACCGGCGAGGATATCCGGCAGCACGCCGAGGGCAAAGTCGATGCTGGCATCGAGTTTTTCCTGTTCGGCGCGTGGCGCGCGACCCAGGACGAAATTTGAAACCATACTGGCGACGCCCGGGTGGCCGATGCCAAGCCGCAGGCGGTAGAACGTATTCTGATTGCCCAGTTGCGCGATGATGTCGCGCAACCCGTTGTGACCGCCATGGCCGCCGCCCTGCTTGAGCTTGGCGACGCCCGGAGGCAAGTCGAGTTCGTCGTGCGCCACCAGGATTTCTTCAGGCTTGATGCGGAAGAAACCGGCGAGTGCCGCCACGGCCTGGCCGCTGCGGTTCATGTAGGTGGTGGGAATCAGCAGACGAACATCCTGACCCTGATGCGAATAGCGCCCGGTCAGGCCGAAATATTTGCGATCGGCCACAAGATTGACACCTTGCGCGGCTGCGATGCGCTCAACAAAAAGGGCCCCTGCGTTATGCCGGGTCTGGTCGTATTCGGCGCCTGGATTTCCCAGGCCAACGATCAGTTTGATGGCAGTCACGATAGGGGCCCTTCCTTGGAGTGGTGGATAACATCGCAGCGATCAGGGAAAGCGGCGAAAGTGGACGAAAAATGCTCATTTACCATGGATGTAAACTCCGCGTTCTCGCCCGCTTTCTCGCTACGTTCCAGTCCGCGATGTTACTTGCTCACTCAGGCATGACAGAGTGAATTACTCTGCTGCGCCTTCTTCGGTAGCTTCTGGAGCAACACGTGGAGCGTGGACGTTGGCAACAGCCTTGTCATCGCCGTGTGCCAGAGCAACGAACTCAACGCCTTTAGGTGCTTTGAGGTCGGACAGGTGAACGATTGCACCGATTTCCAGAGCCGACAGATCGACTTCGATGAACTCAGGCAGATCTTTCGGCAGGCAAGTTACTTCGATTTCGTTCAGGACGTGCGAGATCTCGCCGCCTTTCTTGACCGGAGCTTCTTCACCAACAAAGTGCACAGGCACGATAGCGGTCAGTTTCTGGCCAGCTACAACGCGTACGAAGTCAGCGTGCATCACGTGGCCTTTGGCCGGGTGACGCTGCAGAGCTTTGATGATGACGTTCTGCTTTTTGCCGCCAACGTTCAGTTCGATAACGTGGCTGTAAGCAGCATCGTTTTCGAGCAGTTTGGCAACTTCTTTGGCCAGCATGCTGATGGATTCAGGGGCTTTGTCGCCACCGTAAACAACAGCTGGAACCAGAGCGGCGAGACGACGCAGGCGGCGGCTCGCACCTTTCCCCAGGTCGGAACGCACTTCAGCATTCAGAGTAAAATCGTTCATTTTGTATCTCCAAAATAGCCATGACCGAGTGGCGTTTGCGACCAGCGCCGAACACGGTATGGGCAAAAAAGCCCCGCCCCGGCAGGAATGCCGGGGCGGGGCGCTTTTCGTCAACGAGACATTTCGAGAAGGGCAGGGCCCTTAACGGAACATCGCGCTGATCGATTCTTCATTGCTGATGCGGCGAACCGCTTCGGCAACAACCGGTGCGATATCCAGTTGACGGATACGTGCACAGGCTTGTGCTGCAGCGGACAGCGGGATGGTGTTAGTCACCACCAGCTCGTCCAGCACGGAATTTTCGATATTCTCGATGGCCCGACCCGACAGCACAGGGTGTGTGCAGTAGGCAAAGACCTTGGCTGCGCCATGCTCTTTCAAGGCCTTGGCCGCGTGGCACAGAGTGCCGGCGGTATCGACCATGTCATCGACCAGAATGCAGGTACGCCCTTCGACATCACCGATGATATGCATCACTTCAGAGTGATTGGCTTTCTCACGGCGTTTGTCGATGATCCCGAGATCCACGCCCAGGGATTTGGCAACAGCACGTGCACGCACGACGCCACCAATGTCCGGGGACACGATCATCAGGTTTTCGAAGCGCTGATCTTCAATGTCATCCACCAGAACCGGGGAGCCGTAGATGTTATCTACCGGAATATCGAAGAAACCCTGAATCTGGTCAGCATGCAGATCAACCGTGAGAACACGGTCGATGCCGACTACGGTAAGCATGTCAGCGACGACTTTCGCGCTGATAGCCACACGTGCGGAACGCGGACGGCGATCCTGACGGGCATAACCAAAATAAGGAATAACAGCAGTAATACGAGTAGCCGAGGAGCGGCGGAAGGCATCAGCCATCACTACCAGTTCCATCAGGTTATCGTTGGTCGGAGCGCAAGTCGGCTGAATAATGAAAACGTCTTTACCGCGAACGTTTTCATTGATCTCGGCAGTAATTTCGCCGTCGGAGAACTTACCGACAGAGATGTCACCGAGAGGGATATGCAGCTGACGTACAACACGCCGAGCCAGATCGGGGTTAGCGTTCCCCGTAAAGACCATCATCTTGGACACGCGCAGTACCTAGAGGCTGAGGGTAACCTGGATGAGTATAGAAAATGGCAGGGGCGGCTGGATTCGAACCAACGCATGGCAGGATCAAAACCTGCTGCCTTACCGCTTGGCGACGCCCCTGTATCTGTTGCTTCAAGTGCCTTGCACTTGATTCCTTTTAGAGCAGACTTTGCAGCTTGCGATGCAACATCGAAACGTTGCTTCCTTTTGCTACAAACCCTGTAAGGGTCTCTGTCAGAAGGGCCGAGACTTTATCAGCTTCAGCTTTGCTTGGGAAGCCCCCAAACACACAACTTCCAGTGCCGGTGAGTTTTGCTTCGGTAAATTTACCTAACAAATCCAATGCGTTACGTACCTCTGGATAACGCCTTGCAACCACCGGTAAGCAGTCATTTCGACTGTTTCCCTCGGGAACGGGGCGCACTTTAATGGGCGGCGTGTTACGTGTCAACAAAGGATCGGAAAAAATTTCTGCCGTACTTACAGAGACTTGCGGAACGAGCACCAGATACCACGGTTCTTCGGGTTCGACCGGGGTCAGTTTCTCGCCCACGCCTTCGGCAAATGCCGCGTGGCCCCGGACGAAAACCGGAACGTCGGCACCCAGTGCCAAGCCGAGTGCGGCCAGGCGATCTTCATCCCAGCCCAGCTGCCACAGGTGATTGAGTCCGAGCAGGGTGGTGGCCGCGTTGGAGCTGCCGCCACCGATGCCGCCGCCCATGGGCAACACTTTGTCGATCCAGATGTCGATGCCCAACGTGCAGCCGGATTGCTGTTGCAGCATTTTCGCCGCGCGCACGATCAGGTTGCTGTCGTGAGGCACGCCGGCAAATTCGGTATGCAACTGGATCACGCCGTCGTCGCGCACGGCGAAGGTGATGTCGTCGCCGTAATCGACGAACTGAAAAATGGTCTGCAGTTCGTGATAGCCATCTTCGCGACGACCGAGAATATGCAGCATCAGATTGAGCTTGGCTGGCGACGGCAGCGTCAGGCGTGGAGCGCTCATGCTTATTGTCCCAGCTTGCGCGGCTGCCAGGTCTTGATCACCAGCGTCACGTCCAGATCGGTGCCGTGCAGTTTGATCCGCTCGGGCAGCCAGTAACCGTTTTGCTCGGCGTAGCTGAGGTACTCGACCTGCCAGCCATCCTGTTCCAGGTTGGCGAGGCGACTATTGTTATCGAGGGACAAACGGCTTTTGCTGCTTGGCGCAGGCAGGCCACGAACCCACCAGGCCAGATTGGACACCGGCAGTTTCCAGCCGAGTTGCTCTTCGAGCAGTGCTTCGGGCGACTCGGCGTCATAGCGGCCCTGGTTGGCAACTTCCAGCGAAACCTTGCCCGGACGCCCGGTCAGACGCGCAGCGCCACGACCCAGCGGGCCGGACAGGCGAATGTCGTAGTAATCCTGACGCTGCAGCCAGAACAGCGTGCCGCTGCCGGAATCTTTCGGCGCGCGGATACCGATCTTGCCGTCGATCTGCCAGCCGTCGAGGCCGGTCAGCTGCTGCTTGTTCGCGGCCCATTGAGCCGGACTGCCGTGGCCCTCGACCGATTCGCGAGCGCCGAAGCCCGCGCAACCGGCGAGCAGGGCGATGAAGCTGAAAACAATAACGTGGCGCAAAAACATGAGTTAAAGAGTCTCTGATCCGGTCAGGCGCTTGATGGTGCTGCGCAGGATAGTGCTGTCGGGCTGATCCTTGAGGAACTTGCCCCAGATTTGTTTGGCTTCACGCTGATTGCCCTTGGCCCACAGGACTTCGCCCAGGTGCGCGGCAACTTCGTGGTCCGGGAAACGCTCCAGCGCCTGGCGCAAGTATTTCTCGGCATCGTCCAGATTGCCCATGCGGAAGTTGACCCAGCCGAGGCTGTCGAGCACGGCAGGGTCTTCCGGGTTGATCCGGTGCGCCTGTTCGATCAGATCCTTGGCTTCCGCGTAGCGGGTGGTGCGATCGGACAGGGTGTAACCCAGGGCGTTGAGCGCCATGGCGTTGTCCGGGTCGCGCTTGATGATCAGGCGCAGGTCTTTTTCCATCTGCCCCAGGTCATTGCGTTTTTCCGCGAGCATGGCCCGGGTATAGAGCAGATTCAGGTCGTCGGGGTATTGCAGCAGGGCTTGCTGCAAGACTTTCCAGGCCTTGTCGTCCTGTTTGTTGGCCGACAGGGTTTCGGATTCGATCAGGTACAGCTGGATCGCATAATCCGGTTGCGCATCGCGCTCGGTCGCCAGTTTGCTTTGCGCTTCGGCGGTCTTGCCGTTGTTCATCAGAATGTCGGCCTGACGCAGCTGCGCCGGCAGATAGTCATTGCCCGGGCCCACCTGCGCATATTCGATCAGTGCGCCCTGCGGGTCGTTGCGTTCTTCGGCGATGCGGCCAAGGTTCAGGTGTGCTGAGTCGACATGGCTTTCCCGGGCGATCAGGTCTTCCAGGTAACCTTTGGCCTCGTCCCAGGCTTTGGCTTCCAGGCACACCAGCGCCAGCGAGTAACGCAGTTCGTCGTCTTCCGGGTATTGCTGAACGAGGGTGGAGAACTCGACCTTGGCGTCGTCCATCCGGTCCTGTTCGACCAGCGTGCGCGCATAGGTCAGGCGCAGGCGCTTGTCATCCGGGTATTTCTTGATGTTTTTGCGCAGCAGCGGCAGGGCTTCATCACCACGATTCATGGTTTGCAGCAGACGGGCGCGCAACAGGATTGGGGCGATCTCGCCGTCTTCCGGCGGGTTGTCTTCGAGCAGGGTCAGTGCGGCTTTGTTGTCGCCGTCCTGTTGCAGCAGCAGGGCCTTGCCGAAAATCAGCTGGCTGTTCTTCGGGTGGCGCTGCAGCAGGCGATCGAAACTTTTCATCAGGCCGTTGCGGGTTTCCTGATCGGTGTCGGCGGCCGACAGCGCGAGGAAATCGAAATGGGTGTCGCCCTTGCCCTGCAGGACTTTCTCCATATAGACCATGGAGTCGTCATAACGCCCGGCGCGGGCCAGTTGCACGGCGGCGGCGCGTTGCGCTTCGAGGTCGTCCGGGGCGTTTCTTGCCCAGATCAGTGCGGTGTCCAGCGCAGGCTGGTCGGCGCCCAGGTACTCGGCGATGCGGAACGCGCGCTCGGAAACGCCCGGATCCTGGGTATTGATGGCCTGGGTCACGTAGTTGTCCAGGGCAATGTCGAAACGATTGCGCTGGCCGGCGAGTTCGGCGCTCAACAGGCTGAAAACGGTTTCCTCGCTGAACGAGCTGTAAACCTTGGGCTTTTCAGGCGTGGGCGTGGTGTCTTCGACCGGCGGCGTACCGTCCGGCGACACGGGTGCCATGGCCTGGCAGCCGCTGAGGAAGACAAAAGCAAGGAGCAACGCGGAAGATCTATTCATATAGGAAAAGGACGACTAACCTGCGGTCGGATCATCATGACACAAGCCTTCGGCCAAACATAACCGCTCAGGCAATTTACCCTATCCCGTACAGGAGCTGCCGCAGGCTGCGATGTTTTGATCTTGCTTCTGATCCGCAAAAACCAGAATCAAAAGAGCGCAGCCTGCGGCAGCTTCTACGGGGGCGATGTGTACATGAACGAGAATGGATCGCAGCAGGCAGTGGATACAATAAGGGCGATAGATATCCAATAGTTGTTCTGAATCTGACGAAGTAGGACAATTGCCGGCTTCACGTCACCATCAGCGACCTTGAATGGCCTTCCTTGCACTCGGTATTAACCACAAGACTGCTTCAGTAGACGTCCGCGAGCGCGTGGCCTTTACCCCTGAGCAGCTGGTGGAGGCCTTGCAGCAGCTCTGCCGACTCACCGACAGCCGCGAAGCTGCGATCCTCTCCACCTGCAATCGCAGTGAGCTTTATATAGAACAGGATCAGGTTTCTGCTGATCTGGTCCTGCGCTGGCTGGCTGATTATCACCATTTAAGCCTCGATGAGCTGCGCGCCAGTGCTTATGTGCACGAAGATGATGCGGCAGTTCGTCACATGATGCGCGTCGCCTCCGGGCTCGACTCGCTGGTGCTGGGCGAACCGCAGATCCTCGGGCAGATGAAATCGGCCTACGCCGTGGCCCGCGAGGCCGGCACCATCGGCCCGCTGCTGGGACGCCTGTTTCAAGCGACGTTCAATGCCGCCAAGCAGGTGCGCACCGACACGGCCATCGGCGAAAACCCGGTGTCCGTGGCGTTTGCCGCGGTCAGTCTGGCCAAGCAGATTTTCAGCGACCTGCAACGCAGTCAGGCGCTGCTGATCGGCGCCGGCGAGACCATCACCCTGGTCGCCCGCCATTTGCATGAGCTGGGGGTCAAGCGCATCGTGGTTGCCAACCGTACGCTGGAGCGCGCCAGTCTTCTGGCCGAGCAGTTCGGCGCGCATGCGGTGTTGCTTTCGGACATTCCGGCGGAGCTGGTGCGCAGCGATATCGTGATCAGTTCGACCGCCAGCCAGTTGCCGATTCTCGGCAAGGGTGCGGTCGAAAGCGCGTTGAAGCAGCGCAAGCACAAGCCGATCTTCATGGTCGACATCGCCGTACCGCGCGATATCGAGCCGGAAGTCGGCGAGCTCGACGACGTTTACCTCTATAGCGTCGACGATCTGCACGAAGTGGTCGCCGAAAACCTCAAGAGCCGGCAGGGCGCAGCCCAGGCGGCGGAGGAGATGGTTTCGGTCGGCGCCGACGATTTCATGGTGCGCCTGCGCGAACTGGCGGCGGTCGATGTGCTCAAGGCCTATCGGCAACAGAGCGAACGCCTGCGCGACGAGGAGCTGCAAAAAGCCCTGCGTCTGCTGGCCAACGGCGGCAACGCCGAAGAGGTGCTCGGGCAACTGGCCCGTGGCCTGACCAATAAACTGCTGCATGCGCCTAGCGTGCAACTGAAAAAGCTTTCTGCCGAAGGCCGCCTCGATGCGCTGGCCATGGCCCAGGAACTCTTTGCCCTCGAGGGCTCACCGGATAGTTTTTCGGATAAAAAACCGCAATGAAAGCGTCACTGCTCAACAAGCTGGACATCCTCCAGGACCGTTTCGAGGAACTGACCGCGCTGCTCGGCGACGCCGAAGTCATTTCCGATCAGACCAGGTTTCGCGCTTATTCCAAGGAGTACGCCGAACTGGAGCCGGTCGTACACGCCTATAAAAAGCTGCTTGGCGTACAAAGCGATCTCGAAGGCGCGCAGGCGCTGCTCAAGGACAGCGACCCGGACATGCGTGAAATGGCCGTGGAAGAAGTCCGCGAAGCCAAAGAACTGCTGATCACGCTGGAATCCGACCTGCAACGCATGTTGCTGCCCAAGGATCCCAACGATGGGCGCAACGTGTTTCTCGAAATCCGCGCCGGTACCGGTGGCGATGAGGCGGCGATCTTCTCCGGCGACCTGTTCCGCATGTACTCGCGTTACGCCGAGCGTCGCGGCTGGCGTGTGGAGATCCTTTCGGAAAACGAAGGCGAACACGGCGGCTATAAAGAAGTCATCGCCCGCATTGAAGGTGACAACGTTTACGGCAAGTTGAAATTCGAATCCGGCGCGCACCGCGTACAGCGTGTACCCGCCACCGAATCCCAGGGCCGTATTCACACCTCGGCCTGCACCGTGGCGGTGTTGCCCGAGCCGGACGAGCGCGAAGCCATCGAGATCAACCCGGCGGATTTACGCGTCGACACTTACCGCTCCTCCGGGGCCGGTGGTCAGCACGTCAACACGACCGACTCGGCGATCCGCATCACGCACATACCGACCGGCACCGTCGTCGAGTGTCAGGAAGAACGTTCCCAGCACAAGAACCGTGCGCGGGCGATGGCGTGGCTCGCAGCCAAACTCAATGATCAGCAAACCGCAGCGGCGGCCAACGCGATCGCCAGCGAGCGTAAATTGCTCGTCGGTTCCGGTGATCGCTCCGAGCGTATCCGCACCTACAACTTTGCTCAGGGACGGGTCACCGACCATCGCGTCAACCTGACCCTGTACTCCCTCGACGAAATTCTTGCCGGTGGCGTTGACGCGGTGATCGAGCCTTTGCTGGCCGAGTACCAGGCCGACCAACTTGCGGCGATAGGTGAATAAATGACCATCATTGCCAGCCTGTTGCGCGCCGCCGAATTGCCGGACTCGCCCACCGCACGCCTGGATGCCGAAGTGCTGCTGGCGGCGGCCCTGGGCAAGCCGCGCAGCTTCCTGCACACCTGGCCCGAGCGCATTGTGCCCAGCGAAGCGGTGCTGGTTTTTACCGAGTATCTGCAGCGGCGTCGCAGCGGTGAGCCGGTGGCCTACATCCTCGGTCAGCAGGGGTTCTGGAAGCTCGACCTGGAAGTCGCGCCGCACACCCTGATCCCGCGTCCGGACACCGAATTGCTGGTCGAAGCTGCACTGGAATTGCTGGCGGCAACCCCGGCAAGCGTCCTCGACCTGGGCACAGGCAGCGGCGCGATTGCCCTGGCCCTGGCCAGCGAACGCCCGGCGTGGCAGGTCACGGCGGTGGATCGCGTGCTCGAAGCCGTGGCCCTCGCCGAGCGCAATCGCCAGCGCCTGAACCTGAGCAACGCCACGGTGCTGAGCAGTCACTGGTTCAGCGCCCTCGCAGGCCAGCGTTTCAATCTGATCATCAGCAACCCGCCGTACATTGCCGCCACCGACCCGCATCTGGTCGAAGGCGATGTGCGCTTCGAGCCGGCCAGTGCACTGGTCGCCGGTGTCGACGGGCTCGATGATCTGCGCCTGATCGTCGCCCAGGCCCCGGAGCATCTTGAAGCCGCTGGCTGGCTGATGCTCGAACACGGCTATGATCAAGCCGAGGCCGTGCGTGATCTGTTGCTCACTCGCGGTTTCGAAGAAGTCCACAGCCGTACCGATCTGGGCGGCCATCAACGGATCAGCCTGGGGCGCCTGCCGTGCTGAATGATCAGGAATTGCTGCGCTACAGCCGGCAGATTCTGCTGCAACACATCGACATCGATGGGCAACTGAAGCTCAAGGACAGCCGCGTGTTGATCGTCGGCCTTGGCGGACTCGGCGCGCCGGTTGCGCTGTATCTGGCGGCGGCCGGCGTCGGTGAGCTGCACCTGGCGGATTTCGACACGGTCGACCTGACCAACCTGCAGCGCCAGATCATCCATGACACCGACAGCGTCGGCATGAGCAAAGTCGACTCGGCGCTCAAGCGCCTGGGCGCGATCAATCCCGAGATTCAACTGGTTGCCCATCGTCAGGCGCTGGACGAAGACTCGCTGGCCGCCGCCGTTGCCGCAGTGGACCTGGTGCTCGACTGCTCCGACAATTTTTCCACCCGCGAAGCGGTCAACCTCGCTTGCGTCGCGGCGCGCAAACCGTTGGTCAGCGGTGCGGCAATTCGTCTGGAAGGGCAGTTGTCGGTGTTCGACCCGCGTCGCCCGGAAAGTCCGTGCTACCACTGCCTGTACGGGCATGGCAGCGAGGCCGAGCTGACTTGCAGCGAAGCCGGCGTGGTCGGGCCGCTGGTAGGGCTGGTCGGCAGTCTGCAAGCGCTGGAAGCGCTGAAGGTGCTGGTCGGTTTCGGCGAGCCACTGGTGGGCCGCTTGCTGCTGATCGATGCCTTGGGTTCACGCTTCCGTGAATTGCGGGTCAAGCGCGACCCGGGTTGCAGCGTTTGTGGTTCGCAGCATGCGTGAGGCACCGATCGCGGTGTTCGATTCCGGTGTCGGCGGCTTGTCGGTACTGGCCGAGATCCAGCGTTTGCTGCCCCATGAGTCCCTGCTGTATTTCGCCGATTGCGGGCACATTCCCTACGGTGAGAAATCCCCCGAGTTCATCCGCCAGCGCTGTAACGTAATGGCCGGATTCTTCCGCGAGCAGGGCGCCAAGGCTCTGGTGATCGCCTGCAACACCGCTACGGTGGCCGCTGTCGCCGACCTGCGCCGGGATTTTCCTGACTGGCCGATCGTTGGCATGGAGCCGGCGGTCAAACCCGCCGCTGCCGCGACCCGCAGCGGTGTGGTCGGGGTACTCGCCACCACCGGCACATTGCAGAGTGCCAAGTTCGCCGCGTTGCTCGACCGCTTCGCCACCGATGTGCGGGTCATCACCCAGCCGTGTCCCGGTCTGGTTGAGCTGATTGAAAGCGGTGATCTGCACAGCGCCGAGTTGCGCGCATTGCTGCAGCACTATGTCGAGCCGCTGCTGGCCAATGGTTGCGACACGATCATCCTCGGCTGCACCCACTATCCGTTTCTCAAGCCGATGCTCAAGTCGATGCTCCCCGAAAGCATCAGCCTGATCGACACTGGCGCGGCTGTGGCGCGGCAACTGCAGCGGTTGCTGGCCGAACGTGATCTGCTCGCCGCGGGGCCGAACCGACCGGTCAGATTCTGGACCAGTGCCGATCCTCAGTTCTTCCGCAACACCCTGCCCCTGCTGGGCCAAGTCGCCGGTGACGTTGAAAGATTCAGCTTGTAAAAAAAATGTGAAATATCTAAAAAGTCAGCTGAACTTCTTCTCAAGCGCTGATTTCTATACCGCTGGGTTTACTAGAAAACCAAACGATCGTTCCGGAAAAGGAAGTTTCAACGTGAAGCGACTATTCTGCTTGGCCGCGATTGCGGCTGCACTAATGGGGCAAAGTTTTACCGCACAAGCCGCAGGCGTTGAGTTTGCAGTGGGTGCAACCAGCGATTCGACAATGACTTATCGCCTGGGCATGAATTTCGACTGGGATCAGAGCTGGCTGCAAAGTGATGTCGGTCGTGTGACCGGTTACTGGAGCGGCGCTTACACGTATTGGGAAGGCGACAAGACGTCGAGCAACAACAGCTTGTCGTTCTCGCCGGTGTTCGTCTACGAGTTTGCCGGTCAGTCGGTCAAACCGTATGTTGAAGCGGGGATTGGTGTAGCAGCGTTCTCCAACACCAAGTATGAAAGCAACAACATTGGCGGTTCCTTTCAGTTTGAAGACCGTATCGGTTTTGGCCTGCGTTTCACTGGTGGGCATGAAGTCGGTATCCGTGCGACGCACTATTCCAACGCTGGCCTGAGCAGTAACAACGACGGTGTAGAAAGTTACGCGCTGCATTACACGATGCCGCTGTAACGGCTACTCACCTGACCTTTGTGGGAGCGAGCCTGCTCGCGAAAGCGGAGTTTCAGTCACTATTGATGTTGGCTGATACACCACCTTCGCGAGCAGGGTCGCTCCCACATTGGTTTGTGGTGTTGCAAAGCTCAGCGGTACGCCGTGGCAATCCCTTTGCGTTCTTCAAGGCACTCCGGGGCGCCCATCTCGAACTCCCGGCAGATCAGCGGACGTTTCTCGTAGATCGTGCACATCATGCTGTCGCGATCCAGCGCCGCACACCAGCCGTCGTCCAGACGCAGCATGACTTCACCGCCCCATTCATCGGTATCGATAAAGCGCTCAGGCACGCCGGTATCGGTGATCAGCATCACTTCAAGCTGACAGCAACAAGCGGCGCAGGTCGAACAGGTGACTGCGGGTTCGTCGATTTGATGGTGGGCAATGGTTTTCATGGCGGCAGTGTAAGGCAGTGGCCGGTGACTGTGTGAAAGCCCTGACAGACGCTCAGTGGCTCAAGCGACGGGCCATGTAATGCAACAACGGAAACAGCAACGCCCACAACAGACCGATGCCGATCAGCGTCGGCCATTCGCCGTAGGGAAATTGCACCCCGGCCAGCCGTCCACCCCCGTAGTACGACACGGCACCGCCCACTGCACCGAGTACGCTGGCCAGCCACCACGGCCGGGCGCTCCATTGCAGGCAGTGGCGCAACGTGGTTGCGAGCAAGGCCCAGAGCAGCATCAGCCACAGTGGAATCAGCGGTGACGGGTCCTCAAACGCGAACACCCCGGCGGCCCGCAACACGCTGTCCACCGCCGTGCCGACCAGCACCACGCTGAGGATCAAGCGACCTTCCGCCGCCCAACTGCTGATCCAGCCCAGATGGATCACCAGCACCGCCAGTGCCAACAGCAGCCACAGGCTGTTGCCGCCGATCACGCAGGCCAGCCAGCCGACCTGAAACAGCACGGCATTGGCCAGTCGTTCAAGCATCGAAGCGCCCGAGCAGCGGCGCCGGCATCGCCGCCGGTTTGGCCAGGACCAGTTGCGCGGTACCGATGGTGCGCTCCAGGAACCCGCCTTCGCAGTAGCACAGGTAAAACTCCCACAGCCGCAGGAAGTAATCGTCGTAACCCAACTCAGTCAGGCGCCCGTGGGCACGGCGAAAGTTTTCGTGCCACAGGCGCAGGGTGCGGGCGTAATGCAGGCCGAAGTCTTCCATGTGCAGCAGGTTCATGTCGGTCTCGCGGCCGACGATTTCCAGCATCTTCTGCACGCAGGGCAGGGCGCCACCGGGGAAGATGTAGCGCTGGATGAAGTCGACGCTGCGCCGGGCTTGTTCATAGCGCTGCTCGCGGATGGTGATCGCCTGCAGCAGCATCAAGCCGTTGCTCTTGAGCAGCTGCGCGCATTGCTTGAAATAGGTCGGCAGGAAGCGATGGCCGACCGCTTCGATCATCTCGATCGACACCAGTTTGTCGTACTCGCCGGTGAGGTCGCGGTAGTCCTTGAGCAGCAGCGTCACCCGATCCTGCAAGCCCAGCGCTTCAACGCGCTGGGCGGTAAATGCGTACTGCTCTTTCGACAGGGTCGTGGTGGTGACGCGGCAACCGTAATGCTGCGCGGCGTAGATCGCCATGCTGCCCCAACCGGTACCGATTTCCAGCAGGTGGTCGCTCGGCTTGAGGGCGAGCTTCTGGCAGATCCGTTCCAGCTTGTTCAGTTGTGCCTGTTCCAGCGTGTCTTCAGGGGTGAGGAACTGCGCTGCCGAATACATCATGGTCGGGTCGAGAAACTGTTCGAACAGATCGTTGCCGAGGTCGTAATGTGCGGCGATGTTTTTCTGCGAACCCTTGCGCGTGTTGCGATTGAGCCAGTGCAGGCCTTGCACCAGTGGCCGGCTCAGGCGCGCCAGACCGCGTTCCATGGCGTCGAGCACGTCGAGGTTGCTGACGAATACGCGAACCACGGCCGTCAGGTCCGGCGAACTCCAGTAACCGTGGATAAAGGCTTCGCCGGCGCCGATCGATCCGTTGCCGGCCACCATCCCCCAGACCGCTGCATCCTGCACATGGATTTCGCCAAGCAGGTGGCTGCCCGGCGTGCCGAACATCAAGCGTTCGCCGTCCTCGACCACCAGCAATTGCCCGTTTTTGAGTTGACTGAGTTGCCGCAAGACGCCGCGACGCAGCAGCGAACCGGTCAAACCGTTGGTGCTGAGGCGACTGACCGACAGGCTAGAGGATTTCATGGCGGTGCTCCTTGGGAGGCACAGTGGCGATTTGAAAGCTGCCGTCGGCAGCCTGATGAGCAAAAATCGGAGCACGCTTGAGCAACAGACGCACGGCCTGCCAATAAATCGCCAGGCAGGTTTTCGCGGTCATCCACGGAAAACGCCACAAGTAGCGATGCAGGCTGCGACGGTCGAGGGGCTCGCGCTGCAAGTTGAGCGTGGCGTCGAACAGTTTTTGCTCGCCTTGCCAGTCGGCCATGTGCACTCCGAGGGTTTGCGCGGCCGGGCTGAAACTCATGCGGTACTCAAGATCGCGCGGCAGGAACGGCGAGACGTGAAAGGCCTTGGCCACCGCGAAATGCTGGTGAAAGTCCTGCAGATCGACCGGTGCACGGGCCGGCAATACGTAGTGGTAACGTTCACGCCACGGAGTGTTGGTCACTTCGCAGAGAATCGCCGCCAACTGCCCATCGGCTTCATGGCAATAAAAGAAACTCACCGGATTGAAGGCCAGACCCCAACTGCGCGGTTGGGTCAACAGGCAGACCGCGCCTTGCGGCTCATGACCGAGGGCGGCACCGACCTGCTGGCGCACCGCATCGATCAGGCGCATGCCGCTGCCGGTGAAGGTTTTCAGGTAGTCGGTTTCGCGAAACGAAAAGGGCGCAAAGCGGCTGCGGCTGGCGAGTTTCGATAGCCCGAACACGGCGTCCTGCTCGGCCAGATCGAGGTACAGCAGACCGATCCGGTAACGGAACTCATGGCGTCTGGGCGCAAAGCGTCGATGGCCGATCCAGCCGCTGTACAGGGCACTGTTCATAAGTTTTCCCCGAACGCGGCCGCCACACGCAATGCACTGACCACGCCGTCCTCATGGAAGCCGTTGGCCCAATAGGCACCGCAATAGTGGGTGTGCTGTTCGCCGTCCAGCTCGGCCCATCGATTTTGCGCTGCGGCCGCCGCGAGGCTGAATTGCGGGTGGGCGTAGGTGTATTTGGCGAGCACCTTGAACGGGCTGATGCCGGCGCTCTGATTGAGGCTGACGCAGAACGTGGTATCGCTTTTGATCCCTTGCAGGATGTTCATGTCGTAGGTGACGGCGGCGTGGGTGTGGCCGGCGCCATTCAGCCGATAGTTCCAGCTGGCCCAGGCGAGTTTGCGGGTCGGCAGCAGGCGGGTATCGGTGTGCAACACCACTTCGTTATCGGCATACGGCAGGGCGCCGAGGATCGTACGTTCTGCCTGACTCGGGTCGGCCAACAGTTGCAGGGCCTGGTCGCTGTGGCAGGCAAGCACGACTTTATCGAAACGCTCGATGCCGGCCGGGCTGTGGATCACCACGCCGTGTTCGTCACGGTCGATGCGGGTCACCGGGCAGTTGAGGCGAATCTTGTCGTTGAACGCCGCCGTCAGTGGCGCAACGTAGGCGCTGGAACCGCCCTCGATCACCTGCCATTGCGGGCGATCGCTGACCGACAGCAGGCCATGGTTCTTGAAGAAGCGCACAAAGAACTGCAGCGGAAAATTGAGCATCTCGGCCATCGGCATCGACCAGATCGCCGACCCCATCGGCACGATGTAATGCAGGATGAAACGTTCGCCGTAGCCGCCGGCCTTGAGGTAATCGTCGAGGGTGGTGTCGGCGGCGATGCGCTGTTCGGCGAGGTCGCGCTGGGCTTCTTTATTGAAGCGCAGGATGTCGCGCAACATGCCCCAGAAACCCGGCGACAGCAGGTTGCGCCGCTGGGCAAACAGGCTGTTGAGGTTATTGCCGTTGTATTCCAGGCCGGTGTCCGGATCGGTCACCGAAAAGCTCATTTCGGTGGGTTTGAACGACACGCCGAGCTGGCCGAGCAAACGGATGAAGTTCGGGTAGGTCCAGTCGTTGAACACGATGAAACCGGTGTCCACGTTGTATTCGCGGCCATCGACGGTCACCTGCACGGTGTGCGTGTGGCCGCCGACCCAGTCGCTGGCCTCGAACACCGTGATGTCATGTCGGCGGTTGAGCAGATAGGCGCAGGTCAGGCCTGCGATCCCGCTGCCGACAATGGCGATTTTCATAGCGGATCCCGCAGCGGTGGGTTGCTGCGCACCATGCGCTTGCCGATCGCCAGTTGCAGGCGCGCCGGCAATTTCGACAGAGGCCACAGTGCCGCCATGAACAGTGCTGGAAAGGCGATTTCCAGAGGGCGATCCTTGAGTTTGGCAAAGATGTGCCGGGCGGCTTTATCCACAGGCCAGCTCAATGGCATCGGGAAGTCGTTTTTTGCCGTCAGCGGCGTTTCGACAAAGCCCGGGCTGATGATGGTGACTTCAATGCCCTCTTCCGCCAGATCAATACGCAGCGATTCAAACAGGTAACGCAGCCCGGCCTTCGACGCGCCATAGGCTTCGGCCCGGGGCAGCGGCAGGTAGGTCACGGAGCTGGCCATTCCCACCAGATGCGGCGCGGTGCCTTTGCGCAGCAGCGGCAGGGCGGCCTCGATGCAATAGCTGCTGGCGAGCAGATTGGTGCGTACCACGTGTTCGATGATCGAGGCGTCGAACTGCCGGGCGTCGACGTACTCGCAGGTACCGGCATTGAGGATCACGCTGTCGAGCGAGCCCCATTCCTGTTCGATTTGCTGGCCGATCTCGCGCACGGTCTGACTGTTGGTCAAATCGCCCGCGACCACCAGCACTTGCCCCGGGTAGCGTTGCGACAACACTTTGAGTGGTGCCGTCTGCCGCGAACTGACGGCCAGGTGTGCGCCGCTTTTCAGGATATCTTCTGCCAGCGCTGCACCGATGCCACTGCTGGCACCGGTCAGCCAATACCGCCGTGGAGCTGTACGACTCATCCCATTCTCCTTTTCAGCCAAGCGATCACCCGGCCCAATACGGGTAAATGTTCATAAAGCAGTGCCCCGGCATCGAAGTAATCCCGGTGGCGATAAACCTTGTCGCGCCACAACAGGTGCGAGCACCCGGCCACGCGAATCATTTGGCCACCCGCCAGCCGCGGGTGGCGGTAACTCATGACCCAGCGCAAGTAACCTTCACCGTCGCCGGTCTGGTCGAATCCGTGGAAGTCGAAGCGCAGTTCGCTGACGTTGGCGTACAGCTCGCTGAAGTAATGCCGCAGTTGCGTCAGGCCCTGGACTTCATGCAGCGGGTCGGTGAAATGAATGTCATCGCTGTACAGCTCGCCCAGGCGTTGCAGGTTGTCCTTGTCCAACTCGGCAAACTGGCGGGCGAAGCGGCGCAGGAATTCACTCATGGAACTCTCCCGTGGACGCACGCGCGGGCAGGTTCTTGAAGGCGGCCAGCGCCCGTTCCCGTGAAGCCCCGAGATTGACGATCGGCGACGGATAGTCTGCGATGCCGAACAGCCCGCCGGCACTGGCCGGGTTGTGCACTTCTTTCTTGTTCAGCCCGGCCAGCTCCGGCAGCCAGTGCTTGATGAACAGCCCTTCGCTGTCGAATTTTTCCGATTGGCTCAGCGGGTTGAAGATGCGGAAATACGGTGCTGAATCGGTACCGGTCGAAGAGCTCCACTGCCAGCCGCCGTTGTTCGCCGCCAGATCGCCGTCGATCAAATGGCGCATGAAAAAACGTTCGCCTTCACGCCAGTCGATCAGCAGGTTTTTCGTCAGGAACATCGCCACCACCATGCGCAGGCGGTTGTGCATCCAGCCGGTTTCCAGCAGTTGGCGCATGGCCGCGTCGATGATCGGCAAACCGGTGCGCGCCTCTTGCCACGCGGCCAGATCCTCGGGCGCGTTACGCCAGGCCAGGGCTTCGGTTTCCGGGCGAAAGGCGCGATGACGCGAGACCCGTGGATAACCGACCAGAATGTGCTTGTAGAACTCGCGCCACAGCAGCTCGTTGATCCAGGTCACGGCGCCGACCTTGCCGCTGTCGAACTCGCCCTGATTGCTTTGCAGCGCGGCGTGCAGGCACTGACGCGGCGAGATCACACCGGCGGCCAGATAGGCCGAGAGTTGGCTGGTGCCGGGCTTGGCCGGAAAGTCGCGCTCGCTCTGGTAGTAGTCGATCTGCGCATCGGCAAAGGTATCGAGGCGACGCCGGGCTTCCTGTTCGCCGGCCGGCCACAGCGCACGCAAGGACTCGCCAGGCGTTGCAAAACCCTCGACGGATGCCGGTACCGGATCGCTGTCGATCTTCAGCTTCGCCTGTTTGCCCGGCGTCTTGACCAACGCCGGTATCGAGCGGTGCAGGCGTTCGTAACAGACCTTGCGAAACTGGCTGAACACCTGGAAATAAGTCTCGGTTTTGGTCAGGACCGTACCGGGTTTGAACAGCAGTTGATCAAGGTAACTGTGAAAGGCGATGCCTTTGGTCTTCAGGCTCACGGCCACCGCTGCGTCGCGACGGCTTTCGTGAATGCCGTACTCTTCGTTGACGTGCACCGCCTGGATATTCAAACGCACACACAGGTCGAGCAGCACCGCCGGGGCCTGATCCCAATGGGCCGCCGTGCGGATCAGCAACGGGATGTTCAGCTCGCCGAGGGCGGCGCTCAGCTCACGCAGATTGCGCAGCCAGAAATCGACCTTGCACGCGGCATCGTCATGCTCCAGCCATTGCTGCGGACTCAACAGATACACGGCCACCGTCGGGCCGCGTGCTGCGGCAGCCGCGAGGGCAGTGTTGTCATGTTGGCGCAAGTCGCTGCGCAGCCAGATCAATTGCATGGCGGTGTCCATTAAATCAGCCCGCGCTGAACGAGTGCCTGGTGTGCCGAGAGCGAATCTTCGGCCAGGAACAAATCAGCGATTTCAGTTGTTTTTACGGACAACTCGGTCTGGTGGATGCATACCGTTGGTCCGACCAGCATTTTAGGAGCACTGACGCCATTCAGCAGTTTTGGCAACTGCGCCAGGTTCATGGCTTTACTGGAATACAGCAGTACGCAACGTGCCTGTAGGTGCTCGACCGCCAGTGCCAGTTCTCCGGCCGGTAGCGGCCAGTCGAATACTTGCACCGGGCAATCGGCACTGCTGATCAGCCACGCGCACAGCCACAGGTGCGGTTCCAGTGGCAGGTCGGAGTGATTGATCAACAATAGCGGCGCGGTGTGCAGCTGTCGGTTGTTATGGTAGATGCGCGCACCGAATTTGCTGCGCAACCACGAATAAAAGAACACCCGTTCCATCTGCGCACCGAACTGGCCCTGCCAGCGCTGCTCCAGTTCTGTCAGCAGCGGCAGCAGCAATTGCTCGCACAGCGTGCGTGGCGGATACAGGGCCATGGCCTGGTTGATGTTGTCGTCGAGATCGCGTTCATCGAGCTGGGTGACGGCGCTGAGCAAGGCCTGACGCAGGCGTTGCCAGTCACTTTCCACCGATTCGGTGAAGGCTTGCGGAGTGTCGAGCAGGGGCTTGACCTGACTCACTGCCACGCCGCGGTTAAGCCAGGTGAGGATGGTCAGGATTCGCTGCACGTGTTCGCTGGAGTACAGGCGATGGCCCTTGGGCGTTCGCTGCGGCACGATCAAGCCGTAACGACGCTCCCAGGCGCGCAGGGTGATGGCGTTGACGCCGGTCTGGCGCGCGACTTCGCGGATGGGCAGCCAGCCCTCGTCGAGGGCCTTCTTGAAGTCTGCACCCAGGTCTTCCCGGGCGCTGCTGTCGAGTGTGTCGTTCATTAAATGGCGTTTCGCAGGCTGAGGTTTTCCGGATGCGGCTGCAGGTAAACCTGCTGCGCAATGTAAGGATCCGGGTGTTGGCGAAAGTGATGCTTGAGCAGCGTCAGCGGCACCACCAACGGTACGATGCCGTGACGGTACTGGCCGATGATGTGCTGCACTTCCTGTTTGTCTTCGGCACTGAGGGCTTGCTTCAGGTAGCCGCTGATGTGCTGCAGGACATTGCTGTGGGTGCGGCGGGTGGCGCATTTTTTCAGGGCTGCCATCAGCTCACTGAAGTAGCGCGGGCCCAGCTCGACCGGATGGGTCTTGCCCATGTTGCCCAGCAGATTGCCCAGCGCTTTGTATTGCACCGGGTTGTGGGCCATCAGCAGGTATTTGTAGCGCGAGTGGAATTCGGTGAGTGCGCGACGGCTCAGGCCTTGTTTCAGCACGTGTTGCCATTCGCTGTAGGCGAGCACGCGGGTGATGAAGTTTTCCCGCAGCACCGGATCGTTCAGGCGCCCGGCTTCTTCCACGGGCAAATCCGGGTGTTGCGCACAGAACGCCTGAGCGTAGATGCCACGTCCGCCGCCGTTCACCGGTGCGCCGTTGGCGTGATAGACCTTGACCCGTTCCAGACCGCAGGACGGCGATTGCTGCATGAAGATGTAGCCGCAGATGTCCGTGAGCTCTGCAGCCATTTTCTCGCCGTAGGCCGCCAAGGGCCGGGTGACGTTGATCGCCGGGTTGACGGTGCCGACTGCCTCAGGATTGTCCGGGTTGCCCACGAGGCGGATCGGCTCACGAGGAATCCCCAGGCCGATCGCGACTTCAGGACATACCGGGACGAATTCGAAATGCTCGGCCAGGGTGCGGCTGCACAGCCGCGATTCCTTGTGCCCGCCGTTGTAGCGCACTTCGGCGCCCATCAGGCAGGCGCTGATGGCGATTTTGGGCCGGATAGCAGAAAGGTCGGACATGCACACCTCGAATCTATTCCTGTACAGGATGTTATTCCTGTACAACTTTTAACAGCATAGATTCATGCGTGTACAAGTCAAATGGTTTGTATAAGTTTTTGCGAACTCCCCAATCCGCTGCAGGAGTGAGCCAACATTGGTGTTGACTGACACGACGCCCTCGCGAGCAGGCTCACTCCTGCAGGATGTCTATTTCCAGCCCAATAGCCAGTGATCGTTGTTCTTCAGAGTCTGCCAATCGAGGCGTTCGGCGCGCTTGGTCATCACTGCCTGCAATTCGATCTCCAGTACCGTGCCTTCCTCGTCGCAGAACAACTCGGTCACCAGAAAATGTTTTTCGCGGTTTTGCGGGCGGGCTGCTGTCCACTTCGACAGCAGCAATTTACGCGGATTGATACGGTTCACTGCAGATGCTCGTGCAAGCGCCGCGCGGCTTCCTGACCACTGAGCCAGGCACCTTCGACGCGTCCGGACAGGCACCAGTCGCCGCAGGCGTACAGGCCCAGATCAGCATCGGCCAGCGTGCCCCATTCGTGGCCGCTCGCCGGGCGTGCGTAGAGCCAGCGATGGGCGAGGCTGAAGGTCGGCGCGGGCATGGCGCTGTGCAGCAGTTCGGCGAACGCACCGTGCAGATGCTCGATCACCGCTTCCTTGGACAGGTCGATGTGTTGCCGGCTCCAGGCACTGCTGGCGTGCAGCACCCATGTGTCGCACGTCGTGTCGCGCCCCGGTTTGCTGCGGTTGCGCGCCAGCCAGTCGAGCGGGCTGTCCTGCACGAAGCAACCTTCGATCGGCGTATCCAGTGGCGTGTCGAAGGCGAGGGCGACGGCCCAGGTCGGGTCCATTTTCACTCCGGCGGCGGCGCCGGCGAGCTTCGGTGCGGCAGCCAGCAACGCGGTGGCTTGTGGCGCCGGGGTGGCGATCACGACATGGCTGAAGGGGCCATGGGTGAAGCCTTCGGCGTCCTGCAGGTGCCAGTGTTCTTCGCCGCGAAAGACTTCGGTGATGCGGCAGGCGAAGTGCACTTCCAGACCATCGAGCAACCCGCGGGTAATCGCGCTCATGCGTGGCGTGCCGACCCAGCGGGTCTGCTCGTCCGGCGACAGATTCAACTGGCCGCCCTGATAGGTGTAGAGCTGCGGTTGCCATTCGGCGACCCAGCCCAAGCTTTGCCAGCGTTGCACCTCGGTGACGAAGCGCCGATCGCGGGCTGTGAAATATTGCGCGCCCATGTCCAGTGAACCGGCGTCGCTGCGTTTGCTCGACATGCGCCCGCCACTGCCTCGGCTTTTGTCGAAGAGTTGGACGGTATGTCCGGTCTCTGTCAGCGCCTGGGCGGCGGAGAGTCCGGCGATGCCGGTGCCGATGATTGCGATAGGTACAGTCATAGGGGCCTCGTTTACCTTTCTGTACAGACTACGCCGTGAATGAAACCTGTACAATTTTGTTTTTTGGTATAACTTCTAGCGTTCTCGATCTGACAGCTTGGCCTATGGTTAAACAATAGAGCCTGCCCGATAGAAAAGATCCCTGCTTATAAAAATAGACTAGTGATCCGGGTAAAACGCCACGCGAGGAAGATGTCATGCGCATATTGCTGACCGGCGGTACTGGTTTGATAGGACGTCAGCTCTGCCGACACTGGTCAGGGCAGGGGCATGAACTGACAGTGTGGAGTCGGCGTCCGGAAAAAGTCGCGCAAATCTGTGGTGCACAGGTGCGTGGCATCGCGCGTCTGGAGGACCTCGGTGACGAGCCGCTGGACGCGATTATCAATCTGGCCGGTGCGCCGATTGCCGATCGGCCATGGACCCATCGGCGCAAGGCGCTGTTGTGGAGCAGCCGCATCACCCTGACCGAAACCCTGCTGGCCTGGCTGGAAACGCGTGAGCAGAAACCGGCGTTGCTGATTTCCGGCTCGGCCATCGGCTGGTATGGCGATGGCGGTGAGCGCGAGTTGACCGAAGATTCGCCGCCGGTGATCGACGATTTCGCCAGCCAGTTGTGCATTGCCTGGGAAGAAACGGCTCAGCGAGCCGAAGCCCAGGGCGTCCGCGTGGTGCTGGTGCGCACCGGGCTGGTGCTGTCGGCGGAGGGGGGCTTTTTGTCGCGGCTGTTGCTGCCGTTCAAACTCGGGCTGGGCGGGCCTCTGGGCAATGGTCGGCAGTGGATGCCGTGGATTCATATCGAGGACCAAATCGCCCTGATTGATTTTCTTCTGCACCGCAATCAGGCGAGCGGTCCTTATAATGCCTGCGCACCCAACCCGGTGCGCAATCGCGAGTTTGCCAAGACGCTGGGCAGCGTGCTGCACCGTCCGGCGTTCATGCCAATGCCGGCTCTGGCGCTGAAAGTCGGGCTTGGCGAAATGTCATTGTTGTTGCTGGGCGGCCAACGGGCCATGCCGGCACGCTTGCTGGAAGCGGGTTTCACTTTCCAGTTCACGGATTTGCGCGCGGCCCTGGATGATCTCTCCGGCCGCCTTTGAAATAGGACGATGCATGACCGATCACGCCTTGCTTCTGGTCAACCTGGGTTCGCCGGCCTCCACCTCGGTGGCCGACGTACGCCGCTACCTCAATCAATTTCTGATGGACCCGTACGTGATTGACCTGCCATGGCCGGTGCGGCGTCTGTTGGTGTCGCTGATTCTGATCAAGCGGCCCGAACAATCGGCCCATGCCTACGCCTCGATCTGGTGGGAGGAGGGCTCGCCGCTGGTGGTGCTCAGCCGTCGTCTGCAAGAGCAGATGAAAGCGCAGTGGAAGCAAGGCCCGGTCGACCTGGCAATGCGTTACGGCGAGCCTTCAATTGAAACGTGCCTGACAAGGCTGGTAGCGGCCGGGCACAGACGCATTACGCTGGCGCCGCTTTATCCACAGTTCGCCGACAGCACGACCACTACGGTGATCGAAGAGGCGAAGCGCGTGATCCAGGCGAAGAAGCTCGATGTTCAGCTCTCGGTGTTGCAGCCGTTCTACGATCAGCCGGAATACATAGAGGCTCTGGTCCAAAGCGCCAAGCCGCATTTGCAGCAGGATTACGACCACTTGCTGCTGAGCTTCCACGGCTTGCCCGAGCGGCACCTGACCAAGCTCGACCCGACCGGCAATCACTGCTTGAAGAATCAAGACTGCTGCAAGAACGCTTCGCCGGCCGTGCTGGCGACCTGTTACCGCGCTCAGTGCCTGCGCACGGCGGCCTTGTTCGCCGAACGCATGGGCTTGCCGGAGGGCAAATGGTCGGTGTCGTTTCAGTCGCGTCTGGGGCGGGCCAAGTGGATCGAACCCTACACCGAAGCGCGGCTCGATGAGCTGGCGAAAAGCGGCGTGAAGAAGATTCTGGTGATGTGCCCGGCGTTTGTCGCCGACTGCATCGAGACACTGGAAGAGATTGGCGACCGCGGCAAGGAGCAATTCCGCGAAGCGGGGGGCGAGGAGTTGGTGCTGGTGCCGTGCCTGAATGACGACCCGCAATGGGCGAAGGCGTTGGCAACCCTCTGCGAACGAGCGCCGCTGGCCCTGTAGCTGTTGTGGCGAGGGAGCTTGCTCCCGCTGGGCTGCGTAGCAGCCCCAAACCCTGCGGACGCGGTTCAAACCAATACCGCATCTGCCGAGTTTATGACTGCTTTGCAGTCAAGCGGGAGCAAGCTCCCTCGCCACAGGTAATGAGCCAGATTTTAGATCAGCGGCTCATCCGCCTTCTTGTGCTTCCAGCTGTCATTGCCCGGCAGAATCAGGTTCAGCGCAATCGCCACCACCGCGCACAGCGCGATGCCTTTGAGGCCGAAATCGTCCGGACCGGTGCCGGTGCCGACCAGCACACCGCCGATACCGAATACCAGGGTCACCGAAACGATCACCAGATTGCGCGCTTCGCCCAGATCGATCTTGTGACGGATCAGGGTGTTCATGCCCACCGCCGCGATCGAGCCGAACAACAGGCACAGAATCCCGCCCATCACCGGCACCGGAATGCTTTGCAGCAGCGCGCCGAACTTGCCGATGAACGCCAGGGTGATGGCGAAGATCGCCGCCCAGGTCATGATTTTCGGGTTGTAGTTCTTGGTCAGCATCACCGCGCCAGTGACTTCGGCGTAGGTGGTGTTCGGCGGGCCGCCAAACAGGCCGGCGGCGGTGGTAGCGATACCGTCACCGAGCAGGGTGCGATGCAAGCCGGGCTTTTTCAGATAGTCACGGCCGGTCACGCTGCCGACGGCAATCACGCCGCCGATGTGCTCGATCGCTGGCGCCAGGGCCACTGGAACGATGAACAGGATCGCCTGCCAGTTGAACTCCGGTGCGGTGAAGTGCGGCAGGGCGAACCATGGCGCGGCAGCGATCTTCGCGGTATCGACCACGCCGAAATAGAACGACATGGCAAAACCGACCAGCACACCGGAAATGATCGGCACCAGGCGGAAGATGCCTTTGCCGAACACCGCCACGATCAACGTGGTCAGCAGCGCCGGCATCGAGATCATCATCGCGGTCTGGTAATGGATCAGTTCTGCACCATCGCCAGCCTTGCCCATCGCCATGTTTGCGGCAATCGGTGCCATGGCGAGGCCGATGGAGATAATCACCGGACCAATCACCACTGGCGGCAACAGACTGTCAATGAAACCGGTGCCTTTGATCTTCACGGCCAGGCCAAGGAAGGTGTAGACGAAACCGGCCGCCATCACGCCGCCCATGGTCGCGGCGAGGCCGAACTGGCCCTTGGCGAGAATGATCGGGGTGATGAAAGCGAAGCTCGACGCGAGAAACACCGGCACCTGACGCCCGGTGACGATCTGGAACAGGATCGTCCCCAGACCTGCGGTAAACAGTGCCACGTTCGGGTCAAGGCCGGTGATCAGCGGCATCAGCACCAGGGCGCCGAAAGCCACGAACAGCATCTGGGCGCCGGACAGCACCGTGCGCCAGAGCGGATCGTTGAACTCTTGCTGCATGCTCACGCGTCCTTCTGCTTGGTGCCGAAGATCTTGTCACCGGCATCGCCAAGCCCTGGGATGATGTAACCGTGTTCGTTCAGACGTTCATCGATAGAGGCGGTATAGATGGTCACGTCCGGGTGAGCCTTTTCTACGGCAGCAATGCCTTCCGGCGCGGCAACCAGCACCATCGCGCGGATGTCCTTGCAGCCGGCCTTTTTCAGCAGGTCGATGGTCGCAACCATAGAGCTGCCGGTGGCGAGCATCGGGTCGATGATCATCGCCAGGCGTTCATTGATTTCCGGAACCAGTTTTTCCAGGTAGGTGTGCGCTTGCAGGGTTTCTTCGTTGCGGGCAACGCCCACAGCGGAAACCTTGGCACCCGGGATCAGGCTCAGCACGCCTTCCAGCATGCCGATACCGGCGCGCAGGATTGGCACGACGGTGATCTTCTTGCCGGCGATTTTCTCGACCGACACAGTGCCGCACCAACCTGGAATATCGTAGGTTTCCAGGGGCAGGTCTTTTGTAGCTTCATAGGTCAACAGGGCGCCGACTTCCTGAGCAAGCTCACGGAAATTCTTGGTGCTGATGTCAGCGCGGCGCATCAGGCCGAGTTTATGGCGGATCAGCGGATGGCGGATCTCGAGGATGGGCATGGAAAAACTCCGGCGGCGGGCAAAAAAACCGGCCTAGATTAATCTATCCGAGGGTGATGTCCTATAGGACATACAGTACGTTAGTCCACAAATGCTTGATTCGGCCGTGCTGGATGCGTACCTTTGGCCGCTTTTCCGAATTCCGCCACCCCTTGGAGAGCGCCAATGTCCGCTGATCTCGAGCATATCCGTCAAATCATGCGAGAGGCTGACTGCCTGTACACCGAATCTGAAGTCGAGGCCGCCATCGCCCGCGTCGGTGCACAAATCAACGAACAACTGGCCGACAGCAACCCGGTGGTGTTCTGCGTGATGAACGGCGGTCTGATCTTCTCCGGCAAACTGCTGACTCACCTGCAGTTCCCGCTGGAAGCGTCCTACCTGCACGCCACCCGTTATCGCAACGAAACCAGCGGCGGCGACCTGTTCTGGAAAGCCAAGCCGGAAGTTTCGTTCATCGACCGCGACGTGCTGATCATCGACGACATCCTCGACGAAGGTCACACCCTGGGCGCGATCATCGATTTCTGCAAACACGCCGGCGCGCGCAAAGTGCACACTGCCGTGCTGATCGACAAGGACCACGACCGCAAGGCACGTCCAGACCTAAAAGCAGACTTCGTGGGCTTGCCATGCGTTGACCGCTACATCTTCGGTTACGGCATGGACTACAAAGGCTACTGGCGCAACGCCAACGGGATTTTTGCCGTTAAAGGCATGTAATCCCGCGATCCAAATCACACTTGTGGCGAGGGAGCTTGCTCCCGCTCGGCTGCGCAGCAGTCGTAAATCCAGCCAACGTGGTTTACCTGATGAACCGCGATTGCAGAGTTTGGGGCCGCTTCGCCGCCCAGCGGGAGCAAGCTCCCTCGCCACAAGGTTCGTGCGGTGTCTGGACGTGGGGATTGCCCATGCTAGAGTGCTCGACCCCGCCTCTGGAGCCTGTCATGCGCCTCTTGATCCGCAGCCTTGCCGCCCTGTTGTTGGCCCTCAGCCTGCCGCTGTCCGCCGCGCCGATGCACAGTCAATTTCTGCCGCCGGACGACCTGACCCTGCGCGATGCCGAACCCGAGCAGCAACAGCTGCTGCAGGTCACCGACTATTCGGTGGTGGTCGGCGCGCAACGCCAGTCCAATCAACAGCCGATTCCGGTGACCTCTTCGCTGATGATCCGCCTCAAGGGCAAATCCCTGAACAAGGGCGCGTCCATCACCCAGGTTTTGGTCAACTTCGATGGCGAAAGCAAAAGCCTGAAAAAACCGGTTTATGACGATAAAAGCAAAACCCTGACGCTGTATTACCCGCTGGCGCAATACCGGGTGGTGATCGACCTGCTGCGCAATGACACCGTGTATGTGCAGTTCCTCAGTTACGCCAACGGCCATATCTGGGCCGATTTGCACACCGGGGCCGTTCGATCGCGTTGAGCCTGGCGCCCGGGCAGGGGTAAACTGCCCGCCCCGTGTAATGTCTGCGAGCTGGAGTCGGCAATGCGTAAAGATAAGAAACAGGTGATTGGTGACGAGATCGGCGATGAGCAGATCAAGCTGTTCCTCGATTTTGAGCCGGTCGACGCCACTTCGCCGTCGCTGCACAAACTGGTCAAGGCCTACCGTGGCCTGCGCATCGACGATTTCGAGCGCTTCCTGACGTTCTTCTTGGCTGCCGGTTACGACGTGGATGGCAAGGATGAGCAGGGCCAGACGTTTGTTGACCTGATCAAGGATCAGCGAAATGCCCCGGAATACATCGAGCTGATTGCAAAAGCTCGCAGCTGATTGTTCGCTAACATCAATTTCTGTGGCGAGGGAGCTTGCTCCCGCTTGAGTGCGCAGCGCTCATAAGGTTTTGGGGCCGCTGCGCAGCCCAGCGGGAGCAAGCTCCCTCGCCACAAGGGTCGATGTTTTAAATGTTGGCCATAAAAAAAACGCCCCGCACTCACTGAGTACGGGGCGTTTTTTACGCCGCGAGATCAAGCGAAGCTTGGGGTCTCGCTGCTTTCTTCAACCAGTTCCAGCGCGATGTTGTTCTGCGTGTTGATCTTGCGATACAGCGCAGCATCGGTTTCCAGGACTTTTTCGCGGGCCGGGAAGATTTCTGCCAGTTTGGCAGCCCATTCACCCTTGGCCTTGGCCGGGAAGCATTTCTCGATCAGTTCCAGCATGATCGAAACGGTCACCGACGCACCAGGGGAAGCGCCGAGCAGGGCGGCGAGGGAGCCGTCTTTCGCCGCGACCAGTTCGGTACCGAACTGCAGGATGCCGCCTTTTTTCGGGTCTTTCTTGATGATCTGTACCCGCTGACCGGCCACTTCCAGACGCCAGTCTTCGGCTTTCGCCTCCGGGTAGAAACGGCGCAGGGAATCCAGGCGCTGCTCCATCGACTGCATCACTTCGCTGACCAGATACTTGGTCAGGTCCATGTTGTTTTTCGCCACCGCCAGCATCGGCCCGATGTTGCCTGCGCGCACCGACAGCGGCAGGTCCATGAAGGAGCCGTGCTTGAGGAACTTGGTGGTGAAACCGGCGTATGGCCCGAACAGCAGGGATTTCTTGCCGTCGACTACACGAGTGTCCAGGTGCGGCACGGACATCGGTGGCGAACCCACCGCTGCCTGGCTGTAGACCTTGGCCTGGTGGTGCTTGACCACTTCCGGGTTGTCGCAACGCAGCCACTGGCCACTGATCGGGAAGCCGCCGAAGCCTTTGCTTTCTTCGATACCCGAAGCTTGCAGCAGCGGCAACGCCGCGCCGCCCGCGCCAAGGAAGACGAATTTGGCGTCGACTTCACGGCTGCTGCCGCTGTTGACGTCCTTGATGCTGACGGTCCAGCCGCTGCCGTTACGCTTCAGGCCGGTCACACGCTTGCAGTATTTGACCTGGGTGTCGGGAGCGCTGGTCAGGTGCTTGAGCAACTGATTGGTCAGGGCGCCGAAGTTGACGTCGGTGCCGTTCATCACGCGGGTGGCGGCCAGCACTTCGTCCGGCGAACGGCCCGGCATCATCAGTGGCATCCACTCGGCCATCTTGGCCTTGTCTTCGGTGTATTCCATGTCGGCGAAGGCGTGGTGCTTGTGCAGCACGTTGAAGCGTTCCTTGAGGAACGACACGCCTTTGTCACCCTGGACGAAGCTCAGGTGCGGCACCGGGCTGATGAAGGATTTGCACGAGCCGAAGGTGCCTTTCTTGGTCAGGTACGACCAGAACTGCTTGGACACTTCGAACTGGGTGTTGATGTGCACGGCTTTCTTGATGTCGACGCTGCCGTCGGCCGCCTGCGGGGTGTAGTTCAGCTCGCACAGGCCGGCGTGGCCGGTACCGGCATTGTTCCACGGGTTGGAACTCTCCGCCGCCCCGGAATCCATCAACTCGACGACTTCCAGCTTGATCGCCGGGTCGAGCTCTTTGAGCAGTACTGCCAGGGTGGCACTCATGATGCCTGCCCCAACCAGAACTACGTCGACTGCTTCGTTATGCGCCATTTAACGCGTCTCCAAAATCTGCAGCACCAAATTGTCGGCATGGCTGCCAGGCGTTCCGGGACAGGTCAGTGATGCCCCAGGTAACGGTGGTCAGGTTCGCCATGTCCGAATCTTCGCAATTTTTCGCAACTTCGACGGATGCATGCGGCCTGGCTTCAAGAGCTCAATGAACTCATTTCAGCACGCGGCTGGCAATTCGACTTATGGTCGAGACATCCGTTTTGTGCAACCAAATCCGTAGCGGACAGGCTTCAGGCTCCGATGTTCGAGGTATCCCCGGTCCTGTGTCGTTGGGCTGTTTCAGACGCTAATGGTGCATGTTCAGACGCAAAACTATTCATTTGCTCGCCACACTCTTGTGAAGTTGTGAAAACCCGTTTTTTTCACGCTCTTTTGAAGACGTGAACCTCAAAAAAGGGCTGTCCCAGCCTGGCACCGTGCCCGCAAGGGCAAAACAACGCGGTGGCCGAGCGTATGACAGCTCTGCAGATTCGCGAAAAGCGGGGTTTTGCCGGAAGAACAGGCAAGCGCGCCAACTTCACTCGATCTGTGTGGGCGGCTCTCTGTGGGCGATTTTGAGTGCCAATGCCTGGGCATTGACGGTGTTGCGAGGCCCGATCAGGAGACGTCCTTATAATCGGGGGGAGATTGTATCGAAGAAATGCGGGCAGTTGGTCGAGTTTAATGACTTTTATTAGGCATCCGGTCAGATGCTCAACATCGCTTGCACCCGTGCGCGAGGCTGCGACGCTATGACGCGGGCACTGGCAGGCAGTGGCTGGTGCAACCAGTTAAGACGGATTTCTTCGATTTCCACCCAGCCATCGCCCATCGGTTGCAGGCTGCACTGCTTGAACGCCTGGCAATGACCGTTGCGGTCGAGCAGGGCGAAGCAGCGGTGCAATGGGCGTGGGGCGAACAACGAGATCAGATAGCGCATGATTGAGTACCTTGTGGGGGACTGATTGCAAGGTTGCCAACGCGCCGTGACATGAGCGTGTATGCCGGGTGAATAATGTGTGACAGGAACCGCATTCCCCAGGGTTTGTCAGACATTTCAGTATTCACTGTCGGGTGCTGGTTACCCGCAGTGGCCCACCGCTATACTGCCGGCCTGTTTGTGCCTGATTCTGGAGAAAAGAGCATGTTGCAACGCCTGTTGTTCGGTTTGATCACTGTGACCAGTTTGACCCTGGTTGGCTGCGCCCACAGCCCGCAACAACTGAGCCCGGAACCGAAGCTGACCACGCAGCTGGCGCCGGTCGGCCATGGCCAGCAAGTGGTGGTGCGCGTGGTCGACGGTCGTCCGTCGCCAACCCTCGGCACCCGTGGCGGCCTGTACCCGGAAACCAGCGCTATCACCGTGCAGCGCGAGCAGATCCTGCCAAAGCTGCAGGCGCAGGCTGAAGCCGCCGTGCGTCTGCTCGGCTTCACCCCGACCAGCAACGCGATGAACGCGCCGCAACTGACCGTGACCCTGACCGAGCTCAAATATCAGTCGCCGAAAGAAGGCATGTACGTGACCGAGGCCACCATCGGCGCGACCTTCCGTTCCGACGTGCAGAGCGGCAACCGTCGCTACAGCGGTCGCTACGGCGCTTCGCTGGACCAGCGTTTCGGCATGGCGCCGAACCAGGAAACCAATACCAAGCTGGTCAGCGACGTGTTGAGCGATGCCTTGACCCGTCTGTTCAAGGACCCGACCGTGGGTCAGATCCTCGCCGAGTAAGCTGTGCGGCTGATGTGAAAAAAGCCCGGTGCCAGTGATGGCCCCGGGCTTTTTCATGTCCACTGATTTCCCGCTAATCCTCTGTAGGAGCTGCCGCAGGCTGCGATCCTTTGATCCTGTTTTTGAAAATCAAAGTCAAAAGATCGCAGCCTGCGGCAGCTCCTACGGGGGGGCGGTGTTGCTCAAGCGGCCTGGGAGTAGAAGTCGAGGACACTCACGCCGGTCAGCAGGTCGGTCTCGGGCAAATCCGCATGCTGATGCCCGCCAAGCGCGCAATACACCAGCCAGTGGCGATCCTGGACATTGAAGGCGAGGCTGCCGACGAGGCTTTGTTGTTCGTCGGTCGGGGTGATGAGGTACAGGCGATCCTGGTTTTCAGCGTGGAGCATGTCGCGTTCCATGTGTGTTTCGAGGCGCGCATGGTGGCCGATGTAAATGACGATGCCGTGACACAGGGCAGCCATCGGTCGATTGTCAGGTTATTTGTCGTAAAGGGTAGGGTGGTGGCGGAGGGTTTCGGTAGAATCCGCGCCGCAGTCGTCGATCGGGCGTCTGCCACACCGATTCAGTTCCGAGGTCTGTGATGTCGCTGCACTTGATGACGCTGTTTACCGCCCATCCCGCCAAATTGATCAACCTGCTGGCACTGGCGTTGGCCTTCCCGGGCAGTTGGCTGCTGCACGCGACCCGCCGTCGTGAACAGCGCGCGATGGCCAGCATTGCTGCTCAGCGTCAGGCGCAACCTAACGCCGAGCCAATCCTCGATTGGGCGACGCTGCGCATGAACCGGTTTTTCTATCGTTTCGGGTTTGCCTGCCTGGGTCTGGCACTGATCGTCTCCTGGATCAGCACCCGCTTCTAAGGGCAGCACAACCCCTTGTGGCGAGGGAGCTTGCTCCCGCTGGGCTGCACAGCGGCCCCGATTCAGGTAAACGCGGTTTTTCAGGTATTCCGCGTGATGTGGTTTTGCGACTGCTGCGCAGCCGAGCGGGAGCAAGCTCCCTCGCCACAAGGTTTGATTGAATCAGATAAAAAACGGCGCCCCGAGGGCGCCGTTTTTGCGTCGAGTGGAAAGTGCTTACAACGGCAACCCAGCCTTGACCCGGTACTGATTGCGCACCGGCGTCGCATATTGCAGCACCAGGTACGGACGGTGTTCTTCAGGGCAGGCATCCAGGCGGCTCTGCCATTCTTCCTGCGCCTTGGCCAGTTCCTCGGCCGGGAACACCTCGGCGGCTTTCGGCACATTCAGTTGCGGATCAGCCTCCGCCCACTGCGCGTACGCCAGGTAATGCACCGGGAACAAGCGATATCCGCCGAGAATCTGCTTGTCCATTTCGATCGCCAACTGCTTGGTGTCTTCGAACAATTCAGTGATCGGCGCGGCGAAGTTCACGTGCACCCGGCCCTTGTAGCCGGTGATGCCCTTGGCAATGCTCACGTCATCCTCACCCGGCGCCTTGGCGTAAGTGCCGGTGGTGGCGCGGATGTACAGCTCGCGGGCCTTGGCCTGGTCGCACGGGTCGTATTCGTAGCTGATCGACACTGGGGTCAGGTTCAGCGACTGGATGACCTCGCCGAACGGCTCGTCCTTGCGGCTCATGTGGAACATCTTGAGGATCGCCGACTCGGTACGGTCGTCGCCGTCCTTGGCCCGGCCCTCGGCTTGGGCGATCCAGATCGAAGCGCAGTCATTGCGGATCGAGTGGTTGATGTACGCCGACAGCAGTTGATACGCGGCCATTTTCTCGCGGCGGCCGGTGATCGAGCGGTGCACGATAAAGCTCTTGTTCAGACGCATCAGGTCGCTGACAAAAGGCTTCTGCAGCAGGTTATCGCCGATCGCGATGCGCGGGGTCGGCAGGCCGGCGTGGTACACCGCGTAGTTGACGAAGGCCGGGTCCATCACGATGTCGCGGTGGTTGGCGATGAACAGATAGGCGCTGCCGGACTTGAATTGCTCGACACCGGTGTAGGTCACGCCATCAGTGGCGCGCTCGATGGTGTGGTCGACGTAGAACTCGACTTTGTCCTGCAACGTTGCCACCGAATTGACGTCGGCAAACTCACGACGCAGCCGATGGGCTATAAGTGGTTTGAGCATCCAGCCGAAGGCACCGGCAAAACGCGGGAAGCGGAAGTGGGTGAGGATATCTAGAAACGCCTTGTCGCCGAGCAGTCTTGCCAGTACCGCAGGTACTTCGCTGTCGTCGTAAGGTCGGATGGCATCGAATTCGCCCATCATGCTCTCTTGTTGGAAACGGCTAGGGTAAGTAAAGGTTTTGATCGAAAACCAACGGGGCACGGTCTGAAAAAGTAGCCAGACAAAAATAGCCCTGCAAATAGACCGGCGATTATACGCACAAGTCACCTGGGAGACCGCGATGCTGGAAACCGAGCGCTACGAATGTCCTTATTGTGGGGAACCAAACGACGCATTTTTGGATTTGTCGGCAGGGGATCAGACTTATATCGAAGATTGCCATGTGTGTTGCCGCCCGATCACTTTCGTGTTGCAAACCGATGGTCATGAATGGTTGCTCGAAGTCCGCAGCGAAAACGAGTGAGGGGGCGCCCATGCAGCGAATCTACGAGCCGGAAAACCTGATGGAAGGCGAGATGCTCAAGGGCATGCTCGCCAGCGAAGGCATCGAGGCCCATCTGGTGGGCCGGGATCTGCTCGGCGGCACGGGGGAGTTGCCGATTTTTGGGCTGCTCGGCCTGTCGGTCGATAACGATCAGGCCGAGTACGCCCGCGAACTGATCACCGCGTACAATGCCGCGCTGCCGCTGCCCGGCGATGAACCGGAGAGCTTCCCCGGGACGCTGGTCTGTTAGGCTGACGTTCGTTTTACTTCTGAGTCGTGTTGCCCCATGTGTGGACGTTATGCCCTGTTTCGCTGGAACCGCGACTTCGCGGCCCTGCCTGGTTTTCCCGCCGATCAACAGGCGCAGTGGAACATTTCCCCCAATGATTCGGTGTTGATGCTGCGCGCCGAGGCCGACGGCCAGCGCTCGCTGGCCCGCGCCCGTTGGGGGCTGACGCCGCCGTGGCTGACCGATCTGTCGAAAACACCGGCGCATGCTCGGGCCGAAACCGTGGCCGAGCAACCGATGTTCCGCGAGGCGCTGCGCCTGCGTCGCTGCCTGTTGCCGGCCAACGGTTTCTACGAATGGCGTGGCAGCGTGCGCAAACGCCCGTACTGGCTGACGCCGGGGGAGGGCTCTTCGCTGTTTTTCGCGGCGATCTGGGAAGCGTATCCGGTGCAGGAGCAGGTGTGGCTGAGTACCGCCGTCATCACTCAGCCGGCGGCCAGTCAGCGCCGGCCGCTGATTCTCGATGAAGCGGGGCAGGCCGCCTGGCTCGATCCCGAGACGCCGCTGCATGTGCTGCAGGGCTTGCTCGCCAGTGAGCCGGCGGCGTTGCGCGAGCGGGTGTTGGCGAATCTGATCAATGATCCGAAGCTCAATGGGCCGGAGTGCCTGACCCCAGCCTAGCAGCAGATCAAAAGCCCCTCACCCTAGCCCTCTCCCGGAGGGAGAGGGGACTGACCGAGGTGTCTTGAGCGATCCACCGACGTGATGCACCGAGTTGATTAGGGATTCAGCGTATATCTCTAAGGTCGGTGTAATTCTGAAATATCCCCCAATCAGTCCCCTCTCCCTTTGGGAGAGGGCTAGGGTGAGGGGGAGCTTTTGACTTTTAGCCTTCGACGTCAAACCTTGAACTGATTGATCAACCGCCGCTGCTGCTCCGCCAGTTTGGTCAGGCCGGCACTCGCCGAACTCGACTCATCCGCGCCGCCTGCCACTTCATTGGCCACCTGACCGATATTGATCACGTTGCGGTTGATATCGTCAGCCACCGCGCTCTGCTCTTCCGCCGCACTGGCGATCTGCGTGTTCATGTCGTTGATCACCGACACCGCCTGGGTAATCGTCTCCAGCGCTTCAGCGGCTTTCGCGGCGTGCAGCACGCTTTCGTCGGTGCGGTTCTGGCTGTCTTCCATGACCCGCACCACATCGCGGGTGCCCTGTTGCAATTGCTGGATCATGCTTTGGATTTCTTCGGTGGCCTTTTGGGTTTTCTGCGCCAGATTGCGCACCTCGTCCGCTACCACAGCAAAGCCGCGACCCTGTTCGCCGGCCCGCGCCGCTTCGATCGCCGCGTTCAGTGCCAACAGGTTGGTCTGCTCGGCGATCCCGCGAATCGCGGTGAGGATCGCGTTGATGTTTTCGCTGTCCTTGGCCAAGGTCTGTACCACTTCCACGGCCTTGCCGATTTCCACCGCCAGCACGCCGATCGAATTCGACGTGTCCCGCACAATCTGCATGCCCTGGCCGGCGGCCTGATCCGCGTGACTGGCGGCTTGCGCCGCCTGGGTGGCGTTGCGCGCCACGTCTTGCGCGGTCGCGGTCATCTCCTGCACCGCGGTGGCGACCTGATCGATCTCGGCCATCTGTTTCTGAATGCCGATGTTGGTGCGAATGGCGATGTCGGCGGTGTGTTCGGAGGAGTCGCTGACACTCTGCACTGACGTCACCACCTGCGTGATCATCGCCTGCAACTTGGCGAGGAAGGTGTTGAAGCCCTTGGCAATCGAACCCAGTTCATCACTGCGATCACTGCTCAGACGACGGGTCAGATCGCCTTCACCTTTGGCGATGTCATCAAGCATGGCGACCATTTGTTTGAGCGGTCGGGCGATACCGTGACCCACCAGCCAGATCACCAGCAGACCGATGGCGGCGATGATCAGACCGACCATGGCCATGCCGAAGGTGTCGGATTTGCGCTGGGCGTCGAGGTCGCCCTGGAGTTTCTGCAGATCGGCCATCACCGCGTTGAGCGGCAGTTGCAGCATCAGCGTCCAGCGCGCGTCGGTCTGGCCGATGCCGAACGGCAGGTACAGTTCGATGCGGCCCTTGTCCTTGTTGACGGAATAAGTGACTTCGCCGCGCTTGAGGTTGGCCAGGTTGGCGATTTGCTCGGCGTCGAGAATGTCGCTGACCTTCTCACCGAATTTGCTTGGGTCCTTGGTGTAGGCAACGATCCGGCCATTGCCGCCGATCAGGGCCATTTGCCCGGCGCCGCTGTAGAGTTTCTGGTTGGCGCCCAGGAGCATTTCCTGGATGAAGTTCACCGACAGGTCGGCGCCGACGATGCCTTGGAAGGTGCCATTGAGCATGATCGGCTCAATGAATGAAGCGAGCATGACGACCTTGTCGCCGACCTTGTAGGGCGCCGGGTCGATCACGCAGGATTTCTTGCTCTCTTTCGAGCACAGGTAGTACTCGCTGGCGCGCACGCCGGTGGACAGGACTTTCTGGTCGTCGACGTCCACCAGTTTATCCAGGCCGAGGGTGCCGTCGTCATTGCGGAACCACCACGGCAGGAAGCGCCCGTTGGCCGAGTCGATGCCGACCACGCTGGTGCCGACGTAGGCGGCGTCGTTGTGATCAAGGGCGTTTTTTTCCCAGCCGATGTAAGTGCCGAGAATCTTCGGGTTCTTTTCGACGTTCTCTTTGATCAGGCTGATCAGTTGTTCGCGGCTGACGGTCAGGCGCGGCTGGCCATCGGTGCCCGGCGTGCCGAGCAGGGCGTTGACCCGCACCAGGCCGCCGGCAATCAGCAGCGGCGCTTCGAGTTCGCGCTGGATCTGGCTGACCTGAGTCTGCGCCAAGGAGGTCAGGCGTTGTTCGATGACTTGCTCGAACTGCGCCTGAGTGCGCTGTTGCACCATCTCTTGGGTGCGGGCGCCGGAAAACAGCGCGTACAGCACCAGCGCGGCGACCACGCTGAGGACGATGGCGCCGGCCAGGGCGGCGACGGAAAACTGGATCGACTTGAACTTCATGGGAGCTCCGCACGCAAGAGGACGTCTGCGCTGTTGTATCGGCAGCGGGCATTGCGCCATGAGTGCCGAGCGGAACAAAGAGCGGGGCATGTCGCAAATGGATCGGTGCGCGACGCAGTGGTGGCGGGTCTGCCGGGCGCTGTGAATTTTTTACGACAGCAGAAGTGGGAAACATCCGAAAGACACTGCAACACGTCTGTTGTATCTGGCGCCGATACAATTACCCGCCTAGGATACGCGGCATGTTTTCAGGGAGCTTTTGAATGAACAAGACATTGGTTGTAAGTGCACTGAGCGCAGCGCTGTTGCTGGCCGGTTGTCAGTCGGTCAACACCACCAGCGGCGGAGCCGTAGGGGTGGAGCGCAAGCAGTACATGTTCAGCATGCTGTCCTCGCAAGAGGTCGACCAGATGTATGCCCAGTCCTATCAGAAGACCGTTGGCGAGGCGTCGAGCAAAGGCGTACTGGACAAGACCAGCCCGGAGGCCAAGCGGGTTCAGGCCATTGCCAACCGCCTGATCGCCCAGGCGCCGAATTTCCGCCCCGATGCCGCCCAATGGCAGTGGGAGGTCAACCTGATCAAGAGCGATGAGCTAAACGCCAACTGCGGCCCTGGCGGCAAGATCATTTTCTACACCGGGCTGATCGACAGCCTGAAGCTGACCGACGATGAGATCGCCGCGGTGATGGGCCATGAAATCGCCCATGCCCTGCGCGAGCACGGTCGTGAAGCGATGTCCAAAGCCTACGGGATTGAAATGGCCAAGCAGGGTGCCGGTGCGTTGCTCGGTCTGGGTCAGGACAGCCTGGCGCTGGCCGACACCGTGGCCAACTACGGCATGACCTTGCCCAACAGCCGTGCCAACGAAAACGAAGCCGACTTGATCGGCCTCGAACTGGCCGCCCGCGCCGGGTACAACCCGAATGCGGCGATCACCTTGTGGAACAAGATGAGCAAGGCCTCGGAAGGCGCACCGCCGGAATTCATGAGCACTCACCCGGCGTCGTCCAGCCGGATCGCCTCGTTGCAGGCAGCGATTCCGAAAGTGATGCCGCTTTACGAAAAAGCCCCGAAGTCCTGATAGATAGTCGGGGCAAAAGGGGCCTTGTTTTTGTGGCGAGGGAGCAAGCTCCCTCGCCACAATGATGTGCAAGGCTCAGGCGCAGGGGTTAAACCCAGCCACTGCTCTGCATCGCCTTGTACACCGCAACGATCGCCAGAATCAGGAATGCCGAAGCCGCCAGGCGACGGATCAGCGTCAGCGGCAGTTTCTCCGCGGCAAAGTTACCCGCCAGGACCACCGGCACGTTGGCAATCAACATGCCCGCCGTGGTGCCAATGATCACCAGCCACAACTCAGGGTATTGCGCCGCCAGCATCACGGTGGCGATCTGGGTCTTGTCACCGATTTCCGCGAGGAAGAACGCAATCAGCGTGGTCAGGAACGGGCCGAACTTGCGTGCGGTGCTGGCTTCATCGTCGTCCATCTTGTCCGGGACCAACGTCCACAGCGCAGTGGCGGTGAAGCTTGCGGCAAGAATCCAGTGCAGCACCGAATCGGAGAAGAAGCTGCCGAACCAGGCGCCGACCGCACCGGCTGCCGCGTGGTTGGCCAGGGTCGCGGCGACGATACCGGCAATGATCGGCCAGGGTTTGCGAAAGCGAGCGGCGAGAATCAGCGCGAGCAGTTGCGTCTTGTCGCCGATTTCGGCCAAGGCAACGATTGCGGTGGGAACGAGTAACGAGTCCAGCATCAGGATTTTCCTAAGGGGCGGGTCGACACGGCTATGACACGTACAGCCTTCCCGCCCCGGGTAAGGTGTGCGTGTCATAGGTCTTGTCAAACCCTGCGATCCGTCTGGTGCGGACGCTTGGGTCGCATACGCCATGATCTGAGGATCAAGTATGTTGACGTATGCCGGACGAGCTTGGCGCTCGTGGGAGACTACTCCCCTAGGACGGAGCGGATTCTGCCTAGGCAGAATCCATTCGGCAAGTGCTAATTTTCAGCCGCGCTTGGCCCGGTAAATCCGGAAACCATTGCCTTCGGCCTTGATCGCACACACGCCCAAGTGCTCTTCGATCAGCGGTTGATACTTCAGGAAGCTGTTCGCCACCAGCCGCAGTTCGCCGCCGTTTTTCAGATGTTTGGCTGCTTTTCGCAGCAAGTTCTCGGTGGCGAAATAATCGGTGTGCACCCCGACATGGAACGGCGGGTTGCTCAGAATCGCGTTCAAACCCATCGGCGCGGCGTCGATACCGTCACCGGTGATCACTTCGGCTTCCAGTCCGTTGGCCGCCAACGTCAGGCGACTGCTGGCGGCAGCAAAGGCATCGACGTCGAGCAAGGTCACTTGATTGTGCGGATAACGCCGTTTGACCGCCGCCCCCAGCACGCCCGCGCCACAGCCGAAATCGAGCAGATGGCCGCTCGGCAGTTTGTCCAGATGCTCCAGCAGCAGGGCGCTGCCGCGATCCAGGCGACCATGGCTGAACACACCCGGCAGGCTGATGACTTTCAACGGGCCTTCGGCCAGTGGCAGCTCATAGGTCTGCGCCAGGCTTTCCAGGGATTTGGCTTGCGGCGCGTTGGCCACGGTGACCTGCCACAGTTGGCAGTGGCGCGCGCTGTCGAGCTTGCGCGGCTTGCCGAACGGGTTGAGCTGTTTCGATGCGCCCTCGATGCCGCTGCGTTTTTCGCCGACCAGAAACACCTCACGCCCGGCCAGACGCGCAGCCACGGCGTTGAGGATGTAATCGGTCAGATCCTTGGACTTGGGCAAGAACACCACGGCGCTGTCGAACTCGCGCTCCGGCACGTTCACGCCAAAATGGCTGCGACCCTCGAAGCGTGCATCGAGTGCGGCCTGATCGCCGGCGTGCCAGCACCAGCCGAACGCATTGGGCAGGCGCCCGAGCAGATCATCGGCAGGCAAACCGGCCAACAACAGCGAACCCTGGAATAACTCGGCCTGACGAAGCAGTACTTCACTGCGCGGATCCATAACTGCTCCTTGAAAAAAAAGTGCCGCAGTTTATCAACTGACGACCCGCAGCGCTGTACCGCTGAAGAACGCTTGGGCGTTTTCGGTCAATTGGCCGACGATGCGTTGCCGCGCCTCGCGACTGCCCCAGGCGTTGTGCGGGGTGACGATCAGCCGTGGAAGGTCGGCGGCCAGCAATGGATTGCCGTTGACCGGCGGCTCGACACTGAGCACATCGGTGGCCGCGCCGCCGAGGTGACCGTTGCGCAACGCATCGGCCAAGGCCTGTTCATCGATCAAGCCACCCCGGGCGGTGTTGACCACAAACGCGCCGGGCTTCATCGACGCCAGTTCGCGGGCACCGATGAAGTGGCGGGTGTGTTCATTGAGTGGGCAGTGCAGGGTCAGGGCGTCGATCTGCGGCAGCAATTCGTTCAGCGGCAGACGGTCCGGGCGGGCAGGGCGGCCGGGAATCTGCCCGAGCAGTACGCGCATGCCAAACGCTTCGGCCAGTCGCGCGACCGCGCCGCCGAGCTCGCCGTGACCGAGCAGGCCAAGGGTTTTGCCTTCCAGTTCGACGATCGGGTAGTCCAGCAGGCAGAACTGTTTGGCTTGCTGCCAGCGACCTTCGCCGACGGCTTTCTGGTAGTCGGCCAGGCGCGTGGCAAGGTTGAGCAGCAACATGATCGTGTGTTGCGCCACCGACGGCGTGCCGTAACCCTGACAGTTGCACACGGTGATGCCGTGGGCGCGGGCCGCTTCCAGATCGACGTTGTTGGTGCCGGTGGCGGTGATCAGGATCAGCTTCAGGTCCGGGTTGGCGGCCATCGCGGCGGCGTCGATGCGGATCTTGTTGGTGATCGCCACGCTGGCACCCTGCAAGCGCTCGCTGACCTGTTCGGGCAAGGTCTGGGCGAACAGTTGCAGATCGCTGAAGCAGGCGCGCAACGGGCTGAGGTCGAGGTCGCCGAGATCCAGAGACGGGTGATCGAGGAATACGGCGCGGTGCGGATTGCTCATCAACTGTACCTTTTGTGCGGTGAACGGAAGGCGTAATCTGCCGAGCCTACCAGATGAAGCAATTGGTTACGCACAGCGCCCGCAATACCCTGTGGCGAGGGAGCTTGCTCCCGCTGGGCTGCGAAGCAGACCCAAACCCATTCACCGTACTGTGTCAGGCACACCGGTGTTTCAGGTTTTACGACTGCTGCGCAGCCGAGCGGGAGCAAGCTCCCTCGCCACAGGGTTTGAGCCAGTTGATGAATTGTTTTTACTCATTAAAGTGGAGCCCCCATGTACTGGACCGAGTTCTTGACCGTTGCACTGATCCATCTGTTGGCCGTGGCCAGCCCCGGCCCTGACTTTGCCGTGGTGGTGCGCGAGAGCGTGACCCATGGTCGACGCGCCGGCACCTGGACCGCGCTGGGCGTGGGCTCGGCGATTTTCCTGCACGTGGGTTATTCGCTGCTGGGCATTGGCCTGATCGTGTCGCAATCGATCGTGCTGTTCAACGCCTTGAAATGGGCCGCCGCCGCTTACCTGCTGTACATCGGCTTCAAGGCCTTGCGCGCGCAACCGGCGCCAACCGTTACCGATGACCTGCACAAGGAAGCCGGTGTGCGTACTGCGCGCGGCGCTTTCACTTCGGGTTTCGTCACCAACGGCCTGAACCCGAAAGCCACGCTGTTCTTCCTGTCGTTGTTCACCGTGGTGATCAACCCGCACACCCCGCTGGCGGTGCAGGCCGGGTACGGGGTTTACCTCGCCGTTGCGACTGCGATCTGGTTTTGCCTGGTGGCGATGCTGTTCAGCCAGCAACGCGTGCGCGCCGGCTTCGCCCGCATGGGGCACTGGTTCGACCGCACCATGGGCGCGGTGCTGATCGCCATCGGCGTGAAACTCGCGTTCACCGAGATGCATTGACCAACACTCACTTGTAGGAGATGCCGCAGGCTGCGATCTTTTGATCTTGTCTTTGAGGATTAAAAGATCGCAGCCTCGTTTCACTCGACAGCTCCTACACGAGTTCGCTCAGCTTGCTCAGGGTATGCAGATATTCCCGAGGATTGTCCCCGAGCAAACGGCGAAACATCGCGCTGAACGCCCGCGCGCTGCCGTAACCCAAATCCTGTGCCACGCTTTGCACGCTGTCCCCGGCGAGCAGGCGCGGCAGGGCTTCCATCAGGCGCAGTTGCTGGCGCCAGGCGTTGAAACTCATCTTCAGTTGTCGCTGGAACAGCCGCGCCAGAGTGCGCGAGCTGGCGCCGACCTGCTGCGCCCAGTCTTCTAGGGTGTTGGGGTGATCGGGGGTGTGCAGCAAGGCCAGGCAGATGTTTTGCAGGCGCCGGTCAGTGGGCATCGGAATGTGCAGCGGCAGGTTTTCCAGCCCGGCCAGTTCTTCCAGCATCAATTGCTGGATCAACGGATTGTCCGCATGCGGTGGACCCTGCACGGCGCGCAGGATCAACTCGCGCAACAGCGGCGTCACTGCCAGCACGCAGCACTGTTGCAGGCTGGCCGGTGACAGTTCGGGGGCGATGAACAGCGAGCGCATCTGCACATCGCCGGACATGAAAATCTCGTGCGCGACCTGCGGCGGAATCCATACCGCGCGGCTCGGCGGAATCACCCAGGCACCGAGATCGGTGACCACGCGCATGATCCCTCTGACGGCATACAGCAACTGCGCTTCGCGGTGCAGGTGCAGTGGTTGGTGGGCACCGTCCAGATAATCCCGGGGATAGGCGCTCACGGGGCCGTGTTCGAAATGACTGATCAACATGTCGGGTTTGATGACCTGAATGGCAGATATGCGCTTTTTCGCCAATTTAGCATAGGCCGCTCATCACAATCCGCCCACAACACACCCAAGCGTGCTGCCATGAATCAATCCCGAAACGTCATACGCTACGTCAACGCTGCCCATGTGATCGATCACATGTTCATGCTGATTTTTCCCGCCGCCGTGCTCGGCATGACCCAGGCCTTTGGCCTCGATTACGCCGCGCTGATCGGTCTGTCACTGGGCGGCTTCATTGCCTTCGGTGCCTGTTCGCTACCGGCCGGCTGGCTGGGTGATCACTGGAGCCGGCGGCAGATGATGCTGGTGTTTTTCTTTGGCATCGGCGCCTCGGCGATCTTCACCGGGTTGAGCAGCAGCCCGACGATGCTGGTAATCGGGCTGACCCTGATCGGCATTTTCGCGGCGATCTACCACCCGGTGGGGACCGCGATGCTGGTGGCCTACGCGCAGAACCGTGGCCGGGAAATCGGCATCAACGGCATGTGGGGCAATCTCGGCGTGGCGTTTTCGGCACTGCTCACCGGGTTGCTGGTGGCGCAATTCGGCTGGCGCTCGGCCTTTGTGTTACCGGGCGGGGTGGCGATCGTGCTGGGGTTCTGTTTTGCCTTGCAGGTGCGTGAAGAGCCGATCCCGCAGCGTCCGCACACCGCCCTCAAAGGTGCTGCCGGTCAGCGGATTTCGATGATCATCGTGTTCGCTGTGCTGGCGCTGGCGACTGCCACCGGTGGTGTGGTGTTCAACGCCACCACCATGACCTATCCGAAGCTGTTTCAGGAGCGTTTGCATGACCTGTTCGCCTCGCCGCAAACCCTTGGCGTGGTGGTCAGCCTGGCGTATGCCTTCGGCGCGGTGGCGCAGTTGAGCATCGGGCAGGTGCTGCACCGGGTCAGTCTGAAATGGCCGTTTCTGGTGCTCACGCTGTTTCAGGCACCGCTGTTATACGGCATGGCCTATGTCGATGGCTGGGCAGTGATCGTGCTCGGGGCGGCGTTCATGTTCGTGGTGTTCGGCCAGGTCACGGTGAACGACTCGATGGTCGCCAATTTCGTTGCACCGCAGTGGCAATCCCGGGTGTTCGCCCTGCGTTACTGCCTGTCGTTCGGTGCCAGTGCAACGGCGATTCCGCTGATTGCCTACGTCGAGCCGCGCTATGGTTTCGTCGGGCTTTACCTGATTCTGGCGGGTTTTGGTGCGTTGACGTTCCTCGCTGCCGTAGGTTTCCCACGTACACCCTCCGAAGCAGCTGTAGGACAAGCCGCCTGAGTGGAGCTGAATAGCGACAAATGCTGGCGCAAAGCTAGCATTTGTACGGCTGTGCAAATCATTCCTTTGGCTGATTTGGCTGGGGTATAACGGCTCTAGAGTTACGCTCTCTACGCCAACACCGTGCAGCCAGAAAAGGGATTCATATGTTGCAGACTCGCGTCATTCCCCCGGCCGATGGGGCCTACCAGTATCCATTGCTGATCAAACGGCTGCTGATGTCCGGCGCCCGTTACGAGAAAACCCGCGAGATCATCTACCGAGACCAGTTGCGCTACAGCTATCCGACCCTGATCGAGCGCGTGGCGCGGCTGGCCAACGTGTTGACGGCGGCCGGGGTGAAGGCGGGTGACACTGTGGCGGTGATGGACTGGGACAGCCATCGCTACCTGGAATGCATGTTCGCCATTCCGATGATCGGCGCGGTGATTCACACCATCAACGTGCGCCTGTCGCCGGAGCAGATCCTCTACACCATGAACCACGCCGAGGACCGCTTTGTGCTGGTCAACAGTGAGTTCGTCGGGCTGTACCAGGCCATCGCGCCGCACCTGACCACGGTGGAGAAAACCCTGCTGCTGACCGATCTGCCAGAGAAGACCGCCGACCTGCCGAACCTGGTCGGCGAGTACGAGCAACTGCTGGCCGCCGCGAGTCCGCAGTATGACTTCCAGGATTTCGACGAAAACTCGGTCGCCACCACGTTCTACACCACCGGCACGACCGGCAACCCGAAAGGTGTGTACTTCACCCATCGGCAACTGGTGCTGCACACCATGGGTGTGTCGACCATCATGGGCGCGATCGACAGCGTGCGCCTGCTCGGCACCAACGATGTGTACATGCCGATCACCCCGATGTTCCATGTGCATGCCTGGGGGCTGCCGTACGTGGCGACCATGCTCGGTCTCAAGCAGGTTTATCCGGGGCGTTACGATCCGGAATTGCTGGTCGAGCTGTGGCGCAAGGAAAAGGTCACGTTCTCTCATTGCGTGCCGACCATCCTGCAAATGCTGCTCAACGCCAAGGGCGCGCAAGGCACCGATTTCGGCGGCTGGAAAATCGTCATCGGCGGCAGCGCGCTCAACCGCACACTGTATGAAACCGCCAAGGCCCGGGGCATTCAGCTGACGGCGGCGTACGGCATGTCGGAGACCGGGCCACTGGTCTCGTGCGCGCATTTGAACGACGAACTGATGGCCGGCACCGAAGACGAGCGCACCACTTACCGGATCAAGGCCGGTGTGCCGGGGCCGCTGGTGGAAGCGGCGATCGTCGACAGCGAAGGCAACTTCCTGCCCGCCGACGGCGAAACCCAGGGCGAACTGGTGCTGCGCGCGCCGTGGCTCACCGAAGGTTATTTCAACGAACCGCAGAAGGGCGCCGAGTTGTGGGCCGGCGGCTGGCTGCACACCGGCGATGTGGCCACCCTCGACAGCATGGGCGTGATCGATATCCGCGACCGGATCAAGGACGTGATCAAGACCGGCGGCGAATGGATCTCTTCGCTGGACCTCGAAGACCTGATCAGCCGTCACGTCGCGGTACGTGAAGTAGCAGTGGTGGGGATTGCCGATCCGCAGTGGGGCGAGCGGCCATTTGCGCTGCTGGTGATCCGCGAAGGGCACGAGATCGGTGCCCGCGAGCTCAAGGAACACCTCAAGCCGTTCGTGGAATTGGGGCACCTGAGCAAGTGGGCGATTCCGAGCCAGATCGCCCTTGTTACGGAAATTCCCAAGACCAGTGTCGGCAAGCTCGACAAGAAGCGCATCCGCCTCGACATCACCGAATGGCAGGCCAACAACAGCACCTTCCTCTCGACGCTCTGAGCGTCTGCTGGCGCGCCGAAAATGGCGCGCCAGACCCACCAAGCAAGCGCTTGGCTTGTTAAATCCGAATTTTCAGCCATCCTTGCCGTGCCGACATGTGTCGGACTGGCGAAAGGACTGTTCCAGAGTGGCCGGCAGCTGCAAATCACACTTTAGAGGGATCAAGCAGTAGCACCTGCTGGCTATAGTCCGCTCAAGGATTTTTAAGAACGGGGCACACGCACAAACGGGGCGATGCAATTTTGGAGTGACGTCGGGCGGCTACTGGCTCCCGGTCTTCCAGGCGTTTTTAAAAGTACTCACTGCCATAACAATAATGCACATGGAGTAGCGTCGATGACATCAGTAAACCAGTTCTGGCGCCGGGCTAAACTGCCTCTGGCCGTCAGTCTTGCCTCTACGCTCGCCGGGCCCGCATTCGGCGTCAGTTTCAACGTCGGTGAAATCGAAGGTCAGTTCGACTCCTCGCTCTCCCTGGGCATGAGTATTTCGACCCAGCAGCCGAACAAGGACCTTATTGGTGTCAACAACGGCGGCAAGGGCCTGTCCCAGACCTCCGACAACGGCCACCTGAACTTCAAGAGCGGGCAAGCCTTCTCGAAGATCTTCAAGGGCATCCATGATCTCGAACTGAAATACGGCGACACCGGGGTCTTCGTCCGGGGCAAATACTGGTACGACTTCGCACTGCAGAACCAGGACTTGGAATACAAGGACGTCAGCAACCACAACCGCGATGTCGCGGCGCGTTCTTCCGGCGGGCAGATCCTCGACGCCTTCGTTTACCACAACTACTCGATTGCCGATGAGCCAGGTTCGGTGCGTCTGGGCAAGCAGGTGGTGAACTGGGGTGAAAGCACCTTCATCGGCGGCGGCATCAACTCGATCAACCCGATCGACGTGTCCGCGTTCCGCCGTCCGGGTGCCGAGATCAAGGAAGGCCTGATCCCGGTCAACATGTTCTACGTGTCCCAGAGCCTCACCGAAAACCTCTCGGCCGAAGCGTTCTATCAGATCGACTGGCAGAAGACTGTGACCGACAACTGCGGCACGTTCTTCTCGCAGCCGGACATCGTCACCACCGGTTGCGACGACAACCTGCGGGTGCTGAACAAGCGTTCGACCATTCCGGCCATCGCACTCGGCCCGTTGGCCGGCGCTGGCGTCGACGTCAACGAGGAAGGTGTGCTGGTGCGCCGTTCGCCTAACCGCAACGCGCGTGACAGCGGGCAGTGGGGCGTTTCCGCCAAGTACATGTTCGACCCGCTGGCCACCGAGTTCGGTGCCTACTTCATGAACTACCACAGCCGTGCGCCGATCTTCAGCGCGACCGGTGCGCCACAGCGGATCTATAACGGCGTGGCGGCATTGCCTGGTCCGTTCCAGGCACTGGGGCCATTGTTGGTGGCGGGTAACTCGAACTACTTCATCGAATACCCTGAAGACATTCGCCTGTACGGCTTGAGCTTCTCCACCACCCTGCCTACCGGTACGGCGTGGAGCGGTGAGGTCAGCTACCGGCCGAACGCGCCGGTGCAGTTGAACTCCACCGACATCCTGTTCGCCGGCGTGCGTCCGCTGGGTGGCGCGTTGACCAATGCGTCGATCCTCAACGGCGTGCCGGGCCAGGACCTGCACGGTTACAACCGTAAAGAGATCACCCAACTGCAAACCACCCTGACGCACTTCTTCGATCAGGTGATGGGCGCCAACCGTCTGACCCTGGTGGGTGAAGTCGGTGTGACCCACGTCGGTGGTCTGGAAAGCAAATCCGAAGCTCGCTACGGCCGCGATCCAGTGTTCGGCCCGGGTGAGTTGCCGTCGACCGGTGGCCTCAACACCTGCTCGCAGATCCTCAACACCTCCACTATCAACGGTGCCGGAGCCGGGGCTTCGCGGGATAACGTTTCCAGCAACTGCAACAACGACGGTTTCACCACCGCCACCTCGTGGGGCTATCGCGCTCGTGCGATCTGGGATTACAGCGACGTGTTCGCCGGTGTGAACCTCAAGCCGAACGTGGCCTGGTCGCATGACGTGAAAGGTTACTCGCCAGGTCCTGGCGGCAACTTCGAAGAAGGTCGCAAGGCTGTCAGCCTCGGGGTCGATGCCGAATACCAGAACACCTACACAGCGAGTCTGAACTACACCAACTTCTTCGGTGGCGACTTCAGCACGGTGGATGACCGCGATTTCGTGGCCCTCAGCGTCGGCGTGAACTTCTAAGCACAGTTTTTTTCAGGACGAACATACATATGAAAATAACAAAGAGTCTGTTCCACGCCGGTGTTCTGGGATTGTCGCTGCTGGCGACCAGCGTGATGGCGGCCGTTCCCGCCGCCGAAGCCGACAAGCTGGGCAAGAGCCTGACCCCGATGGGCGCCGAGATGGCGGGTAATGCCGACGGTTCGATCCCGGCCTGGAAACCGCTGGCGAAAAATGCCGGCACCGTCGACAGCAAAGGCTTCCTGTCCGATCCGTACGGCAGTGAGAAACCGCTGTTCACCATCACCGCGCAGAACGTCGACCAGTACAAGGACAAGCTTGCGCCGGGCCAATACGCGATGTTCAAGCGTTACCCGGATACCTTCAAGATGCCGGTCTATCCGTCCCATCGCGGTGCCACCGTGCCGGATGACGTGTTCGCCGCCATCAAGAAAAACGCAACGACCACCACACTGGTGGCCGGTGGCAACGGCCTGGAAAACTTCCAGACCGCCATCCCGTTCCCGATCCCGAAAGACGGTCTGGAAGTCATCTGGAACCACATCACGCGCTATCGCGGTGGCAGCGTGACCCGTCTGGTGACCCAGGCGACGCCGCAGACCAACGGCTCGTTCAGCCTGGTATATTTCCAGGACCAGTTCGTGTTCCGCGACAAGATGAAGGACTACGATCCGGCGAACCCGGGCAACATCCTGTTCTACTTCAAGCAGAAAGTGACCGCGCCGGCACGTCTGGCCGGTACGGTGCTGCTGGTGCACGAAACCCTCGACCAGGTGAAAGAACCGCGCAAGGCGTGGGTTTACGCCACCGGCCAGCGCCGTGTGCGTCAGGCACCGCAAGTGTCCTATGACGGTCCGGGCACTGCGGCGGACGGTCTGCGGACCTCCGACAACCTGGACATGTACAACGGTGCACCGGATCGTTACGACTGGAAGCTTGAAGGCAAGAAAGAGATGTACATTGCCAACAACAGCTACAAGATCGATTCGCCGACTCTGAAGTACGCCGACATCATCAAGGCCGGTCATATCAACCAGGACCTGACCCGTTACGAGCTGCGTCGTGTCTGGCACGTGGTCGCCACCCTGAAACCGGGTCAGCGCCATATCTATGCCAAACGTGACTTCTACATCGACGAAGACACCTGGCAGGCAGCGGTCATCGACCATTACGACGGTCGCGGTCAGCTGTGGCGTGTGGCCGAGGCGCATGCCGAGGACTACTACGACAAGCAAGTGCCATGGTATGCGCTGGAAACCCTGTATGACCTGCAATCGGGTCGCTACCTGGCACTGGGCATGAAGAACGAAGAGAAGCAGGCGTATGACTTCGGCTTCTCTGCTACCAAGAGCGAATTCCAGCCAGGCAACCTGGGCCAGGACGGTATCCGCTAAGCTTTGACCCGAGGCCGCATCCTCGAAAAAACGCCCCGACTGGTTCGGGGCGTTTTTTTTGCTTTGATTTTGTGGGCGCTGCCGAAGGAGGACGTGCGCCTGTGCTGGCTCGATCACGGCGCCTGACACCTTTGGTTGTAGTCTTTTTGTAGTCATTTGTAGCAATAACCTTCAAACCCTCTACGTTTACCGCTAGTCTGCGGACATCTGCTACGCCGCCAATAGCCCTACAAACAAGAGCCGGCCATGACTGATCTGTCCCCGCTTCCGGGTCCTGCAAGCGTTGCTGTCGCGACACTGGACGGGCGTTTTTTTCGCCCGCCGTTGCCCGAGGGTTACGTATTGCGACCGCGCCTGTGTGAACGCCTGAGCGCCGGGCTCGGTGGACGCCTGTTGCTGGTCTGTGCCCCGGCAGGTTTCGGCAAGAGTTCGCTGGCGGTGGAGTTCTGCCAGAGCCTGCCGGCACACTGGCAAAGTCTGTGGCTGGGCCTGAGCCCGCGGGATAACGATCCGGGGCGGTTTCTCGAGCGGTTGCTGGAAGGCTTGCAGGATTACTTTCCGGATCTGGGCAGCCGCGCGCTCGGCCTGTTGAAGATGCGCCAGCGCCATCAGCCGTTTGCGTTCGAAGAATGGCTCGACGGCTTGCTCGATGAGCTGGCCCTGCAACTGCAACCCACAGCGCCACTGTTGCTGGTGCTTGATGATTACCATCTCGCTCAAGGCCCGGTGCTTGACCGCTGCCTGCAGTTTTTTCTCAATCATTTGCCCGATGGCTTGCTGGTCATGGTCACCAGTCGTCAGCGCCCGGACTGGCACCTGGCGCGCCTGCGCCTGTCGCGGCAGTTGCTCGAACTGCATGAACAGGATCTGCGCCTGACCCACGATGAAGCCTTGACGCTGCTTGATCGACACAGCAGTTCATTGCGCGGCGAGGCCCTGGAAAACCTGATCCAGCGCAGTGAGGGCTGGGTCGCCGGGCTGCGTTTCTGGTTGCTCGCGGTCTCCGAGGCCGGCAGTGAGGCGGCGTTGCCTCCCGCGCTGAACGGCGGGGAAGGGCTGATTCGCGATTACCTGCTGGAAGAAGTCATCGATTGCCTGCCGGCCGAGGTGCAGGCGTTTCTCTACGACACCGCCCCTCAAGAGCGTTTTTGCAGCGAGCTGTGCGACGCGGTGCGCGAAGCCCACGACAGCGGCGAAATCCTGCGGTTTCTGTTGGCTCATCAAGTGTTTCTGGTGCCGTTGGACGAACACGGTCACTGGTATCGCTACCACCATCTGTTTTCCGATTTGCTGCGCAGCCGACCCGTGACTCAGACGCTGGTGCCGGCGGCCACCTTACACCTGCGCGCCTGCCGCTGGTTCAATGCCCAAGGCTTGCTGGACGAAGCGGTGGAGCAGGCCTTGCGCGCCGGGCATCTGGATGTGGCGGCCAATTTGGTGCAGAACCTGTCCGAGGAACAACTGCTCGCCGAGCAGAATGTCGGCATGCTGCTGCGCTGGAAAATGGACTTGCCCGACAGTCTGCTGATCAGCACGCCACGCTTGATCGTGCTGTACAGCTGGGCGCTGGGGCTGGCCTGTCAGCTCGATGCCGCCGAAGAGTTGTCCAGTCATCTGAGCCGCTTTCTGCCGGCGCCTTCGGCCTCTGCGCAGAAGTCGATGCTCGCACAGTGGCTGGCGCTCAGCGGGATCATCGCCCGGGGCCGCGGGCATCGTGAGCTGACTCAGCGCTATTGCAGCGAGGCGCTGGAAAGCCTGCCGGTCAAGCGTTACGGGCAACGCCTGATGTGCCTGTCGACCTTGTCCAATCTGGCGATTGCCGATGGCGACCTGTGGCGGGCCCGGGGCTTGAATCGCGAGTCCCTCGAGCTGGCGCAGCGGGTCGGCAACCCGTTGTTCGAGGCGCTGGCGCATTACGACCGGGCTCGGGTACTGCAAGCGCGTGGAGAAATTCTGCGCGCACTGGATGAGGTGCATCAGGGCCTCGATCGTCTGCGCGGGCTGTCGGCGCAACGTCTGTACGCGGTGCGTGCGCGACTGGTCCTGTATGAAGGTTTTCTGCTGTCGATGCGCTTGCAGCCGCAGCAGGCCCGGGCGCGATTGCTGACCGGTCTGGCCGAAGCGCGGGCCTGTCGCGATATCAGCGTGTTGATCGGCCACTGCGTGATCGCCCGTCTGGACGGCAGCGCTGGCGAATTTGCCAAGGCCTTCGCCGAACTCGCCGAAGCCGAGCGCCTGATGCACATCTGGGACGTGCCGCCGATCTACTACCTGGCGATGATCACCCTGGTCAAATGCGAACTGTGGCTGGCGCAGGGGCGTACCGATCTGGCTGAAGCCTGGCTGGCGCGACTGGGCCAGACCTACACTGGCGAACGTGCAGCGGCGCCACCGGAATTTCATCCTCAGTTGCCATTGCACGTCGAGCTGCAGCAAGCGTTGCTGGATGTGATTCAGGGGCAGCCGATGCTCGCTGAAGGGCGGTTGAATGTGTTGCTGGAAAACGGTCAGCAGACCGGACGACAGCTGCTGTGTGTGATGGCGCTGGCGCAGAAGGTGATGTTGCTGCTGGGCAGTGGTCGCGAACCCGAGGCTCGCAAGGCGTTGAATCAGGCGCTGGAAGCTGCGGCTGGCGGCGTGATACAGCCATTTGAGGCCCTGGTCAGAGAGCATTCGGATTGGTTGCGCAGCCAATTGCACAACTCATCGGCGCTGGCGGGACAGCAGTTGCTGGCGCATTTTCCGCAGGTGGCGGCACGGCCGGTCATTGAGTCCGCGGCTGCCGAACAACTCAGCAGTCGCGAGCTGGCGGTGCTGCGTTTGATTGCCCAAGGCTGTTCGAATCAGGAAATCAGCGAGCAATTGTTCATCTCGCTGCACACGGTGAAAACCCATGCCAGCCATATCAACAGCAAGTTGGGGGTCGAGCGGCGCACGCAGGCGGTGGCGCGGGCCAAGGAATTGGGTGTTTTGACCTAGCCCTCTGGCTTGGATGATGCCAACAAAAACGCCCCGAATAATCGGGGCGTTTTTGTGAGTGTCCCGACCTGCGAGCAGGTCGGGTAGCAGTTGTATCAGGCCACCAGATCGTTGGCGCTGAAGCTGTTCACACCCACCAACTGGATCTCGAAGTCCGCACCGGCGTTGCCGCTGACGTTACCCGAGAGCACGTGGTCGACGAAGCGCAGTTGGCCTGCGCCGGTGAAGTCGGCTGCACCGATAAAGGTGAAGCTGTTGAGACCGTCTGCTGTCAGGTTGGCATCGAACGACTTCAAGTCGATCTTGTCGCCTTCCAGGCTGCTGAAGTCATTGATTACATCCCGGTTGGTGCCCAGGCCGATATCGCCTACAGCGCTGAATCTGAAGGTATCCGCACCTGCGCCACCTATGAGGGTATCGGTTCCACCATAGCCGTCGAGAATGTTGTTGCCCGCGTTGCCGGTCAGCACGTTGTCGAGGGCATTGCCGGCGAAATTGAGGTTGGCAGTACCCAGCAGTACGCCGTCTTCGACGTTGGCCGACAGGGTGTAACTGACGGAGGTACGGATTACGTCGTGACCTTCACCGGCCAACTCGGTCACGGTGTCGCTTCGGCTGTCGACGTAGTAAATGTCATCACCAGTACCGCCGATCAGGGTGTCGTTGCCGGCGCCGCCATCGAGAATGTCGTTGCCAGCGTAGCCTGCGAGGATGTTATTGCCGGCGTTACCGGTCAGTACGTTGTCGCTGGCGTTACCGGCGAAGTTGAGGTTGGCAGTGCCCAGCAGGATGCCGTCCTCGACGTTGGCTGACAGGGTGTAGCTGACAGTGGTGCGAACCACGTCGTGGCCTTCACCGGCCAGCTCGGTCACGGTGTCGCTTTGGCTGTCGACGTAGTAGGTATCATCGCCAGTGCCGCCGATCAGTGTGTCGTTGCCGGCGCCGCCGTCGAGAATATCGTTGCCAGCGTAGCCTGCCAGAATGTTGTTGCCGGCGTTACCGGTCAGCACGTTGTCGCTGGCGTTGCCGGCGAAGTTGAGGTTGGCGGTGCCCAGCAGGATGCCGTCCTCGACGTTGGCCGACAGGGTGTAGCTGACAGTGGTGCGAACCACGTCGTGGCCTTCGCCGACCGCTTCGATGATCTTGTCGCTTTGGC
>NZ_JAFGYS010000010.1:20827-198463 GCF_017491705.1 Pseudomonas sp. 86_A | reverse complement strand
TACCGGTCAGTACGTTATCGAGGGCGTTGCCAGCGAAGTTGAGGTTGGCGGTGCCCAGCAGGATGCCGTCCTCGACGTTGGCCGACAGGGTGTAGCTGACGGAGGTGCGGATCACGTCGTGGCCTTCGCCGGCCGCTTCGATGATCTTGTCGCTTTGGCTGTCGACGATGTAGATGTCGTCGCCAGCACCGCCGGTGAGGGTGTCGATGCCGGCTCCGCCATCAAGGACGTTGTTGCCGGCGTTACCGGTGATGATGTTATTGAGTGCGTTACCGGTGCCGTTCAAGTTATCGCTGCCCAGCAGCGTCAGGTTCTCCAGGTTGCTGCCAAGCGTCCAGGTAATTGTCGACTGCACAGTATCGATTCCGCTGTTCGCAGAGTCGGTTTCGATAATCACGTCCTGTGCATTGTCAACCCGGTAGGTGTCATTGCCGTCACCGCCGATCAGGGTGTCGGCCCCCGCAAAACCGTCAAGGATGTTATCACCGGTATTACCGGTAAGCGTGTTATTGAGGGCGTTGCCGGTAAGGTTCAGATTGGCGTTACCCAGCAGCACGCCGTCTTCGACGTTGGCCGACAGGGTGTAGCTGACAGAGGTGCGGATTACATCGCGGCCTTCGCCGGCCAGTTCGGTCACGATGTCGCTCTGGCTATCGACGATGTAGGTGTCGTCACCTGTACCACCGACCAGGGTGTCGGTTCCTGCTCCACCATCAAGCGTGTCGTTGCCGGCACCGCCATTGAGAATGTTGTTGCCGGCGTTACCGGTGATGATGTTGTTGAGCGCGTTACCAGTGCCGTTGAGGTTGTCGCTGCCACGCAGAACCAGGTTCTCCAGGTTGGCGCCCAGGGTCCAGTCCAGCGAAGCATTGACCGTGTCGATTTCGCTGAGCGAGGTGCTGGTTTCAACGATGACATCGCCTGCGTTGTCGACGAAGTAAGTGTCATTGCCAGTGCCGCCGATCAGGGTGTCGGCGCCCGCGTAGCCGTCGAGAATGTTGTTGCCGGCGTTACCGGTCAGCACGTTATCGAGGGCGTTACCGGCAAAGTTGAGGTTGGCGGTGCCCAGCAGAATGCCGTCCTCGACGTTGGCGGACAGGGTGTAGCTGACGGAGGTGCGGATCACGTCGTGGCCTTCACCGGCCAGCTCGGTCACGGTGTCGCTTTGGCTGTCGACGTAGTAGGTATCATCGCCAGTGCCGCCGATCAGGGTGTCGTTGCCGGCACCGCCGTCGAGAATATCGTTGCCAGCGTAGCCTGCCAGAATGTTGTTGCCGGCGTTACCGGTCAGTACGTTGTCGAGGGCGTTGCCGGCGAAGTTGAGGTTGGCGGTGCCCAGCAGAGTGCCGTCCTCGACGTTGGCGGACAGGGTATAGCTGACGGAGGAGCGGATCACGTCATGGCCTTCACCAGCCAATTCGGTAACGGTGTCGCTTTGGCTATCGACGATGTAAGTATCGTTGCCGGTACCACCTATCAGTGTGTCGTTACCGGCACCACCATCCAGTGTGTCAGAGCCGGCGCCACCGGTTAATACGTTGTTCAGCGCATTACCCGTCAGAACATCGTCAAAGGCCGAACCAATGGCATTTTCGATCTTGGCGCCAAAGGCAATCGCCAGCCCGTCATGGACGAGCGTGTTGCTGTTGAGATCCGTGAACGCCTTGCCGATCTGACTGTAACTGCCTTCATTCAAATTGATATTGACGGACGCCAGTTGATTGCTGCCATCAATGGTGTCGTTGCCGCCTGCATCCCAGATAGTTTCGAAGACCGACTGGTTGGCATCCCATTTATAGACGTTATCGCCGGTCTGCCACAGCATGTTGGCACCGTACAGACTTTGCATCGCAATGATGTCCAGCACCATCGGCGTCGTTGGCTGATAGGAGTAGTTGCTGTTGTAGCTCATCACTGTGAAGTGAACATCGTCCAGCGAAGGATCCAACAGGAGCTTGTTGGTCGCACTGGTATCGAAAGGGTGCTTGAGGCCCAGCGCATGGCCGATTTCATGCACGAACGTCATGTAGTCGTAAGTGCCCTTGCCCGGATTCGGGTCGCTGGTTTCCGTACCGACCCAGACGTCACCGGCGGCAGGAAGGTTGTCAGGAAAGTAAGCCCATGCTGCGGTTTTATTGTCCATCAACCGATAGCCACCAAAACGCAAGTCGCCAACATTGCTCATGTTGTCGCTGGTCAGGGTGAAAGTGAGGTTGGCAACGGCACTCCATGTACCCAAGGCATTGGTGATTGCAGTCTTCTGTCCATCCGTCAGTTCGTACAGCGCGTTATATTCGTTTTTTGGGCTGTAAAACGTGGCGAAATATGAAGTTCCCGGCGCCATGAAACTGTAAGTGAGCGCTGTCTCCCCACCGAAAGGCCAGTTCGATCCTAACCAGTATTTACCGGAAATAAGGCTATCGACGATAGAGTTGCCAGTAAGCGTGGCAGGTAACGCGAATGTATAAGTCTTGGGCGTTGGCATGCGGGAATTTCCTGAGTGCGCTGCGGCCCTTCCTGAATGCGACCGCTACAAAAAAATGCGATTTTGCACCAGAAACAATACATTTGACATCATTAAGCCATCATTTTTCGGATTGGTGGCGTCAAATAACTGACCGGGCGATCTGTATCGGCTTGTGCAGTAGAATTCTGAAATAAGCCTTACGACCGTTCGTCCAGGATTTCTCATGACTGCTCCCAGCCCTACACTTATCCGCGAAACCTTCCCCGTCGGCCCGCTGCAGTGCAACTGCACGATCATCGGCGACCCGCTCACTAAAAAAGCCATCGTCGTCGACCCGGGCGGCAATCCTGACCTGATCATGGCGCGCCTCGATGCTCATGGCCTGAAAGTGGTCAGCATCATTCACACCCACGCGCATCTCGATCACTTCCTCGCTTCCGGCCAGATGAAAGAAAAAACCGGTGCCACCCTGCATTTGCACAAGGAAGATCAATTCCTGTGGGACAACCTCGAAATGCAGTGCCAGATGTTCGGTGTGCCCTACACACCGGTGCCATCGCCGGATCGCTGGTTGAGCGACGATGAGGAACTGGCCTGTGGCTGTGGCGTGGCGCTGCATACGCCGGGACATACACCCGGTTCCATGAGCTTTTGGTTTTCCGAGGCTAAGCTGTTGATTGCCGGCGACACGTTGTTTCGTCGCGGGGTAGGGCGCACGGATTTGTGGGGCGGCGATCAGGCGACCATCGTGCGATCGATCAAGCAGCGGCTGTACACCCTGGACGAAGACGCAACCGTGGTTACCGGGCATGGTCCGGACACGCGTCTAGGGGATGAAATGCGCGAAAACCCATTTGTGCGGGCCTAAATATTTTGTCACGGGTGGCCGGTGGAATTTTTGTGCATTGTCACGATCCAACGCCCGCAGAGGTTTATTGCCAAACGACCGCTGCACCACAGAATGCAGAAAAGTAGGAGCTCTCCATGTTCACCACGCGTCGTTTGATTATTGTCGCTACTGCCGTCGCTGTGCTGTCCGGCTGCGCCTCGCCTAACCCGTATGACAATCAGGGTCAGGCCGACGGTGGCTCCCAAGGCATGAGCAAAACCGCCAAGTACGGTGGCTTGGGTGCGCTGGCCGGTGCACTCGCGGGTGCTGCTATCGGTCACGATAACCGTGGCAAGGGCGCCTTGATCGGTGCAGCCGTGGTCGGTGCTTCGGCGGCCGGTTACGGTTACTACGCTGACCAGCAGGAGAAGAAACTGCGCGCCAGCATGGCCAATACCGGCGTTGAAGTGCAGCGTCAAGGCGATCAGATCAAGCTGATCATGCCGGGTAACATCACTTTCGCCACCGATTCGGCGAACATCGCTTCGAGCTTTTACCAGCCGCTGAACAACCTGGCGAATTCGCTGAAAGAGTTCAACCAGAACCAGATCGAAATCGTCGGCTACACCGACAGCACCGGCAGCCGCCAGCACAACATGGACCTGTCTCAGCGTCGCGCACAGAGCGTGGCCACCTACCTGACCTCGCAAGGTGTCAGCGGTGCCAACCTGTCGGCCCGTGGTGCCGGTCCGGATAACCCGATTGCCAGCAACGGTGACGTCAATGGCCGCGCGCAGAACCGCCGCGTTGAGGTCAACCTGAAGGCGATCCCGGGCCAGCAGTATGGTGGTCAGCAGCAACCGCAGCCGGGTACGGTTCAGCAGTATCCGTAAGTGAGGCTTGAGTGAAGAAATGCCCGGTCCTGTGACCGGGCATTTTTTTGTCTGGCCTGGTATGACCTCATCGCGAGCAGGCTCACTCCTACAGGGGAATGTATTTCAAAATGTAGGAGTGAGCCTGCTCGCGATAGCGATCAAATCGGCACCACAGACAGATACAAAAAAGCCCCCGGACAACCAAATTGTCCGGGGGCTTTTTGTTGGGCGCGAAACCTGATTACTTCTTCAGGCCGTAATGCTCATCGAGCATGCCCGGCGAGTTCGGGGCTTTCGGTGCGTAGTCGCGTGGCGGCTCCTGATCGCGCGGTGGCGTCAGGCGTTCGCGCGGTGCCTGCGCGGCATCGGCGTGCAAAGCGGCGATCAGGCGTTGACGGGTCTGCTCGTCCAGGGCCAGACGGTTGGCGCCCTCGGCGAGATGATCCTGCACTTCCTGATAGCTCTGGGTCAGCTTCTTGACCAGCGTCGCCGTGCTGTTGAAGTGGGTGACCACCTCGTTTTGATAACTGTCGAAACGCTCCTGGATATCATCCAGTTGACGCTGCGTACGGCTCGGTGCGGCGTTCGGCGCAACGCGCGCGATCAGGAATCCAATGGCGACACCCACAACCAGGGCAAGAGTCGGTAACAACCAAACTAAGAGCGAGTGTTCCACGAGTCCTTCCTCTATAAACGGCTTTGCTTTACGTTAACGGCTCGAACCTGCGCTGTATACCGCGATTCACTCGCAATAGATTGGCACAGACAATTTGCTAGACGAGTCGACCCGATTCGAGGTCACGGAGTTCCTTCCTTGCTGATGCGTGAAACCCCTGTAGTGATTGATGGCCCAGTCGGCCAAATCGAAGCGCTGTACCTCGATAACGAGCAGCCAAACGGCATCGCGCTGATCTGCCATCCGAACCCGGTGCAGGGCGGCACCATGCTCAACAAGGTCGTCTCGACCCTGCAGCGCACCGCGCGCGACGCAGGTCTGATCACCTTGCGCTTCAACTATCGCGGCGTCGGTGCCAGCGAAGGTGCCCACGACATGGGCAGCGGTGAAGTCGACGACGCGCAGGCTGCTGCCGCCTGGCTGCGGGAAAAGCACCCGGATCTGCCATTGACCCTGTTCGGGTTCTCCTTCGGCGGATTTGTTGCAGCAAGTCTCGGCGGTCGTCTTGAAGCTCAAGGCGTGCAGCTCAAACACCTGTTCATGGTCGCGCCGGCGGTGATGCGCCTGGGCGATCAGGATCAACTGCCGCAGCACGGCGAGCTGACCGTGATCCAGCCGGAAACCGACGAAGTGATCGATCCGCAACTGGTTTACGACTGGTCCGACAAACTCCAGCGCCCCCATGAGCTGCTGAAAGTGGCAGAATGCGGACACTTTTTTCATGGCAAGCTGACCGATCTCAAGGATCTGATCCTGCCGCGTCTCTCGAATTGATTGCAGTCTGACAAGCGATTACCCATGACGAACCGTACCCGTATCCTCACCGGCATCACCACCACCGGCACGCCGCACCTGGGCAACTACGCCGGCGCCATCCGCCCGGCGATCCTTGCCAGTCGCGACAGCAATGCCGACTCGTTCTACTTCCTGGCCGATTACCACGCCCTGATCAAATGCGATGACCCGCTGCGCATCCAGCGCTCGCGTCTGGAAATCGCCGCGACCTGGCTGGCCGGTGGTCTGGATGTCGATCGCGTGACCTTCTATCGCCAGTCCGACATTCCGGAAATCCCCGAGCTGACCTGGCTGCTGACCTGCGTCGCGGCCAAGGGCCTGCTCAACCGTGCGCACGCCTACAAGGCTTCGGTGGACAAGAACGTCGAAACCGGTGAAGACCCGGATGCCGGCATCACCATGGGCCTCTACAGCTACCCGGTGCTGATGGCGGCGGACATCCTGATGTTCAACGCGCACAAGGTGCCGGTCGGTCGTGACCAGATCCAGCACGTGGAAATGGCCCGCGACATCGGCCAGCGCTTCAACCACCTGTTCGGTCAGGGCAAAGAGTTCTTCACCATGCCCGAAGCGCTGATCGAGGAAAGCGTGGCGACCTTGCCAGGCCTCGACGGGCGCAAGATGTCCAAGAGCTACGACAACACCATTCCGCTGTTCTCCAGCGCCAAAGAGATGAAGGACGCGATCTCCCGCATCGTTACCGACTCCCGCGCGCCGGGTGAAGCGAAAGATCCGGACAACTCGCACCTGTTTACCCTGTTCCAGGCATTCGCCACGCCGGCTCAGGCTGACGAATTCCGCAGCGAACTGCTCGGCGGTCTGGGTTGGGGCGAGGCGAAGAATCGTCTGTTCCAGTTGCTGGATAACCAGCTGGGCGAGTCCCGCGAGCGTTATCACCAACTGATCGAGCGTCCGGCAGATCTGGAAGACATCCTGCAACACGGCGCGAAAAAGGCCCGTGCCGTGGCGACACCGTTCCTCAACGAACTGCGTGAAGCGGTCGGCCTGCGTTCGTTTGTCAATCAAGTGCAAGTCGCGGCGACCACCAAGAAGAAGGCGGCAAAAGCTGCACGCTTCGTCAGTTTCCGTGAAGACGATGGCAGCTTCCGCTTCCGTCTGCTGGCGGCTGATGGCGAGCAACTGCTGCTGTCGCGCAACTTCGCCGACGGCAAAGCTGCAGGCCAGGTGACCAAACAACTGCAATCCGGCCAGCCTTTGGACGTGCGCAGCGAAGACCTGAGCTTCAGCGTGTGGCTGGAAGGCGAGTGCGTCGGCGACAGCCCGGCGTTCGCCGACGCTGCTGCGCGGGACACGGCCATCGAGGCTCTGCGCATTGCGTTGACCCCGGCTCAGGACTAATCCGCGGCGCGGCCCGACCAAGGGCTGATTGCCATTCCTACGGGCCGTCGCTACAGTGGCGGCCCGTTTTTGTTGCCTTGCTAACGAATTATGACGCCCCTAGAACGATACCAAGCTGATCTGAAACGCCCGGACTTCTTCCATGACGCCGCGCAGGAAACTGCTGTGCGTCATCTGCAGCGCCTGTACGACGATCTGATCGCGGCCGAGCAGAACAAGCCTGGTTTGCTGGGCAAACTGTTTGGCAAGAAGGATCAGACGCCGGTCAAGGGTCTGTATTTCTGGGGCGGCGTGGGTCGCGGCAAGACTTACCTGGTCGACACCTTCTTCGAAGCGCTGCCGTTCAAGGAAAAGACTCGCACTCACTTCCACCGCTTTATGAAGCGTGTGCACGAAGAGATGAAAACCCTCGGTGGCGAGAAAAACCCGCTGACCATCATCGCCAAGCGCTTTGCGACCGAGTCGCGGGTGATCTGCTTCGATGAGTTCTTCGTGTCTGACATCACCGACGCGATGATCCTCGGCACGCTGATGGAAGAGCTGTTCAAGAACGGCGTGACCCTGGTCGCGACTTCGAACATCGTTCCGGACGGCCTGTACAAGGACGGTCTGCAGCGCGCGCGCTTCCTGCCGGCCATCGCGCTGATCAAGCAGAACACCGAGATCGTCAACGTCGACAGCGGTGTCGACTACCGTCTGCGCCACCTCGAACAAGCGGAGCTGTTCCACTATCCGCTGGACGAAGCCGCCCACGAAAGCCTGCGCAAGAGCTTCAAGGCACTGACCCCGGAATGCACGGCGGCGGTGGAAAACGATGTGCTGATCATCGAGAACCGCGAAATCCGTGCCCTGCGCACCTGCGACGACGTGGCCTGGTTCGACTTCCGCGAACTGTGCGACGGCCCGCGCAGCCAGAACGACTACATCGAACTGGGCAAGATCTTCCACGCCGTATTGCTTAGCGGCGTCGAGCAGATGAGCGTCACCACTGACGACATTGCTCGCCGCTTCATCAACATGGTCGACGAGTTCTACGACCGTAACGTCAAGCTGATCATTTCTGCCGAAGTCGAGTTGAAGGACCTGTACACCGGCGGACGCCTGACGTTCGAGTTCCAGCGTACGCTGAGCCGCCTGCTGGAGATGCAATCGCACGAATTCCTGTCCCGGGCACACAAGCCTTAAACAGATTCGGCAAATAAAAAGGGCCTGCAATTGCAGGCCCTTTTTTTATATCCGAAATTCACCACAGACCTTGTAGGAGTGAGCCTGCTCGCGATTGCGTCCGTCCATTTGGCACTGATGCGACTGACACACCGCTATCGCGAGCAGGCTCACTCCTACATGGGTTCTTATGCAGCCTGCTGAAACTGCTGCCGATACTGATTCGGCGACAGTTCAGTGTGCTGGCGAAACAGCCGCGCAAAGAAGCTCGCATCGTCGTAGCCGACCTCATAACTGATGGTCTTGATGCTCTTGCGGCTGCCGGACAACAGGCCCTTGGCGGTCTCGATGCGCAGGCGCTGCAGGTAGTGCAGCGGCTTGTCACCGGTGGCGGTCTGGAAGCGGCGCATGAAGTTGCGGATGCTCATGCCGTGCTCGCGGGCCACGTCTTCGAAGCGGAACTTGTCAGCGAAGTGCTCTTCGAGCCAGTGCTGGATCTGCAGGATGATCACGTCCTGGTGCAGCTTCTGCCCACCGAAGCCGATACGCCCCGGCGAATAGCTGCGCTGCACTTCGTAAAGGATGTCGCGAGCCACGGCTTGCGCCACGTTGGCGCCGCAGAAGCGTTCGATCAGGTAGATGTACAGGTCGCACGCCGACGTCGTGCCGCCGGCGCAATACAGATTGTCAGCGTCGGTCAGGTGCTTGTCCTGATTCAGGTAAACCTTGGGGAAGCGCTCGGCGAAGGCATTGAAGAAGCGCCAGTAAGTGGTCGCTTCCTTGCCATTGAGCAATCCGGCCTCGGCCAGCCAGAACACCCCGGTGGCTTCGCCGCAGAGCACGGCGCCACGGGCATGCTGTTCGCGCAGCCACGGCAGGACCTGTGGATAACGGCTGCACAACGTATCGAAATCGTCCCAGAACGCCGGGAGGATGATGACGTCGGCGTTTTCCAGGCCGCCGTCCACCGGCATCACCACGTCACTGAAACTGTTCACCGGTTTGCCATCGGGGCTGACCAGGCGCGTTTCGAACGCCGGTGTCAGGCCGTGGCCCAGTTGTTTGCCGTAACGCAGGCTGGCCAGATGGAAGAAATCCTTGGCCTGCATGAGTGTGGATGCGAAAACCCGGTCGATTGCCAGGATGCTGACGCGCCGCAAGGGCGTGGAGACTTGCTTGGACATAATTCAACTTTTGTTTTGTTTTTATAAGGGAAAGTGGTCACCAGACGGCTGGATCGTCTTATTTTTTGTCGGAAGTGTCCAGTGTCCTGTATCAGAGGTGAGGCTTAGTCTCTGAGAGAGACATCCCTCCAACAAGACAGAAAGGTGCCGCATGATCCCCAGAACCTTGTTCAGCTCCGAGCACGAATTGTTCCGCGACAGCGTACGAACCTTCCTCGAAAAAGAGGCCGTGCCGTTCCATGCTCAGTGGGAGAAACAAGGCCACATCGACCGAAAGCTGTGGAACAAGGCGGGGGAGGCGGGGATGCTCTGCTCGCATCTGCCGGAAGAGTACGGCGGCCTGGGCGCGGACTTTCTGTACAGCGCCGTGGTGATCGAGGAGGTGGGTCGTCTTGGGCTGACTGGAATCGGTTTCTCGCTGCACTCGGACATCGTTGCACCGTACATCCTGCATTACGGCAGCGAGGCGCTGAAGCACAAGTACCTGCCGAAACTGGTCTCGGGCGAGATGGTCACGGCGATAGCCATGACCGAACCGGGCGCTGGTTCCGACCTGCAAGGGGTCAAGACCACGGCGGTGCTCGACGGTGACGAGTACGTGATCAACGGCTCCAAGACCTTCATCACCAACGGCTTTCTGGCTGACTTGGTGATTGTCGTGGCGAAGACCGATCCGAAGGCTGGCGCCAAGGGCACCAGTCTGTTTCTGGTGGAGGCGAATACGCCGGGCTTCGAGAAGGGCAAACGCCTGGAGAAGGTCGGAATGAAGGCCCAGGACACGTCGGAATTGTTCTTCCAGGACGTGCGCGTACCGAAAGAAAACCTGCTGGGGCAGGCCGGGGCGGGGTTTGCCTATTTGATGCAGGAGTTGCCGCAGGAACGTTTGACCGTGGCGATCGGCGGTCTGGCCTCAGCCGAGGCTGCGCTGAAGTGGACGCTGGATTACACCCGTGATCGCAAGGCGTTCGGCAAGGCGATTGCCGATTTCCAGAACACGCGCTTCAAGCTGGCGGAGATGGCAACTGAAATCCAGATCGGTCGAGTGTTCGTCGATAAATGTCTGGAACTGCACCTGCAAGGCAAGCTCGACGTGCCGACGGCGGCGATGGCGAAATACTGGGGCACCGACCTGCAATGCAAGGTGCTCGACGAGTGCGTGCAGTTGCATGGCGGTTACGGGTTCATGTGGGAATACCCGGTGGCCCGGGCGTGGGCGGATGCGCGGGTGCAACGGATATATGCCGGCACCAATGAAATCATGAAGGAGATTATTGCGCGCTCGCTTTGAGATTTCGGGGACCGTCAGACCGTTATCGCGAGCAGGCTCACTCCTACAGGGAAATGCATTCCAAAATGTAGGAGTGAGCCTGCTCGCGATTGGCTCTATGAATCAATCAAGGCGCCGGATTCGGATGATCCTTGTGAATCGCCTCGATCCCGGCCAGCACTTCGTCGGAAAGCTTCAGGTCGAAACTGGCAATGTTGCTGTCCAGTTGCTCGAGCGTCGTCGCACCAATGATGTTGCTGGTGACGAACGGTTGCTGGGTAACGAAGGCCAGGGCCATTTGCGCCGGATCCAGACCGTGTTCGCGGGCCAGTGCCACGTAGCGGCTGCAAGCGGCTTCCGATTGCGCGTTGAAGTAGCGGCTGAAGCGGCTGTAGAGGCTCAGGCGGCCTTTCGGCGGACGGGCGCCACCTTCGTACTTGCCTGAGAGGAAGCCGAACGCCAGCGGCGAGTAAGCGAGCAGGCCGCATTGTTCGCGGATGGCGATTTCCGCCAGACCGATTTCGAAGCTGCGGTTGAGCAGGTTGTACGGGTTCTGGATCGACACCGCACGCGGCCAGCCACGGGCTTCGGCCAGGGCGAGGAAACGCATGGTGCCCCACGGCGTCTCGTTGGACAGGCCGATGTGGCGGATCTTGCCGGCCTTCACCTGTTCGTCGAGCGCTTCGAGGGTGTCTTCGAGCGGGGTGAGGTTGGCTTCGATCTTGTGTTTGTAGCCCAGCTGTCCGAAAAAGTTGGTGCTGCGCTCAGGCCAGTGCAACTGGTAGAGATCGATGTAATCGGTTTGCAGACGCTTGAGGCTGGCATCCACCGCTTCGGTGATGTGCTGGCGGTTGTGGCGCAGGTTTTTGTCGCGGATGTAGTCGATGGTGTTGCCCGGGCCTGCAATCTTGCTGGCGAGGATCCAGTCGGCGCGGTCGCCGCGACTCTTGAAATAATTGCCGATGTAGCGCTCGGTAGTGGCGTAGGTTTCAGCTTTCGGCGGCACCGGGTACATCTCGGCGGTGTCGATGAAATTGATCCCGGCTTCCTTGGCCCGTTCGATCTGGGCGAAGGCTTCAGCTTCGGTGTTTTGCTCGCCCCAGGTCATGGTGCCGAGGCAGATTGCACTCACGTTCAGGTCGGTACGGCCTAGCTGGCGATAGTCCATCGGGTGCTCCTTGGGCAAAACAATCATAAAAGCAGGTTGAAAAATTTTTCGCAATCTGCATAATTGCCGACCTCTTTCTGCAGTGGAAGTGATGCGCCGCCGCCGAAGAATCTTGCCGTTGAACGGACGCGCCGACCCGAGCCCCCGAAAGCGTCTGTATCCGGCTGCCTTTGACTTGTCAAAGTACGCACTATTCAGTAAGATCCGCCGTCTTATTTACAGGCGGCCCCTGAGGCTATAAAGAATGAAAACTTTTACTGCTAAACCGGAAACAGTTAAGCGCGACTGGTTTGTCGTCGACGCTGCTGGTCAGACCCTGGGTCGTCTGGCCACCGAAATCGCGAGCCGTCTGCGTGGCAAGCACAAGCCTGAGTACACTCCTCACGTTGACACCGGCGACTACATCGTCGTAATCAACGCCGAGCAGATCCGTGTTACCGGCGCTAAAACCACTGACAAAATGTACTACTCCCACTCCGGTTTCCCGGGCGGCATCAAGTCGATCAACTTTGAAAAGCTGATCGCTAAAGCCCCTGAGCGCGTGATCGAGACCGCGGTTAAAGGCATGCTGCCTAAAAACCCACTGGGTCGCGACATGTACCGTAAGCTGAAAGTCTATGCGGGCGCTGCACACCCACATACTGCTCAGCAGCCCCAAGAACTGAAGTTTTAACGGAATAGTACATTATGTCGGCGACTCAAAATTACGGCACTGGCCGTCGCAAGACCGCAACCGCACGCGTTTTCCTGCGTCCGGGTACTGGTAACATCTCCATCAACAACCGTTCGCTGGATAACTTCTTCGGCCGCGAAACTGCCCGCATGGTAGTTCGTCAGCCGCTGGAGCTGACCGAGACTGTCGAGAAATTCGACATCTACGTCACCGTGATCGGCGGTGGTGTAAGTGGTCAAGCTGGCGCAATCCGCCACGGCATCACTCGCGCTCTGATGGACTACGACGAAACCCTGCGTGGCGCTCTGCGCAAAGCTGGCTTCGTTACTCGCGACGCCCGTGAAGTTGAACGTAAGAAAGTTGGTCTGCGTAAAGCGCGTAAGCGTCCGCAGTACTCGAAGCGTTAATTCGTTTCCACGTTCAAAAAAGAACGCCCGATTCCTCACGGAACCGGGCGTTTTTTTATGCCTGCGATTTATTAAAGAATTGCGCTGTGACAACTTGCCACATTCGTAGACCCCCTATACTACAAGGCTTGAGGGTGGGAGCCCCGGGTAATTCCCTTGTCAGAATTGGGGCTTTTCATTACCATCTCGGCAAAATTTTTATAAGTAACATTGATTTATTTAGTAGATGCCTGATTTAACAGGCCACAAAGCTGATGGGAGAGGACTGAATGAGCAATGACGGCGTGAATGCAGGCCGGCGTCGCTTCTTGGTAGCAGCCACATCCGTGGTGGGTGCTGCAGGAGCGGTGGGGGCTGCGGTCCCGTTCGTGGGGTCATGGTTTCCCAGTGCCAAGGCGAAAGCCGCCGGTGCACCGGTGAAAGTGAATGTCAGCAAGATCGAGCCAGGACAGCAGATGATTGCTGAATGGCGCGGCCAGCCGGTGTTCATTGTCCGCCGTACTGCGGAAATCCTGGGGAATCTCAAGAAGATCGAGGGCCAGCTCTCCGATCCGACTTCCAAAAACTCCACGCAACCTACCTATGTCGACCCCGAAGTGCGTTCGATCAAGCCGGAAATTCTGCTGCTGATCGGGATTTGCACACACCTGGGTTGCTCACCAACCTTCCGTCCCGAAGTGGCACCTGCGGATCTGGGCAAAGACTGGGTTGGTGGCTATTTCTGCCCTTGCCACGGCTCCCACTACGATCTGGCTGGACGCGTCTACAAGTCGCAACCCGCGCCTTTGAACCTGCCAGTTCCCCCGCATTCCTATGAGACCGATGACCTGATTGTCATTGGCGTCGATACGGAGAAAGCGTGATGAGCAAGTTCATGGATTGGGTTGATGCGCGCTTTCCTGCGACCAAAATGTGGGAAGACCATCTCAGCAAGTATTACGCGCCAAAAAACTTCAACTTCTTCTACTTTTTCGGCTCGCTGGCACTGCTCGTTCTGGTCAACCAGATCGTCACCGGTGTCTGGCTGACGATGAGCTACACGCCGTCGGCAGAAGAGGCGTTCGCCTCCGTCGAATACATCATGCGCGACGTCGAGTACGGCTCGATCCTGCGTCTGCTGCACTCCACCGGCGCTTCGGCGTTCTTCATCGTGGTCTATCTGCACATGTTCCGTGGCCTGCTCTACGGTTCGTACCAGAAACCCCGTGAGCTGGTGTGGGTCTTCGGCATGCTGATCTACCTGGCGCTGATGGCCGAGGCCTTCATGGGTTACCTGCTGCCGTGGGGCCAAATGTCCTACTGGGGTGCCCAGGTGATCATCTCGCTGTTCGGTGCGATTCCGGTCATCGGCAACGACCTGACCCAGTGGATTCGTGGTGACTACCTGATTTCCGGGATCACCCTGAACCGCTTCTTCGCTCTGCACGTCGTGGCCCTGCCAATCGTGATTCTCGGTCTGGTGGTGCTGCACATTCTGGCGCTGCACGAAGTCGGTTCGAACAACCCCGATGGCGTCGACATCAAGAAGCACAAAGACGAAAACGGTATCCCGCTGGACGGCATCGCCTTCCACCCGTACTACACCGTGAAAGACATCGTCGGTGTGGTGGTGTTCCTGTTCATCTTCTGCTTTATCGTGTTCTTCTTCCCGGAAATGGGCGGTTACTTCCTCGAAAAACCAAACTTCGAGCAAGCCAACCCGTTCAAGACGCCTGAGCACATTGCACCGGTCTGGTACTTCACGCCGTTCTACGCGATCTTGCGGGCAATCCCGGACAAGCTCATGGGGGTTATCGCCATGGGCGCGTCGATTGCCTTGCTCTTTGTCCTGCCATGGCTTGATCGCAGTCCGGTCAAATCGATGCGCTACAAGGGCTGGATGAGCAAGGTCTGGCTGGTTGTGTTCTGCATTTCCTTCGTGATCCTCGGCATTCTGGGCGTACTGGCGCCGACGCCGGAGCGCACGCTGGTGTCGCAGGTCTGTACCTTCCTGTACTTCGCCTACTTCATTCTGATGCCGTTCTACACCAGGCTCGAGAAGACCAAACCGGTTCCGGAAAGGGTGACTGGCTGATGAAAAAGTTATTTTTTGCTCTGATTTTTGCTGCGCTGCCTGTGCTGTCTTTTGCCGCCGAACACGGTGGTCCGGAGCTGGAAAAAGTCGACATCGACGTGTCCGACAAGGCTGCCCTGCAAGATGGCGCACGAACCTTTGCCAACTATTGCATGGGTTGCCACAGTGCCAAGTTCCAGCGTTATGAGCGGGTGGCCGATGACCTCGGCATTCCACACGAAATGATGCTGGAGAAGTTGGTGTTCACCGGCGCCAAGATCGGCGACCACATGAACATCGGCATGCAGCCCGCAGACGCCAAGACCTGGTTCGGTGCGGCACCGCCGGACCTGACCCTGGTTGCTCGCGTGCGTGGCACCGACTGGCTCTACGGTTATCTGCGCTCGTTCTACGAAGATCCGGCGCGCCCATGGGGCGTGAACAACAAGGTCTTCCCGAACGTTGGCATGCCTAACGTGCTGGTCGGCCTGCAAGGGCGCCAGGTGGTTGGCTGCAAACAAGTGCAGATCGTCGAAGACGGCAAGAAGCAATACGATCCGCTGACCGGTACGCCGCTGACTCATGAAGCGTGCGATCAGTTGACCATCGTGCCGAAAACCGGTGCTCTGAACGAAGAGCAGTTCGATGAGAAGGTCAAGAATCTGGTAACCTTCCTGGCTTACTCGGCTAACCCGGTTAAGCTGCAACATCAGCGCATCGGTACTTACGTCTTGCTGTACCTGGCGTTCTTCTTTGTGTTCGCCTACCTGCTCAAGCGTGAATACTGGAAAGACGTGCACTGATACGCTTCAAGCATTGCTGTTAATCGCGCGCGCCCAAGGGCGCCTCCGATAACGCAACGTCTGGTCAGCCAGGCATTGCGGGAGGCGCCCTCTGGGCGCGCGCGTTTTTCCGGTTCCGATAATTTCAACAAGCGAGGAGGATCGCCATGGGCGTGACCAATCGGTTGGCCTGTTACTCCGACCCCGCCGACCACTATTCCCACCGAGTGCGCATCGTGCTTGCAGAGAAGGGTGTCAGCGCCGAAATCATTTACGTGGAAGCTGGTCGCCAGCCGCCTAAACTGATTGAGGTGAACCCTTACGGCAGTCTCCCGACACTGGTCGATCGCGACCTGGCGTTGTGGGAGTCGACCGTGGTGATGGAATATCTGGATGAGCGTTACCCGCATCCGCCACTGATGCCGGTTTACCCGGTGGCGCGTGCCAACAGCCGTTTGCTGATTCACCGTATTCAGCGCGACTGGTGTGGTCTGGTGGATCTGATCCTGGATCCGAAAACCAAGGAAGCCGCGCGTGTCGTGGCGCGCAAGGAATTGCGTGAAAGCCTGACGGGCGTGTCGCCGCTGTTTGCCGACAAGCCGTTTTTCCTCAGTGAGGAACAAAGTCTGGTGGATTGCTGCCTATTGCCAATACTCTGGCGTTTGCCGATTCTGGGTATTGAACTGCCGCGGCCGGCCAAGCCGCTGCTTGATTATATGGAGCGCCAGTTTGCGCGTGAGGCTTTCCAGGCGAGTCTGTCTGGCGTCGAACGCGATATGCGCTAAGGCTTAAGGAGCCGCTATGAACTCCAGTCGACCTTATCTGGTCCGCGCGCTCTACGAGTGGATTGTGGATAACGATTGCACCCCGCACATGCTGGTCAATTCCGAATACCCGGCGGTGCAGGTGCCGCAGGGTTTTGCCAGTGACGGGCAGATTGTCCTGAACATCTCGCCCAGCGCCGTGCGGCATTTGCACATGGACAACGACGTGGTGACCTTCGAGGGTCGCTTCGGTGGTGTTCCGCACAGCCTGTACGTGCCGATCAGTGCGATCCTGGGCATCTACGCCCGGGAGAACGGGCAGGGCATGGTGTTTGATCTTGAGTCGCCGATGGATGACGAAGACGATATCGAGTCGGATGACGACTTGCCGCCGCCGGACAGCGAGCCGCCGCGCCCAAGTGGCCGGCCAAGCCTGAAAGTGGTGAAGTAATAAAAAGGCGACCCGAGAGGGTCGCCTTTTTATTGCGTGGGCGCTGCCGAAGGCTGCAATCTTTTGATCTTGATCTTCAAACACAAGATCAAAAGATCGCAGCCTGCGGCAGCTCCTACAGGGGTGTTGGTCAGTCGATGTATTCGAACAGCTTCACGATCTTCTGCACACCGGAAACGCTTTGCACCAGATTGGTCGCCTGTTGGGCTTCCTGCTTGGTCAGCAGGCCCAGCAGATAGACGATGCCATTCTCGGTCACGACCTTGATGCGCGAGCCGGGAATGCTGGCATCGGTCAGCATCTGGGTCTTGATCTTGGTGGTCAGCCAGGCGTCGTTTTGACGGGCGAGGAAGCTCGAAGGCGCGATCACTTGCAGTTCGTTGTGGACCTTCTTCACGCGCTGGACGTTGGCAGCGGCCTGTTCGGCCTTGGCCTTGAGGTCTTCGCGCGGTGTCTGGCCGGCGAGCAGCACCACGCCGTTGAAGCTGGTGACGACGATGTGCGAATCCTTGTCCAGGGCCGGGTCGGCCTTGGCGACGTTGACGCCGACTTTGGTCTCGATCAGCGAGTCGTCGATTTTGCTGCCGAAGGTTCGGGTGCCGCGGTCGTCTTCAATCGGCGCTTCACGGCTGGCGTTTACCACCGAGGTGCAGCCGCTGATGCCGAGGCACAGGGTCAAGGCCAGAAGGCCAAGGCGATTAGGGGTCATTCTTCACTCCCGAACAGTTGGCTGTCGATCAGATCGCAGAGGCAATGGATCGCCAGCAGATGGACTTCCTGAATACGTGCAGTGACATGGGCCGGTACGCGAATCTCGACATCTTCAGGCAGCAGCAGTGAAGCCATGCCGCCGCCGTCGCGGCCAGTCAATGCTACGACAATCATTTCGCGATCATGTGCGGCCTGGATCGCTTGAATAATGTTTGCCGAGTTGCCACTGGTCGAAATCGCCAGCAACACATCGCCTGGTTGGCCCAGTGCGCGAATCTGCTTGGAGAACACTTCGTTGTAGCTGTAGTCATTGGCGATCGAGGTGATCGTCGAACTGTCGGTGGTCAGGGCAATGGCGGGCAGGCTCGGGCGTTCGCGCTCGAAGCGGTTCAGCAACTCCGAAGAGAAATGCTGGGCGTCGCCGGCAGAGCCACCGTTGCCGCACGAAAGCATTTTGCCTTCGTTGAGCAGGGCGTTGACCATGATCTGGCTGGCTTGCTCGATGTGCGGTGCAAGTACGTCCATCGCCTGTTGCTTGGTGTCGATACTGGCCTGGAAAAGCTGGCGAATTCGGGATTGCATGTCCATCTGTGTGACCTTAAGTGGCGCGGCTGTTCGGCACGTGAATGTGCAGCCCGCAAAGCAAAGAGCAAAAATTGTCGGTGAAAGTGTCCGGGGTGGTGTGCAGAGAATCAACCATCGAAAGCATTCTGCAACCAGTTCAACTGATCCGGGTGCCTGTCGATGGCCACCACGTCGAAGCGGCAAGGGGAATCGGCCCAGCGCGACTCGCGCTGAAGAAAATACTGTGCGGCGAAAATCAGTTTCTGCCGTTTGCGCTCATCGATGCTAGCGAGCGCGCCACCCCATTGAGTGTTTTTTCTGTAGCGGACTTCGACGAATACTACTGTATCGCCATCAAGCATGACCAGATCAAGCTCGCCGCGTTTGCATGACCAGTTCTGCGCCAGCAGGCGCAGACCCTGGTGTTGCAGATGCTCGAGCGCCTGGCGCTCGGCATCTTTACCGCTTTGCAGGTGCGAGCTGTCGGGCATCAGCGCGGAGTGTCCGGCAGGCGTTGAACCTGACCGTTGACGAACTGCGCCCATGGCAACTGACGCACTACACGCTGAGTCTGGGTCATGCCCAGGCTGCCCGACTGACCTTCGATGCGGCTGTCCGGCAGGGCCTTCAGCTGACCCAGGCGCGGCGCCAGGCGGTAGGCGTCGACGCCCATCGCGTACAGGCGGCCGAGGCTGCCGGCGGCTTGTGGCCATTGTGCGGTGACTTGCTGGCGCAGCGGGTCGTTGGCTTCGAGCAACCAAGGGGTTTCGCAGAAGCGCACGCCGTTCATGTCGTTGTACTGGTTCACGTCGCCGCTGGCGCTGTAGACGTGGGAGGTGGCGTAGACCGGAACGTCACCGGCGTACTGGAAGTTCAGGGTCGGCTTGATCTGCTGCGCCTGTTGCGGCGTGGCAGCCAGGAAGATGAACTCGATGTCCTGACGACGCGAAGGCTGCGCGGCGACATTGGTGCCGGCGGCATTCTGCAGGCTCTTGGCGCGGGCTTCGCTTTGACGCAGTTGGAACATGTCGGCGATCTGCTGGGCCAGTTGCACTGGCTGATCAACCCGTTCGGTGGCGACGATGCTGCCGCCGTTGGCCTGCCAATCCTGGCTGAACGCACGCAGTACGCGGTCGCCCCATTCGCCTTTCGGCACCATGATCGCGGCGCGGTGCAAGCCGTCGGCACGGGCGCGGCGCGAGACTTCGCGGGCTTCGTCTTCAGCGGCCAGACCGAACTGGAACAATTGCGCCGGGCCTTGGTCGCCTTCGCTGTAGTTCAGCGCGAGGGTGGTGATCGGCAGTTGCGGGCGAGTGCTCAGTTGTTTGACCAGTGGCTTTTCCAGTGGACCCACCACCAGTTGCACGCCATCGGCCTGAGCCTTGCGGTAGAACTCGTCCATCGAGGTCAGCTTGGAGCTGTCGTAGAACTCGATGGCTGGCGGTTTCTGGCCAGCCTGTTGTGCCTGGTAGTGCGCAGCCATGAAGCCTTCACGCAGGGCTTTGCCGACCGAGGCCAGCGGGCCGTCTTGCGGCAACAGCAGGGCGATCTTGCTCAGCGGCTGGCTGGCCAGCTCTTTGAGTTTGGTCAGCGGCAGCGGCAGGTTGATCGCAGCCGGGTGTTTTGGATTTTGCGCGCGCCACGCATCGATCGCGGCTTGTTGCTGTTCCAGGGTGCCGGCGGTTTTTACTGCCAGCGCTAGGCCCATCCAGCCGCCGAGATCATCGGCGGTGTTGGGTTGCAGTTGATCGGTCGGCAGCGAGGCGACCAGGGTCCAGATCGCTTCGTGGTTCTTGCTGGCGGCTTCACCTTTGAGCATTGGCGCGATGAAGATGCGCTCGCGAGCGGCCGCCAGGGTCTGGCCGTCGGCTTCAAATGCGCGGGCATGCACGGTGCCGGTGCGCACCTGCTGCTCTTCCGGCATCTCGCCCAGGTGCTGCAGGCTCGGATGGCTCAGGGCGGTCAACGCCGCTTTCGGCTGATTGCGCGTCATCGCCAGTTCAGCAGACAAGGTGCTGGCGAAGATCTGCTGGCCTGGCTTCAACTGCTCCATTGGCACTTGTTGCAGGATCTGCGCGGACTGGCCAGCGTTACCCTGGCGATAAGCCAGATCGGCCGCGCTCAGGCGCAACAGGGCGGCTTTTTCCGGCGTCTTGGCCTGGGTCGCCTGTTCGAGCAGTTGCTCGATGCTGGCGTCCGGGGTCCGTGGAAGTTCGCCAAGGCTGGAGGAAGGGGAGCTGGCGCAAGCCGCCAGCAAGGCAGCGAGGCAGAGGGCAGTGAACAGCCGCAGGCAAGCGATCATGTAAGTGTTCCTGATACTCGATCAAATTAGCGTGGAATTGTACCCAAGCACTGGCCGGGGCGCGATGTTACTGGCGTTAAACCGTCAATTTAGCTGAAGCAAATGTTGCGGGGCCGCACAAAGACGCGCAAAACCGAGGTCGGCCGGAACGCATCGCAAGCCTCGTGACGCGTTACAATGCCGGCTTTTACCGATCATGAGGTGTGCGCTTTGACTGCTCCAGGTCCTTTGAATTCCGCTGCTGGCTCGCTTTATGTGGTGGCGACGCCCATCGGCAACCTGGACGACATCAGCGCCCGGGCCCTGAAAATCCTTCGCGAAGTGGCACTGATCGCCGCCGAAGACACGCGGCACTCGGCGCGGTTGATGCAGCACTTCGGTATTTCCACGCCGTTGGCCGCGTGCCACGAACACAACGAACGTGATGAAGGTAGCCGCTTTATTACCCGCTTGCTGGCGGGCGACAACGTTGCACTGATTTCCGACGCCGGGACGCCACTGATTTCCGATCCGGGTTATCACCTGGTGCGGCAGGCGCGGGCGGCCGGGATCAATGTGGTACCGGTGCCGGGTGCCTGCGCGTTGATCGCGGCGTTGTCGGCGGCAGGGCTGCCCTCCGATCGCTTCATCTTTGAAGGGTTTCTGCCGGCCAAATCGGTGGGACGCAAGGCGCGTCTGGAAGCGGTCAAGGAAGAGCCGCGCACGCTGATTTTCTATGAGGCGCCGCACCGTATCCTCGAATGCCTGCAAGACATGGAAGCGGTGTTCGGCGGCGAGCGTCAGGCGCTGCTGGCCCGTGAGATCACCAAGACCTTTGAAACCCTTAAAGGTCTGCCGTTGGCCGAGCTGCGAGCGTTTGTCGAATCCGACAGCAATCAGCAGCGCGGCGAATGCGTGGTGCTGGTGGCCGGCTGGTCTGCACCGGAGTCCGAAGATGCGGTCAGCAGTGAAGCCATGCGCATCCTTGATCTGCTGCTCGAAGAGATGCCGCTCAAGCGCGCCGCGGCGTTGGCGGCGCAAATCACCGGTGAGCGCAAAAACGTGCTGTATCAGGTCGCGCTGGAACGGCAGAAGGGCGAGTAACCCGTCGCGCAGACGGGTTTCGCGGCTATTAGCGCTTGTTCTTCGGGCGCTCTGCCGTTAACCTGCGCGGCGGAGAGTCGATCGGACAGTCGCTGCCCCCTATGAAAATTAGGGGGGGGAGGAAAGTCCGGGCTCCATAGGGCGAAGTGCCAGGTAATGCCTGGGAGGCGTGAGCCTACGGAAAGTGCCACAGAAAATAACCGCCTAAGCGCTTCGGCGCCGGTAAGGGTGAAAAGGTGCGGTAAGAGCGCACCGCACGTCTGGCAACAGTTCGTGGCTAGGTAAACCCCACTTGGAGCAAGACCAAATAGGGTCCCAAGGCGTGGCCCGCGCTGGGACCGGGTAGGTTGCTAAAGATGTCCAGTGATGGCCATCGTAGACGAATGACTGTTCAAGACAGAACCCGGCTTACAGATCGACTCTCCACCTTTTTCTTTCCCTGCTTGAAACAAAGGCATCAGGGCTGTGTAATATCAGCAGGCCTGCTCTGAAAGTTCGGCAGCGGCGTTTGTGGTAATAGCCATTTCCCACCTGCTTCAATCAACAGCAGAAGCGCTTTTGTAATACCGAAAAAATCTTACTCTTAACAAATTACTTTAACTTCCGAGCGCAGCTATCAGTGCTGCATCAAGTTATTGGTCAAAAGTATCCGCCAGATTCTCGTTACCCCTCCTTTTAAGCTCCTAAATCTCCGTTCTGTAAGGGTTTTCCTTTAATCCGCGCCTTGACGGTGTGGTGGGCGCATTCCTATAGTGTGCGCAAGTGGCGGAAAGTGGCATGAAGTGGGTTTTTTGAGCTCAAAACGATAAAAATTGGAGAAACGCTGACGTGTTTCGCGGAGCTAACGCTATCAGTCTCGATGCAAAGGGCCGTCTCGCCATGCCGAGCCGGTACCGTGACGAGCTCGTTTCGCGTAGTTCCGGTCAATTGATCGTGACCATTGATGCCGTTGATCCATGCCTGTGTGTCTACCCGCTCGACGAGTGGGAAATTATTGAAACCAAGTTGCGCGCGCTCCCTTCGCTCCGCGAAGAGAACCGTCGTCTGCAACGTTTATTGATTGGTAATGCCGTCGACCTCGAACTCGATGGCAGTGGTCGTTTTCTGGTTCCACCGCGTCTGCGCGAATACGCAAAGCTTGATAAGAAAGCGATGCTGGTGGGCCAACTGAACAAGTTCCAATTGTGGGACGAGGATGCATGGAACGCGGTGTCTGCCGCTGACCTTGCTGCTATTCAACAACCGGGCGCCATGCCTGACGAACTGCGTGATTTGATCCTGTGACTATTGATAGCGGCTTTAACCACATCACCGTACTGCTTGACGAAGCCGTCGAGGCTCTCGCCGTACGTCCTGATGGCTGCTATCTGGACGGTACGTTCGGACGCGGCGGGCACAGCCGGCTGATCCTCAGCCAGCTCGGGCCGGACGGTCGGCTCATCGGATTCGACAAAGATCCACAAGCGATTGCCACCGGGCAAACGCTAGCGGCCGAAGACGGCCGCTTTGTCGTTGTGCAGCGCAGCTTTGCCGAGCTGGGTTCGGAAGTCGCCGAACGCGGTCTGGCCGGCAAGGTCAGCGGCATCCTGCTGGATTTGGGCGTGTCGTCGCCGCAGCTCGACGATGCCGAGCGCGGCTTCAGCTTCCTCAACGACGGTCCGCTGGACATGCGCATGGATCCTTCGCGTGGCATCAGCGCCGCCGAATTCGTCAACACCGCGCCGGTGGAAGAAATCGCCCGGGTGTTCAAGGAATACGGTGAAGAACGTTTCTCCGGCCGTATGGCTCGTGCCGTGGCCGAGCGCCGCGACATCAAGCCGTTCGAGCGCACGGCCGACCTGGCTGAAGTGTTGAAAGTCGCCAACCCGGCGTGGGAGAAGGGCAAGAACCCGGCGACCCGTGCGTTCCAGGGTTTGCGCATTCACGTCAACAACGAACTGGGCGATCTGGAAACCGGCCTCGAAGCTGCACTGGATGCACTGGAAGTGGGTGGCCGTCTGGTGGTCATCAGCTTCCACTCGCTGGAAGACCGCATCGTCAAACTGTTCATGCGCAAGCTGGTGAAAGGCGAAGCCGACAACCTGCCGCGCAACCTGCCGGTTCGCCACGTGGCGTTCGAACCGAAAATCAAAGTCCATGGCAAAGCGCAGACGGCCTCCGATGCCGAACTCAAAGCCAACCCACGTTCCCGTAGCGCCGTCATGCGTGTCGCGGAGAAGTTGCGGTGAGCAAGCTTTTCGCCAAGCCCCTGCCGGGCGGCAGCTTTTTCATGCTGCTGCTTTTTATCGGCGTGCTCGTGTCGGCCATCGGCGTGTCTTACAGCGCGCACTGGAATCGGCAGTTGCTAAACACCCTGTACAACGAACTCAGCGTGCGCGACAAAGCGCAGGCCGAATGGGGGCGCCTGATTCTCGAGCAAAGCACCTGGACCGCGCACAGCCGCATCGAAGTGCTGGCCACCGAACAATTGAAAATGCACATTCCTGGCGCGGCTGACGTGAAGATGGTGGCGCCATGATGAAACTCGAAGGGGCACTCTTCCCGTGGCGCTTCCGCTTGATGGTGGCGCTGCTCGGCGTCATGGTCGCGGCAATCTGCTGGCGCATCATCGACCTGCAAGTGGTCGATCGTGACTTCCTCAAGGGGCAGGGCGACGCGCGCAGTCTCCGTCACATCCCGATTCCGGCGCACCGTGGTCTGATCACTGACCGTAACGGCGAGCCTTTGGCCGTGAGTACCCCGGTGACGACGCTGTGGGCCAATGCCAAGGAAATGCAGACGGCCAAAGAGAAGTGGCCAGCACTGGCGGCAGCGCTGGGGCAGGACCCGAAAGCCCTGGCCGAACGCCTTGAAGCCCAGGCCAACAAAGAATTCATTTACCTGGTGCGCGGGCTGACCCCCGAGCAGGGCCAGGCCGTGCTCGACCTGAAAGTGCCGGGCGTTTATGGCATCGAAGAATTCCGTCGCTTCTATCCAGCCGGTGAAGTCACCGCGCACATGGTCGGCTTTACCGACATTGATGACCACGGGCGCGAAGGCGTCGAGCTGGCCTACGACGAATGGCTGGCCGGGGTGCCGGGCAAACGGCAGGTCATCAAGGATCGGCGCGGTCGGCTGATCAAGGATGTCCAGGTCACCAAGAACGCCAAGGCCGGCAAGCCCTTGGCGTTGTCGATTGACCTGCGCCTGCAATACCTGGCCAACCGCGAGCTGCGCAACGCGATCATCGAGAACGGCGCCAAGGCCGGCAGCCTGGTGATCATGGACGTGAAGACCGGTGAGATCCTCGCCATGGTCAACCAGCCGACCTACAACCCGAACAACCGTCGCAACCTGCAGCCGGCGATGATGCGTAACCGCGCGATGATCGACGTGTTCGAACCGGGTTCGACCATGAAAGCGATCTCGATGAGCGCTGCCATCGAGTCCGGCCGCTGGAAACCGACTGACACCGTCGAGGTGTATCCGGGCTCCCTGCAGATCGGCAAATACACCATCAAGGACGTTTCGAAGACCGAAGGCCCGGTGCTGGACATGACCGGGATTCTGATCAACTCCAGTAACGTCGGCATGAGTAAGGTCGCGTTCGATATTGGCGGTGAGACCATTTACCGTCTCGCGCAAAAAGTCGGTCTGGGCCAGGACACCGGCCTCGGCTTCCCCGGCGAGCGCGTCGGCAACCTGCCGAACTACCGCGACTGGCGCAAGGCTGAAACCGCGACTCTGTCTTACGGCTACGGTATTTCCGTGACCGCGATTCAGCTCGTGCACGCGTTCTCGGCGCTGGCCAACAACGGTCGTCTGGCACCGCTGACCCTGATCAAAACCGACAAGCCGCCGCAGACGACCCAGGTGCTGCCTGAAGCCGTCGCGAAAACCATGCAGGGCATGCTGCAGCAAGTGATCGAAGCACCGCGCGGCGTGTTCCGTGCGCAGGTGCCGGCGTATCACGTGGCGGGCAAGTCCGGTACTGCACGTAAAACGTCGGTAGGCACCAAGGGCTACGCCGAAAACTCCTACCGTTCGCTGTTCGCCGGCTTCGGGCCGATGAGCGATCCGCGTTACGCCATCGTGGTGGTGATCGATGAACCGTCCAAAGCCGGTTACTTCGGTGGTCTGGTATCGGCGCCGGTGTTCAGCCGTGTGATGTCCGGCACCCTGCGTCTGATGAACGTGACCCCGGATAACCTGCCGACCACCCAACAGGCCAACGCTACCCCGGCCGTTCCGCTGAAAGCCAATGGAGGGCGCGGCTGATGTCATTAAGTCTGAACAAGATATTCCCCCACGCCGGCCACGATCTGTTGATCCGTGAATTGGCGCTCGATAGCCGCAACGTTCGCGCGGGTGATCTGTTCCTCGCCGTGCCGGGCGGCAAATTCGATGGCCGTGCGCACATCGCCGACGCCTTGCAGCGCGGCGCCGCGGCAGTGGCTTATGAAGTGGAAGGCGCCACTGTGCTGCCGATCACTGAAGTACCGTTGATTCCGGTCAAGGGCCTGGCGGCGCAGCTGTCCGACATCGCCGGACGTTTCTACGGCGAACCGAGCCATCACCTGAACCTGATTGGCGTGACCGGCACCAACGGCAAGACCAGCGTGACCCAGCTGGTCGCGCAGGCTCTGGATCTGCTCGGCCAGCACTGCGGCATCGTCGGCACGCTGGGCTCGGGCTTCTATGGCGCGCTGGAAAGCGGCCTGCACACCACACCGAATCCGATTGCCGTACAAGCGACCCTGGCCGACCTGAAAAAGGCCGGGGCCAAAGCCGTGGCCATGGAAGTCTCATCCCATGGTCTGGATCAGGGCCGGGTCACCGCGTTGGCGTTCGACGTGGCGGTGATGACCAACCTGTCCCGCGATCACCTGGATTATCACGGCACCATGGAGGCGTACGCCGAGGCCAAGGCCAAGCTGTTCGCCTGGAATGACTTGAAGTGCCGCGTGGTCAACCTCGACGACGATTTCGGCCGGCAACTGGCCGCGCAAAAGTGCGAGTCGCGTTTGATCAGCTACAGCCTGCTCGACAGCAGCGCCTACCTGTATTGCCGTGAAGCGCAGTTCGATGACCACGGCGTGCGCGCCACGCTGGTCACGCCACAAGGCGAGCACCATCTGCGCAGCACACTGCTCGGCCGCTTCAACCTGAGCAACGTGCTGGCCGCCGTCGGCGCGTTGCTCGGTCTGGACTATGCCCTCGACGAAATTCTCAAGGTGCTGCCAAAGCTCGAAGGCCCGGCCGGACGCATGCAGCGTCTGGGTGGCGGGACTCAGCCGCTGGTGGTGGTCGATTACGCCCACACCCCGGATGCCCTGGAAAAAGTGCTGACCGCGCTGCGTCCGCACGTCAAAGGTCAATTGCTGTGCCTGTTCGGCTGCGGCGGTGATCGCGATCGCGGCAAGCGTCCGCTGATGGCCGAAGTGGTCGAGCGTCTGGCTGACAGCGTGCTGGTCACCGATGACAACCCGCGCACGGAAGATCCGGCGCAGATTTTCGACGACATCCGCGCGGGCTTCACCGCTGTGGATAAAGTCACCTTTGTTGCCGGCCGTGGTCAGGCGATTGCCCAACTGATCGCCAGTGCTTCGGCGGATGACGTGATTGTCCTGGCCGGCAAAGGTCACGAGGACTATCAGGAAATCAACGGCGAGCGCCACGCGTTCTCCGACCTGGTCGAAGCCGATCATGCCCTCACTGCATGGGAGGTGGCCCATGCTTAAGGCCCTGACGTTGAGCGAACTGACCAACGTGCTCGACGCACGGCTGATCAGCGGCGATGCCAGCTTCGACGGCGTCAGCATCGACAGCCGCGCGATCAAGCCCGGCCAGCTGTTTATTGCCCTGACCGGTCCGCGTTTCGACGGTCATGACTACCTGAACGAGGTTGCCGGCAAAGGCGCGGTCGCTGCGCTGGTCGAACGCGAAGTGCCGGCCAGCACCTTGCCGCAGCTGCTGGTCAAGGACACCCGTCAGGCCCTTGGGCAGTTGGGGGCGTTGAACCGTGCCGCCTTTACTCAGCCGGTCGCGGCCATCACCGGCTCCAGTGGCAAGACCACCGTCAAGGAAATGCTCGCCAGCATCCTGCGCACTCGCGGCGCTGTACTCGCCACTCGCGGCAACCTGAACAACGACCTTGGCGCTCCGCTGACCTTGCTCGAACTGGCCCCGGAACACACGGCGGCCGTGATCGAACTGGGCGCTTCGCGCCTGGGCGAAATCGCCTACACCGTGGGGCTGACCAAGCCGCACGTGGCGATTCTGAACAATGCCGGCACCGCCCACGTCGGTGAATTCGGCGGCCCGGAAAAAATCGTCGAGGCCAAAGGCGAGATCATCGACGGTCTGGCGGCGGATGGCGTTGCCGTGCTGAACCTCGACGACAAGGCCTTCGGTATCTGGAAGACCCGCGCCGGCGCACGCAAGGTGATGACCTTCGCCCTGAGCAATCCTCAGGCAGATTTCTACGCCAGCGACCTGAGCACCGACGCTCGGGGTTGCCCGGCCTTCAACCTGCATACACCTGAAGGGGTCGAACATGTTCAGTTGAACCTGCTCGGCACCCATAACGTCGCCAATGCCATGGCTGCCGCCGCTGCTGCTCACGCCTTGGGCGTGTCGCTGTTCGGCATTGCCACCGGACTTGGCGCCGTGCAACCGGTCAAGGGTCGCACCGTCGCGCAACTGGCGAAGAACGGCATGCGCGTGATCGATGACACTTACAACGCAAACCCCACCTCCATGTGCGCTGCCGTTGATATACTCGCCGGCTTTTCCGGCCGCACCGTCCTGGTGCTCGGAGATATCGGCGAGTTGGGCGATTGGGCGGAGCAGGGGCACCGCGACGTGGGCGAATACGCCCGGGGCAAGGTTTCCGCGCTTTACGCGGTCGGACCGAACATGGTTCACGCCGTGAACGCATTCGGTAAAGAGGCGCATCACTTCGGCACGCAAGCCGAACTGATCCAGGCCCTCGACGCCGAGCAGGACACAAACACCACCATTTTGATCAAGGGTTCGCGCAGTGCAGCGATGGAAAACATCGTTGCGGCTCTGTGCGGGTCCAGTCTGGAGAAACATTAATGCTGCTGCTGCTAGCGGAGTATCTGCAACAGTTCTACAAAGGCTTCGCGGTCTTCCAGTACCTGACCCTGCGCGGGATCCTCGGTGTGCTGACCGCGCTGGTTTTGTCGCTGTGCTATGGCCCGTGGATGATCCGCACTCTGCAGAACCGTCAGATCGGCCAGTCCGTGCGTAATGACGGCCCGCAATCGCACCTGTCCAAGTCGGGTACGCCGACCATGGGCGGCGCACTGATTCTGTCCTCCATCGGTGTCAGCACCCTGCTGTGGGCTGACCTGAGCAACCGCTACGTGTGGGTCGTGCTGCTGGTGACCCTGCTGTTCGGCGCCATCGGCTGGGTCGACGACTACCGCAAGGTCATCGAAAAGAACTCCCGTGGCTTGCCGAGCCGCTGGAAGTATTTCTGGCAGTCGGTGTTCGGCCTGGGCGCGGCAATCTTCCTTTATATGACCGCCACCACGCCGGTCGAAACCACGCTGATCCTGCCGATGCTCAAGGACTACAGCATTCCGCTGGGCGCCGGTTTCATCGTGCTGACCTACTTCGTGATCGTCGGTTCGAGTAACGCGGTCAACCTCACCGACGGCCTCGATGGTCTGGCGATCATGCCAACCGTCATGGTCGGCGGCGGTCTGGGCATTTTCTGCTACCTGTCGGGTAACGTGAAATTCGCCGAATACCTGTTGATCCCTTACGTGCCGGGCGCGGGTGAACTGATCGTGTTCTGCGGCGCACTGATCGGTGCCGGCCTCGGATTCCTCTGGTTCAACACCTACCCGGCGCAAGTGTTCATGGGCGACGTCGGTGCTCTGGCACTTGGCGCGGCACTGGGCACTATCGCGGTGATCGTGCGTCAGGAAATCGTGCTGTTCATCATGGGCGGTGTGTTCGTGATGGAAACCCTGTCCGTGGTGATCCAGGTTGCTTCTTTCAAAATGACCGGGCGCCGTGTGTTCCGCATGGCACCGATCCATCACCACTTTGAACTCAAGGGCTGGCCCGAGCCACGCGTGATCGTCCGTTTCTGGATCATCACCGTGATTCTCGTGCTGATCGGCCTTGCCACCCTGAAGCTGAGGTAGAACGAGTGTCTCTGATCGCTTCTGACCACTTCCGCATCGTTGTCGGCCTCGGCAAGAGCGGCATGTCCCTGGTTCGCTTCCTGGCGAACCGGGGCGTGTCGTTTGCCGTCGCCGATACGCGGGACAATCCACCGGAACTGGTCACGCTCAAGCGTGACTATCCGCACGTGGAAGTGCGTTGTGGCGAGCTGGACGTCGAATTCCTGTGCCGTGCCGACGAGCTCTACGTGAGCCCCGGTCTGGCGCTGGCGACCCCGGCCCTGCAAGCCGCCGCGGCCCGTGGCGTGAAGATGTCCGGCGACATCGAGCTGTTCGCGCGTAACGCGCGGGCGCCGATCGTGGCCATCACCGGCTCCAACGCGAAAAGCACCGTCACCACCCTGGTCGGCGAGATGGCGGCTGCGGCCGGCAAACGCGTCGCGGTGGGCGGCAACCTCGGGACGCCGGCGTTGGACTTGCTCAGCGACGACATCGAACTGTACGTGATGGAGCTGTCGAGCTTCCAGCTGGAAACCACCGACCAGCTCAACGCCGAAGTGGCCACCGTACTGAACATCAGCGAAGACCACATGGACCGCTACAGCGGCCTGCCGGCTTACCACTTGGCCAAGCACCGGATCTTCCGTGGGGCGAAGCAGTTTGTGGTCAACCGCCAGGACGCACTCAGCCGTCCGCTGATTGGCGAGGGCCAGCCGTGCTGGACCTTCGGCCTGAACAAACCAGATTTCAAGGCATTCGGTCTGCGTGAAGAGGGCGGGGAGAAATACCTGGCCTTTGAATTCCAGAACCTGATGCCGGTGCGCGAACTGAAAGTGCGCGGCGCGCATAACCAGTCCAACGCCCTCGCGGCGCTGGCGCTCGGTCATGCGGTCGGCCTGCCGTTCGACGCCATGCTTTCGGCGTTGCGCAACTTCACCGGCCTCGAACACCGCTGCCAGTGGGTGCGGGATCTGAACGGCGTCGATTACTACAATGATTCCAAAGCCACCAACGTTGGTGCGGCCCTCGCGGCCATCGAAGGCCTGGGTGCGGATATCGATGGCAAGGTCATTCTGATCGCCGGTGGCGACGGCAAGGGCGCCGAGTTCAACGACCTGCGTGCTCCGGTGGCGGCCAACTGCCGCGCCGTGATCCTGATGGGGCGCGACTCCGACAAGATCGGTGCTGCCATCGGCGACGCCGTACCGCTGATTCGCGCCACGTCGTTGGTCGACGCTGTCGAGCAGTGCCGCGCGGTCGCCCAACCCGGTGACGTGGTGCTGCTGTCGCCGGCCTGCGCCAGTTTCGACATGTTCAAGAATTACGAAGACCGTGGTCACCAGTTCGTCCGCGCCGTGGAGGATCTGGCATGAGCCTGCGCAATATCATCAAGCCGTACCCGTCGCCGATCATCACCGGCCGTGGCATCGACCTCGATTTCCCGATGCTCGCCGGCTGCCTGGCGCTGCTGGGCCTGGGCCTGATCATGATTGCCTCGGCATCCACCGAAGTGGCGGCGGCGCAGTCGGGCAGCGCGCTGTACTACATGATTCGCCACCTGATCTACGTGGCGTTGGGCCTGGGTGCCTGCATCGTCACCATGATGATTCCGATCGCCACCTGGCAGCGTCTGGGCTGGATGATGCTGATCGGCGCATTCGGTCTGCTGGTGATGGTGATCGTTCCCGGGATCGGCCGTGAAGTGAACGGTTCGATGCGCTGGATCGGTTTCAGCTTCTTCAACGTGCAGCCGTCCGAGATCGCCAAGGTGTTCGTGGTGATCTACCTCGCCGGTTATCTGGTGCGGCGCCAGAAAGAAGTGCGCGAGAGCTGGATGGGCTTCTTCAAGCCGTTCATCGTGCTGCTGCCGATGGCGGGTCTGTTGCTGATGGAGCCGGACTTCGGTGCCACCGTCGTGATGATGGGGGCTGCAGCGGCCATGCTGTTCCTCGGCGGGGTCGGGTTGTTCCGCTTCTCGCTGATGGTGGTGCTGGCGGTCGGGGCCGTGGTCTTGTTGATTCAGATGCAGCCGTACCGGATGGCGCGTCTGACCAACTTCGCCGACCCGTGGGCCGACCAGTTCGGCGCCGGCTATCAGTTGTCGCAGGCGTTGATTGCCTTCGGTCGTGGTGAGTGGCTGGGCGTCGGCCTGGGCAACAGCGTGCAAAAGCAGTTCTACCTGCCTGAAGCGCACACCGACTTCGTGTTCTCGGTGCTGGCCGAAGAGCTGGGCGCCGTCGGTTCGCTGTGCACCGTGGCGCTGTTCGTTTTCGTATGTATCCGCGGCATGTACATCGGTCTGTGGGCCGAGAAAGCCAAGCAGTTCTTCGCTGCTTATGTGGCCTACGGTCTGTCGTTCCTGTGGATTGGTCAGTTCCTGATCAACATCGGAGTGAACGTCGGCCTGCTGCCGACCAAGGGCCTGACCCTGCCGTTCCTCAGTTATGGCGGCAGTTCCCTGGTGATCTGCTGCGCCTGCCTCGGTTTGTTGCTGAGGATCGAGTGGGAGAGTCGAACCCACCTGGGCAGTGAAGAGATGGAATTCCATGAGAGCGACTTCGCCGAGGAGCCGAATCATGGGCGCTAACGTATTGATCATGGCCGGCGGTACCGGCGGCCACGTGTTCCCGGCGCTGTCCTGTGCCCGCGAATTTCAGGCGCGCGGCTATACCGTGCACTGGCTCGGCACACCACGCGGGATCGAAAACGATCTGGTGCCGGCTGCAGGTCTTGAACTGCACCGCATCAATGCCACGGGTTTGCGTGGCAAGGGCAAGCTGTCGCTGCTCAAGGCACCGTTCATGCTGCTCAAGTCGGTGTGGCAGGCGCGGGCGGTGATTCGCAAACTGCGTCCGGTGTGTGTGGTCGGCTTCGGTGGTTATGTGACCGGTCCTGGTGGTATCGCCGCCAAACTGGCTGGTGTGCCGGTGATCGTTCACGAGCAGAACGCCGTGGCCGGCACCGCCAATCGGTTGTTGGTGCCGTTCGCCGCCCGGGTGTGTGAAGCGTTCCCCGACACCTTTACTCTGTCGGACACCCGCCGTACCACCGGAAATCCGGTGCGCAGCGAGCTGTTCCTCGAAACATCGCGACCTGCTCTGGCCGGCCGCAAAGCGCGTTTGCTGATCCTGGGCGGAAGCCTGGGCGCAGAACCGTTGAACAAGTTGCTGCCTGAAGCCCTGGCGCAAGTCGCTGTCGATTTGCGTCCGGAAGTGTTTCATCAGGCCGGCAAAAACCACGATGAAGTGACTGCAGAGCGCTATCGCGCCGCCGGCGTGGATGCGCAGGTGCAGCCGTTCATCAAAGACATGGCCCAGGCCTATGGCTGGGCTGACCTGGTGGTGTGCCGCGCTGGCGCGCTGACCATCAGTGAGCTGGCTGCCGTCGGTCTGCCCTCGATGCTGGTGCCTTTGCCCCACGCGATCGACGATCACCAGACCCGCAACGCCGATTATTTGGCCCGTGAAGGCGCTGCCTTCCTGATGCCGCAAAGAACGACTGGTGCCGCGGACCTTGCCGCGCGCCTGACAGAGGTCTTGATGCAACCGCAACGACTCGAAGAAATGGCCCAAGCGGCCCGCCGTCTGGCCAAACCCGATGCCACCCGTAGCGTGGTCGATACCTGCCTGGAGGTGGCCCATGGTTGAGAATCAGAAAGCCATGCCACAACCGGAAATGCGCCGCATCCGTCGCATCCACTTCGTCGGTATCGGCGGCGTGGGCATGTGCGGTATCGCTGAAGTGTTGTTGAACCTGGGCTATGAAGTATCCGGTTCCGACCTGAAAGCGTCGCCGGTGACCGAGCGCCTGGAATCGTTCGGTGCGCACATTTATATCGGCCACCGCGCCGAGAACGCCGCGACCGCCGATGTGCTGGTGGTCTCGAGCGCCGTCAACACCTCCAACCCGGAAGTGGCGACCGCGCTGGAGCGCCGCATTCCGGTGGTGCCGCGTGCCGAAATGCTCGCCGAGCTGATGCGCTATCGCCACGGCATCGCCGTCGCCGGTACCCACGGCAAAACCACCACCACCAGCCTGATCGCTTCGGTGTTCGCGGCCGGTGGCCTGGACCCGACCTTCGTCATCGGTGGCCGTCTGAATGCGGCGGGTACCAATGCCCAGCTCGGCACCAGCCGCTACCTGATTGCCGAAGCGGACGAAAGCGACGCGAGTTTCCTGCACCTGCAACCGCTGGTGGCGGTGGTGACCAACATCGACGCCGACCACATGGCGACCTACGACGGTGACTTCAACAAACTGAAGAAAACCTTTGTCGAGTTCCTGCACAACCTGCCGTTCTACGGTCTGGCGGTGATGTGCCTGGACGACCCGGTGGTGCGTGAAATCCTGCCGCTGGTCAAACGTCCGACCGTGACCTACGGCTTCAGCGAAGACGCTGACGTGCGCGCGATCAATGTGCGCCAGCAAGGCATGCAGACCTTCTTCACGGTGCTGCGCCCTGACCGCGAGCCGCTGGATGTGTCGGTGAACATGCCGGGCAACCACAACGTGCTCAACTCGCTGGCGACCATTTGCATCGCGTCCGACGAAGGCGTCAGCGATGAAGCCATCGTCCAGGGCCTGTCCGGGTTCCAGGGCGTGGGCCGACGCTTCCAGGTCTACGGCGAATTGCCGGTGGACGGCGGCAACGTGATGCTGGTCGACGACTACGGTCACCACCCGACCGAAGTTGCCGCTGTTATCAAAGCCGTGCGCGGTGGCTGGCCGGAGCGCCGACTGGTGATGGTTTACCAGCCGCACCGTTACAGCCGCACCCGCGACCTGTACGACGATTTCGTCAATGTACTGGCCGACGCCAACGTGCTGTTGCTGATGGAAGTCTATCCGGCTGGCGAAGAGCCGATTCCGGGCGCCGACAGCCGCAAGCTGTGCAACAGCATCCGTCAGCGCGGTCAACTCGACCCGATCTACATCGAGCGTGGTGTCGATCTGGCGCCGCTGGTCAAGCCGCTGCTGCGTGCCGGCGACATTCTGCTGTGCCAGGGCGCCGGTGATATCGGCGGTCTCGCGCCGAAGCTGTTGAAAAGTGAATTGTTCGCCGGCGCCGTGGCCGCGTCGGTCGAGGGGAAGTTGAAATGACTGCTGCCTACGCCAACCTGTTCTCCACCATTGCGCCGAAAGACTTCGGCCGCGTCGCCGTGCTCTTCGGTGGCATGAGTGCCGAGCGTGAGGTTTCGCTGAAGTCCGGTAACGCCGTGCTCGACGCGCTGCAAAGCGCCGGTGTGGACGCGTTCGGGATCGACGTCGGCGAGGATTTTCTGCAGCGTCTGCTGAATGAAAAGATCGACCGTGCGTTCATCATCCTCCACGGTCGTGGCGGTGAAGACGGCTCCATGCAGGGCCTGCTCGAATGCGCCGGCATTCCGTACACCGGCAGCGGCATTCTGGCCTCGGCACTGGCGATGGACAAACTGCGCACCAAGCAGGTCTGGCACAGCCTCGGGATTCCGACGCCGCGTCACGCCGTGCTGTGCAGCGAAGCCGATTGTATTTCGGCGGCGACGGAACTGGGCTTCCCTTTGATCGTCAAACCGGCGCATGAAGGTTCAAGTATCGGGATGGCCAAAGTGAGTTCTGCGTCCGAGTTGATCGACGCATGGAAAGCGGCCAGTACCTACGATTCGCAAGTCTTGGTGGAGCAATGGATTCAAGGTCCGGAGTTCACCATCGCCACCCTGCGTGACCAGGTGTTGCCTCCTATCGCCCTGGGTACACCGCACACGTTCTACGACTACGACGCCAAGTACATCGCCAACGATACCCAGTACCGCATTCCGTGCGGGCTGGATGCCGCCAAGGAACAGGAACTCATGGATCTCACGGCCAAGGCCTGTGAGGCGCTGGGTATTGCCGGTTGGGGCAGGGCGGACGTGATGCAGGACGCCGACGGGCAGTTCTGGTTCCTTGAAGTGAACACCGCACCGGGCATGACCGATCACAGCCTGGTGCCGATGGCGGCCCGTGCTGCCGGTCTGGATTTCCAGCAACTGGTCCTGGCCATTCTGGCCGCCAGTGTTGAAGGCTCCGGTAATAAAGAGGCGCGAGGTTAAGACCATGCAAGGCGCTCAGCTCAGACATCAGCCCCCCGCACCCGGCCGCAAGCCGGTGCCGCGGGGTGCCAGCCGAATGGTGGCCAAAGAGCCGATGTCTGCGCGCCTGCCGAAAGCCAATTTCGGCTTTCTGAAAAGCCTGTTCTGGCCGGTGCTGCTGGTGGCGCTGGGGTTCGGTACTTACGAAGGCGCGCAGCGTTTGCTGCCGTACGCCGACCGGCCGATCACCAAGATCGCGGTGCAGGGTGACCTGAGCTACATCAGCCAGCAGGCGGTGCAGCAGCGAATCGCCCCGTACGTGGCGTCCAGCTTCTTCACCATCGACCTGGCCGGCATGCGCACCGAGCTTGAGCAGATGCCCTGGATTGCCCACGCCGAAGTCCGCCGGGTGTGGCCGGACCAGGTGGTGATCCGCCTCGAAGAGCAACTGCCAGTGGCCCGTTGGGGCGACGAGTCGCTGCTGAACAACCAGGGCCAGGCGTTCACGCCCAAGGAACTGGCGAACTACGAACACCTGCCACAGCTGTTCGGTCCACAACGGGCCCAGCAGCAGGTGATGCAGCAATACCAGGTGCTGAGCCAGATGCTCAGGCCGCTGGGCTTCTCGATTGCACGCCTGGAATTGCGTGAACGCGGCAGCTGGTTCCTGACTACCGGTGCCGGCAGTTCCGGCCCCGGCATCGAGTTGCTGCTGGGACGCGGCAACCTGGTGGAAAAGATGCGCCGCTTCATTGCCATCTATGACAAGACGCTTAAAGACCAGATTACGAACATTGCGCGCATCGATCTGCGCTACGCCAACGGCCTTGCTGTTGGCTGGCGGGAACCAGTAGCGCCGACGACAGCCCAACCCGCTGTCGCAAAGAATTAAGAAGAGGCAGGACCCATGGCAAACGTGCAAAGCGGCAAAATGATCGTCGGTCTGGATATCGGCACCTCCAAGGTGGTGGCGCTGGTAGGCGAGGTCGCGGACGACGGCACGCTGGAAATCGTCGGTATCGGTACTCACCCGTCCCGCGGCCTGAAGAAGGGCGTTGTGGTGAACATCGAATCCACCGTGCAATCGATCCAGCGCGCGATCGAAGAAGCCCAACTGATGGCGGGCTGCCGCATTCACTCGGCGTTCGTCGGCGTGGCCGGCAATCACATCCGCAGCCTGAACTCCCACGGCATCGTGGCGATTCGTGATCGCGAAGTCAGCTCGGCTGACCTTGAGCGTGTGCTCGATGCCGCCCAGGCCGTGGCGATCCCGGCTGACCAGCGCGTGCTGCACACCCTGCCGCAGGATTACGTGATCGATAACCAGGAAGGCGTTCGCGAGCCACTGGGCATGTCCGGCGTACGTCTGGAAGCCAAGGTTCACGTGGTCACCTGCGCCGTCAACGCCGCACAGAACATTGAAAAATGCGTGCGCCGCTGCGGTCTGGAAATCGACGACATCATTCTCGAGCAACTGGCCTCGGCCTACTCGGTGCTGACCGACGACGAAAAAGAGCTGGGCGTGTGCCTGGTCGACATCGGCGGCGGCACCACCGACATCGCGATCTTCACCGAAGGCGCGATCCGCCACACCGCGGTGATCCCGATTGCCGGTGATCAGGTGACCAACGACATCGCGATGGCGTTGCGCACCCCGACCCAGTACGCCGAAGAGATCAAGATTCGCTACGCCTGTGCCCTGGCCAAACTGGCCGGTGCCGGCGAGACCATCAAGGTGCCGAGCGTGGGCGACCGTCCACCGCGCGAACTGTCGCGTCAGGCCCTGGCCGAAGTGGTCGAGCCGCGTTACGACGAACTGTTCACCCTGATCCAGGCCGAGCTGCGTCGCAGCGGCTACGAAGACCTGATCCCGGCGGGCATCGTCCTGACCGGCGGTACGTCGAAGATGGAAGGCGCCACCGAGCTGGCCGAAGAAATCTTCCACATGCCGGTGCGCCTGGGCGTGCCGCACGGCGTGAAGGGCCTGGATGACGTGGTGCGTAATCCGATTTATTCCACTGGCGTTGGTTTGTTGATGTATGGCCTGCAGAAGCAGTCCGACGGGATCTCGTTCTCGGGCATCGGCAGCCGCGACAGCTACAGCAACGATGAGCCACAGGCGCCGTTGCTGGACCGATTGAAGAAGTGGGTTCAAGGCAACTTCTAACGCTTTACCGCAGCACCGCAACAAACAGCAGTAGGCGAAAAAACTAGAGAATGTAAGGAGAGGGAAAATGTTCGAACTCGTAGACAACATCCCCGCAAGCCCGGTAATCAAAGTTATCGGTGTTGGCGGTGGCGGCGGCAACGCTGTCAATCACATGGTCAAGAGCAACATCGAAGGCGTGGAATTCATCTGCGCCAACACCGATGCTCAAGCGCTGAAAAACATCGGCGCGCGCACCATCCTGCAACTGGGCACCGGCGTAACCAAAGGCCTGGGCGCCGGCGCCAACCCGGAAGTCGGCCGTCAGGCTGCGCTGGAAGATCGCGAGCGCATCGCTGAAGTGCTGGCCGGCACCAACATGGTGTTCATCACCACCGGCATGGGCGGTGGTACCGGTACCGGTGCTGCGCCGATCATCGCCGAAGTGGCCAAGGAAATGGGCATCCTGACCGTTGCGGTCGTGACCCGTCCGTTCCCGTTCGAAGGCCGCAAGCGTATGCAGATCGCCGACGAAGGCATCCGCATGCTCTCCGAAAGCGTCGACTCGTTGATCACCATTCCTAACGAGAAGCTGCTGACCATCCTCGGTAAAGACGCAAGCCTGCTGTCGGCTTTCGCCAAGGCTGACGATGTACTGGCCGGTGCCGTGCGCGGTATCTCCGACATCATCAAGCGTCCGGGCATGATCAACGTCGACTTCGCCGACGTGCGTACCGTGATGAGCGAAATGGGCATGGCGATGATGGGCACTGGCTGCGCCAGCGGTCCGAACCGTGCACGTGAAGCCACTGAAGCGGCGATCCGCAACCCGTTGCTGGAAGACGTGAACCTGCAAGGCGCGCGCGGCATCCTGGTGAACATCACCGCCGGTCCTGACCTGTCCCTGGGTGAGTACTCCGACGTGGGTAGCATCATCGAAGCCTTCGCTTCCGAGCACGCGATGGTCAAGGTCGGTACCGTTATCGATCCGGACATGCGCGACGAGCTGCACGTGACGGTAGTTGCCACCGGTCTGGGCGCGAAAATCGAGAAGCCTGTGAAGGTCATCGACAACACCGTTCATACCTCCATGGCTGCTGCTCAGGTTCAACAACCGGCCCCTGCACGTCAGGAAGCTCCGGCGGTGAACTACCGTGACCTGGACCGTCCGACCGTCATGCGCAACCAGGCTCAGGCCGGTGCTGCGACTGCCGCGAAGATGAACCCGCAGGACGATCTGGATTACCTGGACATCCCGGCATTCCTGCGTCGTCAGGCCGATTGATGGAATGTATCAGGGCTATGACGGTGATTGGTGTTCAGCAAAGGCTCGGTCTGCTATTATCGCCAGCCTTTGTTGATACCAGTTCGCAATTTGCGCTGAAGCGGCCCAAGCCATGATTAAACAACGCACACTGAAAAATATTATCCGTGCCACAGGTGTAGGCCTGCACTCCGGGGAGAAGGTCTACCTGACCCTCAAGCCTGCGCCTGTCGACACTGGCATTGTGTTTTGTCGCGCTGACCTCGACCCTGTGGTGCAGATTCCTGCCCGCGCGGAAAACGTCGGTGAAACCACTATGTCGACGACGCTGATCAACGGCGACGTCAAAGTGGACACGGTAGAGCACTTGCTCTCGGCCATGGCTGGCCTGGGCATCGATAACGCCTACGTCGAGCTCTCCGCGTCCGAAGTCCCGATCATGGATGGCAGCGCTGGACCGTTCGTATTCCTGATTCAATCGGCAGGCCTGGAAGAACAGGACGCCGCCAAGAAATTCATCCGCATCCTGCGTGAAGTGACAGTGGAAGACGGCGACAAGCGCGCCACTTTCGTCCCTTTCGAAGGGTTCAAGGTGAGCTTCGAGATCGACTTCGATCACCCGGTTTTCCGGGACCGCACCCAAAGTGCAAGCGTGGATTTTTCCAGCACTTCGTTCGTAAAAGAAGTCAGCCGCGCCCGTACTTTCGGTTTCATGAGTGACATCGAGTACCTGCGCAAGCACAACCTCGCACTCGGCGGCAGCGTTGAAAACGCGATCGTAGTGGATTCCGATGGTGTACTGAACGAAGACGGCCTTCGCTACGAAGACGAATTCGTGAAGCACAAGATCCTTGATGCGATTGGCGACCTGTACCTGCTGGGCAACAGCCTGATTGGTGAGTTCAAAGGCTTCAAGTCCGGTCATGCACTGAACAACCAGCTGCTGCGCAAGTTGATTGAGCAGACAGATGCGTGGGAAGTCGTGACGTTCGAAGACGCCAGCACTGCACCGATCTCTTACATGCGCCCGGTTGCGGCGGTGTAAGTAAAAAACCTCTCTAGTTTTTTGAAGGCCATCCTCGGATGGCCTTTTTTTATGCCCGCGGTTTATCTATTGCTTGTGCGGGCCTCATCGCTGGCAAGCCAGCTCCCACAGGAATCAGGGTATATGGAGGATCAGCGAATAACCGCGCAACCTGTGGGAGCTGGCTTGCCAGCGATAGGGCCGGTAAGGCCGAAGCGAAATTCAGGCCACCACCACCCGATTGCGCCCACCTTCCTTGGCCTGATACAACGCCTTGTCCGCCGCAAACAGCAGTTGCTCCAGCGAAATCTCGACCGCCGCCGTCCAGGTGCTGATGCCGATACTGACGGTCATCGCCACATCCGCGCCCTCGACCCGCGGCATCTGCTCGACGGCCTGGCGGATGTGCTCGGCAATCTGCGCGGCGCCAGTGCTGTCGGTTTCGGCGAGGATCACCGAGAACTCCTCGCCGCCATAACGGGCCACCAGATCCCCCGGCCGCCGCACGTTCGCCGTGATCACCTTGGCCAGTTCGCGCAGTGCCTGATCGCCGGCCTGATGCCCGTGGCGGTCGTTGAAGGCCTCGAAGTGGTCGGCGTCGATCATCATCACCGACAACGGCTGGCCTGAACGCTGGGCGCGGAACCACTCGTGGCGCAGCGACTGGTCGAGCATCCGACGGTTGGCGACACCGGTCAGCGCATCGGTGGCAGCCAGTTGTGCCAGCTCGCGTTCGGCGCGTTGGCGCAAGCGCAGTTCGCGGGCGAGCAGCCACGTCAGCCACAGCAACCCCGCACAGAGCACGCCAGTGGCACCACTGATCAATATCGCAGTACGCCGCCAGGTGCCGAATACCTCGTCGCTGGACAGCGCGACCATCACCGTCAACGGCAAGTTGCCGACCCGTGAATAGGTGTAGAGGCGCTGTTGATGGTCCATGCTAGAGGTGCTGGTGAAGCTGCCACTGCCATCCTTGTCGCCGAGAATCCGCACCACGTTCGGCCGGTTGCCGAAACTCTTGCCGATGGAGTCGCTTTGCAGATAAGGCTTCTGCGCCAGCAGCACGCCGTCGCTGTTGATGATGTTCAGTGTGCTGCCTTTGCCGATATCCAGGCTGTTGAACAGTTGATCGAAGTAATCGAGCTTCATCGACGCCACCGCCACACCCATGAATTCGCCGGTGCCCGAGGAGATCCGCCGACTGAAGCTGATGCGCCACTGGTTCGCTTCGTCGCAATCGCAGCGGGTCTTGAACGGGCGGCTGATGAACATGCCCATGTCGCGGTTGAAGGCGTGGGCGAGGAAGTAATCGCGGTCGGCAAAGTTGCCCGGTTTAGGTTCGACTCGCGATGAGTCGGCGACCACATCGCCATGCTTGTCGAGCAGCAGGATGTCGCCCTTGAAGCGCGCGGTGGTCGAGCGGTCGAACAGCGCCAGATGGCGGATCTGCGGAGTGACGTCGCGCAAGTCATCGCGCTGCGCGGCGGCGATCAGGCCTTGCAGGGTCAGGTCGTACAGCTCGACGGTGCGCAGGACGTCGGCGTCGATCAGCTGCGCAATGGTGGTGGCGCTGCGGGTGGCCGATTCCTGAGCATTGGCGTGCTCGCGGATCAGCAGAAACGTGACGATGCACAAAATCGCGATCACGGTCAGCGAGCTGCCGCAGATCAGCAGCAATTCGGGGCGTCCGGTCTTGCCCGCCAGAGGTGGGGTACGGCTCGCGATCATGATGGGCTGTCGGTTGGGGAGTCTTATAAGCGTAGTTGTACAAACACAGAACCCTCTGTGGCGAGGGAGCTTGCTCCCGCCGGGTCGCGCAGCGACCCCTCGCTTTCGAGATAGGCCTGCTGCGCAGTCCAGCGGGAGCAAGCTCCCTCGCCACAGGTTCTTTGCCAGTCGCGACTGACCTTGAGGTGATCTTAGAAGACGTTGATCGGGTAGTCGACAATCACACGGTATTCATCTGTGTCAGTGTCGATCGCGCCGTAGCCGTTGCCGCCACGGTTGGACGCCCACTGCAGGCGTACCGCGAGATCCTTCGCCTGGCCGCTCTGCACCACGTACTTGAGGTCGATGTCGCGCTCCCAGTGCTTGGCATTGCGACCATCGGCGCTGTACCACGAAGCATAGCCTTTGCTGGCCGGATCGACCTTGGTCAGGTCCACGGTGCCGCGCGAGTAGGAGACCGCCGAGGTCAGGCCCGGCAGGCCGAGGCCGGCGAAGTCATAGGCGTACTTGAGCTTCCACGAGCGCTCGTTGGGGCCGTTGAAGTCCGAGTATTGCTGGGAGTTGTCGAGGTAAACGCTGTCGCCCTGGCTGATGTAGTCGAACGGCGTGTTGCCGTTGACCCGTTGGTACGCGGCAGTGATGCTGTGGCTGCCGATGCCGACGGTGAAATGCAGGCTGTAGGTGTTGTTGTCGATGTCACCCAGCAGCGCGTCGCCAGTGTCTTGCGTGTGATAGAAGTGCAGGCCCGGGTTGAGGCTGACCAGATCGTTCAACTGCCAGGTGTAATCCAGGTCGTAGTAGTACTGGTTCCAGACGTCCTTCAGCTCGGCGGCGTACAGGTTGCTGGTCAGGCCTTCGACACCGCTCCAGGAAACCCCGGCCCAGTTCAGGTGACGACTTTCGTCGCCCTCGGCGAGTTTGCCGTACGAGGTGCCGATGCGCTGGCGACCGCTCTGGTTGTAAGGCTTGGTGAAACTGGCCTGGCCACCTTCGAACAGCCAGCCGTCGAAGCTGTGGTTGGTCAGGCTGACGCCACGAAAGGTCTGCGGCAGCATGCGGCTTTCACCACCGGCAATCACCGGGTTGGTGAGGAACAGGTCGCCGGCCTTCAGTTCAGTATCAAACGCACGCATTTTCAACGTGCCGCCCGCCGTCGAGAACGAGCCGGGGGCTTTGCCGTTGCCATCGCTGATCGGCAGGATGCTCGAACCATCGGTACCGCCACCGCCGTCGAGCTTCAGCCCGAGCATGGCGTGCGCATCGATACCGAAACCGACCGTGCCTTCGGTGTAACCGGACTGGAAGATCCCGAGAAAACCCTGGCCCCACTCAATGTTGTCGTCCGTGTGCTGCAGACGGTTGCGATTCATGTAGTAGTTGCGAGCGTTGAGGTTGAGGCTCGAACCTTCGACGAATCCCTCCTTGGCGGCTTCGTCGGCATGGGCGGCGGGGGCAATCGTTGCGGCAATTGCAATGAACAGCGGGGTGAAGCTGACTGGGTAACGCACTTGCGATGGAGCTCCTTGGGTCAACTGACACTTCAATGACTTGAGGTGCGGATTATTTCTTGTTGTTACAGACGAACCAAACGGCTTTCAGACCACAACGAAAAAAGGCCGCTGAAAGGCAGCGGCCTGGAAGGACGACGGTTGAACGGGAAGAGCCAAACAACCGCGTCGAGGGAAATGTTTCGCGGTGCGCGACTCAGCTGTCTTTCTCGGCCGCTTGCGTTTGGGAAGTGGCGGCCTGAGGTGCTTGCGCAGCCTCTTGCGACTTGGCCATCACTTCTGCCTGAGACTGTTCGAAGGCGTGAGCGCGAGCGGCATTCTGCGCTACGAACGCCTGCGATTCTTCAGCCATCGCCATTGGCGAGAGGATCAATGAGGACAAAACGAAAGCGCTGGCAATACCCATACTGTTGGACATTCTGAAAACCTTCTTGCTTGGCAAGTACTGTTTGGTGCGGGCAAAGATAAGGTTGCCGGGCGTCGGGAAACAGCGTGATTTTCATAAATGACTGTTACAGCACAAGCAAAGATAACCCGTAGGATTTCACCGCGCGCTATCTGCCTGACCACAAACCTGTGGCGAGGGAGCTTGCTCCCGCTCGGCTGCGCAGCAGTCGTAAACAATGTGAACGCGGTTGATCTGAAGGCTGATTTTGGGGCCGCTTCGCAGCCCAGCGGGAGCAAGCTCCCTCGCCACAGGCGCTTTGCTTGTCAGTCAGACCGGGAGGTGGATGCCGAAGGTATTCATCCCGCGATCACTGCGTACAAACACATCCCCACCATGCATCAGCGCAATCGCCTTGACGATCGCCAGCCCCAACCCATGGTTATTGCCACTGTTGCTGCGTGATGCATCCACCCGATAAAAGCGCTCGAACAAGCGTGGCAAATGCTCGCCGGCAATCGGCGAACCCGGGTTGGCCACACCAATACTCACCTGATGGTCCTCGACCTCGATCCGCACCTCGATCACCTGGCCCGGCCCGGTGTGCTGCACCGCGTTGCTCAACAAATTGATCAACGCCCGACGCAAATGGGCGACCTCGATCTGCACCTGCGCATCACCGCTGACCTGCACCTGAACCTGCGCGTCTTCAAGAATGAAATCCAGATATTCCAGGGTCGTCGCCACCTCATCAGCCAGGGACGTCGAGGTCAGTTTGGTCGCCTTGTTGCCCTGGTCGGCACTGGCCAGAAACAGCATGTCGTTGATGATCGAGCGTAGCCGTTCGAGTTCTTCGAGATTCGATTGCAGCACTTCGAAGTAATGCTCGGCAGAGCGGCCGCGCGTCAGCGCCACCTGAGTCTGGCCAATCAGATTGGTCAGCGGCGAGCGCAGTTCATGGGCAACGTCGGCGTTGAACGACTCCAGCCGCGAATAGGCCTGTTCGACCCGCTCCAGCGTCGAGTTGAACGAGTCGACAAACTGCTCAAGCTCCGGCGGCAACGGCGACATTCGCAGGCGCCCCGCCCGCAGTGGCGGCGCCAGGCGCTGGGCTTCATGGGACAGTTTGATCAGCGGCTTAAGGCCGATCCGCGCGACCCAATAGCCCAGCGCCGAGGCCATCAGCACACCGATAATCGCCAGACTGACCAAGGCGATCAGCAGGTTGTGCTGAGTCTCGTGGAAGGTCTCGGTATCGATGCCGATCATGAACCGAAGCGGCGGGCGTTGATCCTTGGCCGGCAGTTCGGTCAGCAGCACTTTCAGTGGATAAGGCTGGTCGGGCAACTGCAGGTCATGCATGCCCAGCGGGCCTTTGGCGAAGGCGCGGATCCGGGCGTCCGGCTCGCCATACTCGTAGCCGGGATCACCGCTGACCACCCAGAAACGAATGCGTTTGTCCTCTTCGCCGAGCAGCTTCAGCTTGGCGTTGATCTTCACCCAATGCTCGGGTGTGCCGAAGCGATTGAGTGCCGATTCGAGCACGCTGTAACGCGCATCCAGCTCGGCTTCCGGCAGCAGGCCCAGGCCCTTGTCGACCTGTTGATACAGTGCGCCGCCTATCAACAGAAACACCAGCAGCGCCACCAAGGTGAACATGCCGCTCAGGCGCAGCGCGATGGAATTACTGGACACCGCGGCTCTCCAGCACGTAACCCATGCCTCGGATGGTGTGCAGCAGTTTCTCGTCGAACGGTCCGTCGAGCTTGGCCCGCAGGCGTTTGATCGCGACTTCGACGACGTTGGCATCGCTGTCGAAATTGATGTCCCAGACCATCTCGGCAATCGCGGTTTTCGAGAGAATTTCACCTTGCCGGCGCGCCAGAACGCTGAGCAGCGAGAACTCTTTCGCCGTCAGGTCCAGCCGCGTGCCGGCGCGGGTCGCCTTGCGGCTGATCAGATCGATCCACAAGTCGGCGATGCTCACCTGCACCGGTTCATGGCCGCCGCTGCGCCGGGTCAGCGCTTGCAGGCGGGCCACCAGTTCAAGGAAAGAAAACGGCTTGCCGAGGTAATCGTCGGCGCCGTCGCGCAGGCCTTTGATGCGGTCTTCGACGCGCTCGCGGGCGGTGAGCATGATCACCGGGGTCTGCTTGCGTGCACGCAACGCGCGCAGCACGCCGAAGCCGTCCAGGCCCGGCAACATCACGTCGAGGACGATCACCGCGTAGTCGCCTTCCAGCGCCAGGTGTAGGCCCTCGACACCGTCGCGGGCCAGGTCCACGGTGTAACCCTGTTCCGTCAGACCGCGATGCAGATAGTCCGCGGTTTTTTCCTCGTCTTCGATAATCAGAACGCGCATGACCCTGCCTCAGTCTGTGGTCGCCAGTGCCGGTGGGGGCGATGATGCTTCTGGGTGTGAGCGCCGATGGAACAGCCGCTCAAGCCACAAGTATATGACCGGTGTGGTAAACAGCGTCAGCATCTGGCTGACCAGCAAGCCGCCCACCACCGCGATCCCCAGCGGCTGGCGCAGTTCGGCGCCGGTGCCGTAGCCGAGCATCAGCGGCAGCGCGCCGAGCAGGGCAGCGAGGGTGGTCATGATGATCGGCCGGAACCGCGTGATGCACGCTTCGAAGATTGCATCTTGTGGCGCCAGTCCGCGATTGCGCTGCGCCTCCAGGGCAAAGTCGATCATCAGGATGCCGTTTTTCTTGACGATACCGATCAGCAGCACCAGCCCGATCAGCGCCATGATCGAAAAGTCCTGACCGCAGATCCACAGCATGATTACTGCGCCCAGACCTGCCGCCGGCAGCGTCGAAATGATCGTCAGCGGATGCACGAAGCTCTCATAAAGCACGCCGAGAATGATGTACACCGCCACCAGCGCCGCGAGAATCAGCCACGGCTGACTGGCCAGCGAACTCTGGAACGCTTGCGCCGCACCCTGGAAGTTGCCACTGATCGCGGTCGGCATGCCGATCTCGGCCTTGGCCTGATTGAGCAGGATCACCGCATCACCCAGCGCCACGCCGGGAGCGAGGTTGAATGACAGGTTGGCGGCGGGGAACATGCCGTCGTGGGCAATCGACAGCGGGCCGATGGTCGGCGCGTCGAATTTGGCCAGCGCCGACAGCGGCACCATCTCGCCACTCAGCGGCGAGCGCAGGTAGAAATAATTGAGGCTTTCGGCCTTGCCGCGCTGTTTGGTGTCCAGTTCCAGAATCACGTTGTACTGGTTGACCTGGGTCTGGAACTCATTGATCTGCCGTTGGCCGAAGGCGTCGTACAGCGCCTCGTCGACATCACTGGCGGTCAGGCCGAAACGTGCGGCGGCGCTGCGGTCGATGCTGATGTGGGTGATGCTGCCGCCCAATTGCAGGTCGTTGGAAATGTCGCGGAACGCCGGGTTGCTGCGCAGTTTTTCGGTCAGGCGTTGCGTCCAGGTGGCGAGGGTCGCGCCGTCGTTGCTCTTGAGAACGTATTGATACTGCGCGCGGCTCGGGCCGGAACTGAGGTTGATGTCCTGGCCGGCGCGCAGGTACAGGACGATGCCCGGGACTTTCATCAGTTGCGGACGAATCCGGTCGATGAACTGACTGGCCGAGACATCGCGGTCGCCGCGCTTTTTCAAGGCAATCCAGAAGCGCCCGTTGGCGATGGTCTGGTTACTGCCGGACACGCCCACCGAGTGGGAAAACGCTTCGACAGCGGGGTCGGCCGCGACGATTTCAGCCATCGCCAAGTGTTTTTTCACCATGTCGCCGTAGGAGATATCCGCAGCGGCTTCGGTGGTGCCGAGGACGAAACCGGTGTCCTGCACCGGGAAGAAGCCCTTGGGGATAAAGATGTAACCACCAATCGCCATCGCCAGTGACAGACCGAACACGCCGATCATCAGCTTCTGATGGGCGAGGGCGCGGCGCAGGCCTTTTTCGTACCAGCCGAGCAGGCGCTCGCTGAAGCCCGGTTTATCGCTGGCGTGATGTACCGGTTTGCGCATGAACAACGCGGCCAGTGTCGGTGCCAGCGTCAGCGATACCACCACGGAAATCATGATGGTCGAGGTCGCCGTCAGGGCGAACTCCTTGAACAGCCGCCCGACCACGCCACCCATGAACAGCAGCGGAATGAACGCCGCCACCAGCGAGAAACTGATCGAGACCACGGTGAAGCCGATTTCGCCGGCGCCCTTGATCGCCGCCTCGCGCATGCTGTCGCCGGCCTCCAGATGCCGGTGGATGTTCTCCACCACCACAATCGCATCGTCCACCACAAACCCCACCGCGACGACAATCGCCACCAGCGTCAGGTTGTTCAGGCTGAACCCCAGCAGGTACATCAGGGCGAAACTGGCGGTCAGCGACACGCCGAGCACGGCCGAGACGATCATGGTCGCCGACAGCTGGCGCAGGAACAGCGCCATCACCGCCACCACCAGCAGGATCGCGATCAACAGGGTGATCTCGACTTCATGCAGCGAGGCGCGAATGGTCTGGGTGCGGTCGATCAGGGTTTTCACCTGCACCGAGGCCGGCAACATGGCTTCGAGGCCGGGCAGGGCGGCTTGAATGCGGTCCACGGTTTCCACGATGTTCGCCCCGGGCTGGCGCGAAATCACCAGGTTCACCCCGGGTCGATCACCAGCCCAGGCTTGCACGTAGGCATCTTCCGAACCGTTGACGACTTTGGCGACATCACGCAGATGAACCGGGGCGCCGTCCTTGTAGGAAACGATGAGCTGGCTGTAGTCCTCGGGGTTGAACAACTGGTCGTTGGTCGACAGCGTGGAAATGCTCGATTCGCCGTACAGCGCACCTTTGGCGAGGTTGAGGCTGGTCTGCTGGATCGCCAGACGAATGTCGGCCAGGGTCAGGCCGATGGCCGCCAGTTTGTCCGCCGAGGCCTGGACGCGGATCGCCGGACGTTGCTGACCGGTAATGTTGATCTGGCCTACACCGTCGATCTGACTGATCTGACGCGACAGCAGGGTTTCCACCAGGTCGCTGAGTTCGGTGCCGGGCATTTGCGTCGAGCTGACACTGAGGATCAGCACCGGGCTGTCGGCCGGGTTGACCTTCTTCCAGGTCGGCAGCGTTGGCATGTCCTTGGGCAGTTTGCCGGCGGCGGTGTTGATCGCCGCTTGGACTTCCTGGGCGGCGGTGTCGATGCTTTTGTCGAGGGTGAATTGCAGGGTCAGCAGGCTGGAGCCGAGCGCACTGCTGGAGGTCATCTGGGTCATGCCGGGGATGGCGCTGAATTGCACCTCCAGCGGCGTGGCCACGGACGAGGCCATGGTGTCGGGGCTGGCGCCGGGCAATTGCGCCGAGACCTGAATCGTCGGAAATTCCGCTTCTGGCAGTGGGGCAATCGGCAATCGCGGGAAGGCAATCGCGCCGACCAACACCAAGGCAATGGTCAGCAGAATCGTCGCGACCGGGTGATCGATGCACCAGGTGGAGACGCCTTTGTGCGCCTTCATGGTTTCGGCTCCGCTTGCACCACCTGCGGCGGCTCGCTCATGACCTGCACGGTGGAACCGGGTTTGAGCCGCGACTGGCCATCGGAGACCAGCACGTCACCGGCCTTCACGCCTTTGATGATGTCCTGGCCGCTGCCCTGATAAACCATCTGCACCTGCACCGCTTCGACCTTGTCGCCGTTGACCCGATACACGAAGTGCTGATCGAGACCGCGTTGTACGACGGTCGGCGGTACCACCAGCGCATCCTTGTCCAGCGCCGTCTGAATTTTCACCGTCACCAGCAGGCCCGGCCAGAGCTTCTGGCTGGCGTTGTCGAACTCGGCCTTGGCGCGGATGGTGCCGGTGTTGGCGTTGATCTGGTTGTCGATCAGGGTCAGATGCCCCTCGCCGAGCAGGTTGCCGGTTTCGCCGTCGGTGTCGGCGCCGATGTAGGCCTTGACCTGCGCGTGTTGCGGGTCGTTTATCAGGCCTTGCAGGGTCGGCAGCATTTGCTGGGGCAGGGAGAATTCCACGGCAATCGGGTCGATCTGGGTCACGGTGAACAGACCGGCGGTGTCGGTCATGCGCAGGAAGTTGCCTTCATCGACCGTGCGAATACCGACGCGACCGGTAACCGGGGAGCGAATCTGCGTGTAGGAAAGTTGTACCTGCGCCGCGTCGATCGAGGCCTGGTTGCCTTGGGCGGTGGCTTTCAATTGGTTGACCAGCGCCTGCTGCTGGTCGTAGGTCTGTTTGGAAACGCCGTCGTCGACGCTGAGCAGTTTGTAGCGCTTGAGGTTGACCAGGGCGACTTGCAGTTGTGCCTGGCTTTCGCCCAGTTGCGCGCGGGCCTGGTCGAGGCTGGCGCGGATCGAGCGGTCGTCGATGGTCGCGAGCAGGTCGCCGGCCTTCACCAGTTGGCCTTCCTTGACGAAGATTTTGGTGAGGATGCCGTCGACTTGCGGGCGCACCACCACGCTGTGCAGCGAGAGTACCGAGCCGATGCCGCTGGTGTAGCGGGGGACGTCTTTTTCACTGACGGTGACGACGCGCACCGGGATGGCGGTCGGGGTGGCCAGTTTGGTCGGGACGGGTTTCATTGCCCACCATATGCCGGCGGCGGCCAGAACGATCACTAGGGCTAGCAGGGCTTTGTTTTTCTGGATTCGCATGCGATGGGGCGCCAGGGTCTGGAGTTTGGGCAGGTTGGGTAGTTATAAACTTGTTTGGGGGTCAGGAGGGTGACGGCTGGCTGTCAGCGCTGTCAGTTTTCTCTGTGTGTATATCCGTTTTTGCGGGTGTGGCTGATTACGGTTCCGCCCTTACGGCGGGTCACTTTTGGCAAACGCCCCAAAAGTAACCAAAAACGCTTGCTCCTGCGTGCGGCCCGCTCGCTGGGGCTCGGGGTTCCTTCGCTGCGGGATCGATCCGGGCGCAGCGTCTACGGTTTGCTTCGCTGCACCTCCTCTCGCTGTGTTTGGCTTCGCCAAACGGTCGCTGCGCTCCCACGCCCGGATCAATCCCTGCGCTCAGCCTTCCGACGTCGCCCGTGGATCAAGATCAAGAGCTGCAGCCGAGCTAACGCTCATCCTGTTGAGTGGGGCGGCTGCGCCGCGTTCGGGGCACGCAAATCTAAATTGTGGGCCTGACAGCCGACCAATCTCTAACTGAATACACCCAGTCCCCCTGTAGGAGCTGCCGAAGGCTGCGATCTTTTGATCTTGCTTTTGAGTTGTGAAAGCCAAAGTCAAAAGATCGCAGCCTTCGGCAGCTTCTACAGTGAGTGTGTTGTGTTTAAAAGTGTGTGGGATAACCAGAACCTTCCCACAAGGTTTTCAGGTTGTCCGTCGGACATGCGCTCTCTAGTCTTGAGTCGTCGCTGCCAATTCAGCGATCGGGTGTGGAAACCCGATTCAAGTAGAAACAATGCACCAGCACCGTAATCGTTGCCGACGTCTTTTTTCGTCTGCAAACTGCGTCGCGGCGGCTGTGCGTGGGCAGACTTCGGTCTGGCCGGTTGCCTACTTATCGGTTTTCCACCCCGCGTACAGTCGCCACCTTTTGTCGTGTGGAAACGGCAAAGGCTGGCTCCCTAATACAAGTAGGAGCTATCCATGGATAAACTGATTCCAGACCCACCCCCCGAAACTAAAACCCCACTCGCCGAAGCCATTCACGCAGAAGATCTCGCCAAAAACCGCGAAGCCATAAAACGCGCCCTCGACTTCTATCTCTGCCCCGAACCGGTCAAACCGCGTCAGCCCAGTACGATGTTCCTCATCCACCCGAATATCGACACCGAAAACCTGCTCGCCCATGCCTGCGAATCGCTGGCTTCAGCCAATGTCATGGCCGGTGATCTGGCCGATCAGCTCAGTCGCCCGCAGCGCAGTACGGCGCTGGCGATCCAGCAGATCGTCATGCTTGGCGAGCTGGCGGTGAACCGGGCGCTGGATCGGGTTGATCCACAAACATCATCTGCCTGAACACCGCGTCATCGTTCGTCGCGAGCAAGCTCGCTGCCACAGGTGGACTACGTTTCAACCGGTGGGGGCGAGCGTGCTCGCGATGACGTCTGGCCGGGCAATACGTCTCTACCGGCCATTTTTTGTGATGCAGTCCCAAAAAGGGACCGATCAGTCCCTGTTCGGGACTCATTTACCCACTACGCTACTCAAGATCCTGCCTCGTACGCGGATAACCATTGTGTAGCCTGGATTGTCTCTGGGCATCACTCCGGGAGTGTCTTGAAATGAAGCTGAACACCGTAATGCCTTGCGTGCTTCTCTTGCTTCCACTCACCGCCTTCGCCGCGCCGGCCAGTCAATCCGGCGAGATCCGTTTCACCGGGCAGATCGTCGATTCCGGTTGTGCGGTGGAGCGTGCCGGGGCGTTGAGTTCCAGTGTGTCCCGGCAGGTCGAAATCAAACCGGGTCTGCAAGTCGATGTGGACACCTATCGCAACGCTTGCAGCCATCAGGTGCTGCCGTTTTCGATGACGTATGAAGCGTTGAAGACGTCGAGCGACAAAGGCATCGTGACCATCACTTACCTGTAAGCCGTTCGGCGTCAGGTGCAAATCTTCAGGTGCTGACTTTGGGCGCACAGGTATACTGCGCGCCTTCGCGGCTCACTCACCGGGCCCGACTTTTTGCTTTGCGGAGCCCCCATGACTTCCCCGACCCAACCGCCGGTAGACGACGCTGTGAGCGATGTCCCGGCCGAACTGGCTGACGCCAGCGAGAGCAAACCCGAGATCCCGGCCTTCAAGTTCCCGTTCAAACCGGGCGAACTGGCCGCAGCCAAAGGCTCGAACCAGCCGTGGTACAAGAACGGCGCCAAGAACGGCCACACCAAGACCCCGGGCATGGCGCCGCCGGGCACGCGTCGTTCGATGGGCAAGCGCTGAGTTTCATCCCGCCTTCAGCCATCGACTGCGATTTTCCGTCGCAGTGATGGCGCGATTCTGAAGATATTGCGGGGCTGGTGGGGGATTTGAGGTTGTTGGCGCGGCAGGTTCGGGATTGAGATTGCCTGGGCCGGCCTCTTCGCGAGCAGGCTCGCTCCCACATTTGAAATGCGATCCATTGTGGGAGCGAGCCTGCTCGCGAAGGGGCCATTCGCCTCGACGAAAATTCCGGATCAAGCCGCCCGCAGAGAGATAAACGCATACGTCTGCGCCGGCTCCGTCACCACCTGCGCCCCAGCCGCCAGCAACTGTCCAGCCACGTCATCACCGGACAAATGAAACACCCATTCGCTGGACGCTTCACTAAGCGGCTGCGCAGTAACTTGATCAATCACCGCCGCAAACGCGCGCATCTCCGGCAAATAGGCGGTAAAGCCATCGCCCTTGAGCGCAGTGGTGCGAATGCCCAGTGCGGCGCAGATCGCATCCTTGGTGCGGATATCATCGCGATCGGCCTGGCGCGAGCGTTGAATCAATTCAACCAGTTCCTGATCGACCAACGCCCCGCCGGCAATCAGCAGCGGCCCCTGTTGCCACGACTCCGGCGGGCAATCCTTGGCGGCCGGGTTGAGCGGGATGTGCGGGTTGATTTCCGCAGGGTAAATCCTGCACACCAGCGGTCGGCGTTCGTAGATGCGGCACAGATTGTCTTCGTCAAGATTCCGGCAGCGCCCGACGTTGTACGCGGCGAAGGTGATTGCCACGTGGGCATCCGTGTTGCCGCTGCGCACTGCCAGCGAACGTCGTTCGGCGTGCTCACGCTGCTGCGCCGGCAAACCCAGGCCGTTGCCGAGAAAAGCTTCCACCAGCACGATCACCTGCCCGCCATCCGCCGCCCACATACGGGCTTCGGCGAGGGTCAGGGGCACATGGTGGTCGGTGCAGCATTTGCCGCAACCGACGCAGGAAAACGTCGTATTCATGGGGCGATCGGTCTTCAATCAGGGGGTGAATCGGCGACGTAAAGCCGCCAGGCAGAACCGGATCGAAGCAAGTTATGCGCCATTCACTGCGCCTTGGCGCTCGGACGGATCGAGTCCCATTCGGTGACGAACGCGGTTTTCGACTTTTTGTTGTACAGGCACAACTCGGTGCCTTGCTGGCCTTTCATGTGTTTTTGCGGGTATTGGCCTTGCAACAGCACGGCGGTGTAGCCGACGCGGTCATCGAATTGCGCGGGTGTGCCGACGGGTTTGGCGCCTTTGAGGCCGCTGGCCTTGGTGCAGCTGGCGAGTACGGTTTTGTCGTAGGCGGCCCAGGCGTCGGGGCTGGAGGCGTGGGCCTGGGAGGTGAGGGCGGTGAGGCAGAGGAAGCAGCAGGTGAGGGCTTTCATGGTGTTGGCATCCTTGTAGTGGCAAGGGTTGGAGTATGCCTGAGGGTGAAAAGTTGTCTTTGAGGCCGCCATCGCTGGCAAGCCAGCTCCCACAGTGATGGGCGTCGCTCACAAAACCTGTGGGAGCTGGCTTGCCAGCGATGGCGGTCTGTCAGGCGGGCACAACCTCCCGGCGGACCACATACATCCCGGCACTTTCATACAACCGCTGCGCCCGCCGGTTGTCTTCCAGCACCTTCAGATCAACAAACCCTTCACGGCGTTGCTGAAACACCTTGAATGCATTGAGCAACAACGCCCGGCCCAATCCGCGCCCCTGCATGCGCGGATGCACCACCAGATTCTTGATATAGGCGCTGGTCCAGCATTGCGCCACACCGACCACACCTTCTGCATCACGGGCAATTAAACACAGGCTCGGATCGTATTCAGGATCGGTTTCGAACTGCCGCTGCCACACGTCCAGCGCCGGCACTCGGCCGCCACCTTCGCGGTAGCCGAGTTGCATCAAGTCATGCACGTCCGCCGCCAGTTCGACGGAGTACGTGCACAGTTCGATGCCTTGGGGCAAAGGAGCATCGGGTGCGTCCTGACCAAGATCGCGCCGCATCAGGAAGCAATAGCTCTGCGCCAAGACTCAGTGACCGTTGGCCGCGACGTGTTTGGCCGCTTCGATCAGGCGCTGGGTCAGTTCTGGCGAGGAGAACTTGGTCAGCACCGCGTTGGCGCCAGCCAGACGGGCTTTTTCACTGTTCATCGCGCTGTCGAGCGAGGTGTGCAGCAGCACGTAAAGATGGGCGAAGTCCGGGGTTTCGCGCAGGGTGCGGGTGAAGGCGTAGCCGTCCATCTCGGACATTTCGATGTCGGAGACGATCAGGTTGATCTGCTGCGCGGTGCCCTGCAGATCGAGCAGGCAGTCGATGGCTTCCTTGGCACTGCGCGCGGTGTGGCACTGCAGGCCGAGATTGCGCAGGGTGTGCACCGATTGTTGCAGCGCCACCTGGCTGTCGTCGACCACCAGTATGCGTGCGTTGCCGAGCACTTCGGCGTCTTCCATGGTCAGGTCGGTCGGGGCCATTTCGATCTGCGCCGGGGCGATGCTGTGGATGACTTTTTCGATGTCGAGCACCTGCACCAGTGTGCCGTCCACCGAGGTCACGCCGGTGATGTAGGCGCGCGAACCGCCGGAGCCGAACGGCGGCGGCTTGATGTCGGTGGTCAGGCAATGGACGATCTTGCTCACCGCCTGCACGTGCAGACCCTGCTTGGAGCGGCTGACGTCGGTGACGATCAGGCAGCCGCCGTTCGGGTCTTCCAGCGGCCGTTCGCCGATGGCGCGGCTGAGGTCGATCACCGACAACGAGGCGCCGCGCAGGGTCGCAATGCCTTTAACGTGCGGGTGCGACTCGGGCATTTTGGTCAGGGGTGGGCAGGGGATGATTTCACTGACTTTCAGCAGGTTGATCGCCATCAGCTTGCCGCTGCGCAAGGTAAACAGCAGAAGCGAAAGTGAATCTGCGCGGGCTTTGGTGGAAGACATATAAACCTTCTGTGGAAAAAGGTGATGGGCGAGGGTGCAAATCGCCAAAAACTATTGATGCCGGGTTATCGACTTGTCGGGGGCAGGCTTTAGGCTCAATCCCCAATCTCGGCCGAACGGCGGCGAATGCCCTGTGGCGAGGGAGCTTGCTCCCGCTGGAGTGCGAAGCGCTCCCAAATCTGCAGCCGGTTTGTCAGGCAATCGGTGTCGGTTGATTGTGCGACTGCTGCGCAGTCGAGCGGGAGCAAGCTCCCTCGCCACAATGGGGGCTTATCTCATTCCAAGGCGTTTAGCCATGCGCCCCAGATTCGCCCGATCCAGCCCCAACTCCCGGGCCGCGCTCGCCCAATTATCCTGATTACGCTCAAGCGCCGCACTGATCAACTGCCGCTGATATTGCTCGGTCGCACTGCGCAAATCGCCGCTGATCAACGGCATCGCGGGCACCTCGGCAACCGGCTCAACCGAGTTATCCACAACCTCATGCGGCAAATCCAGATCCGCCGCGCTCAAACTGAGAATCTTCGGCCGTACCTTGCAGTTACCCAGCGCTTTCAGTGCGCTGCGGCCAATCAAGTGTTCCAGTTCGCGCACATTGCCCGGCCAAGTGTAGGCGAGCAGCGCGTCCTGGGCGTCGCTGCTCAGGCGCAAGCTGTTGAGGCCCATGCGTGAGCGGTTCTGTTCCAGAAAGAAGCCGCTGAGCAGTAACACGTCGCGGCCGCGATCACGCAATGCCGGGACTCGCAGCGGGTACACGCTCAAGCGGTGATAGAAGTCGGCGCGGTAGCGGCCGCTGCGCACTTCTTCGGCCAGATCGCGGTTGGTCGCGGCGATCAGGCGCACGTCGACCTGATGGTCCTTGTCCGAACCCAGGCGCTGCAACTGGCCGCTTTGCAGCACGCGCAACAACTTGGCCTGCACGGTCAGCGACAGCTCGCCGACTTCATCGAGAAACAGCGTGCCGCCGTTGGCCAGTTCGAACTTGCCGCGACGGTCGCTGGTGGCGCCGGTAAAGGCGCCGCGCACGTGGCCGAACAGTTCGCTTTCGACCAGGGTGTCGGGCAGCGCGGCGCAGTTGAGGCTGATGATCGGTTTGTCGGCGCGCGGGGAGGCAGCGTGGATCGCCTGCGCTACCAGTTCCTTGCCGACCCCGGTTTCGCCGGTGATCAGCACGGTCAGGTCGCTGCCGCCGACCAGATTGATTTCCTCCACCAGCCGTTTGTGCGCCTTGCTCTGGCCGATCATTTCGCGCTGCTGCTGACCGCTGGCCTGGCGATAGACCTCGGCGCGCTGGTGTTCGTCTTCGGCACGCAGCGCCAGGCGTTCGATGCGCTCGGCAGCGTTGACCGTGGCTGAGGCGAGGCTGGCGAAGGCTTGCAGGGCGTCGAGTTCGATCGGTTCGAAACGCTCAGGGTCGAGGGCGTCGAGGGTGATCAGGCCCCAGAGTTGTTCATCGACGAACAGCGGGCAACCGAGGCAATCGTGCACTTCGAGGTGATCGCCGTGGCCGTCGACCAGCCCGTCATACGGGTCGGGCAAGTCGCTGTCGGCGGCGAACCGGGTCGGTCCGGCGCCCTCCAGCAGAATCTCGAAACGTGGATGTTCGCTGACCTTGAAGCGCCGGCCGAGGGTGTCGGTGCTCAAACCGTCCACCGCCAGCGGCACCAGCCATTCGCCGTCCAGGCGCAGCAGCGCGGCGGCGTCGCACGGCAGCAGGGCGCGCATGGCTTCGAGCAGGCGCCGGTAGCGCTCGCCTTCGGGCAGTTCGCGGGACAGGTCGGAGACCAGTGGCAGTAAAGCGGTGAGCAGGGATTTGGCAGTCATGGTCTTGTAGTCAAAGAGACACGGTGTAGTCGCTATGACTATAAATCTGTCTGGGTCTAAATGACTACTTAAAATATAAGTAGTTGATTTATATGGATAAAAAATATGGCACGAAAACTGATATGCCTAGGGTAATTCTCAAGATAGCTCAGGAGTCACTCTTATGCTTAGCGTCCAGGATCGTGCCATCGTCAAATCCACCGTGCCTTTGCTGGAAAGCGGCGGTGAAGCGCTGATCACGCACTTCTACCGCATGATGCTCTCCGAATACCCTGAGGTGCGCCCGCTGTTCAACCAGGCGCACCAGGCCAGTGGCGACCAGCCGCGTGCCTTGGCCAATGGTGTACTGATGTACGCTCGGCACATCGATCAGCTCGATCAGTTGGGCGATCTGGTGGCGAAAATCATCAACAAGCACGTGGCCCTGCAGATCCTGCCGGAGCATTACCCGATCGTCGGCACCTGCCTGCTGCGGGCGATTTCCGAAGTGCTTGGCGACGAGATCGCCACCCCTGAAGTGATGAGCGCGTGGGGCGCCGCTTACGGCCAACTGGCCGAGATCCTGATCGGCGCCGAAGCGGCGATCTACGACCAGAAAGAACAAGCCGTTGGCGGCTGGCGCGGGGCGCGGGAGTTCATCGTGGTGGACAAGGTCGAGGAGAGCGCGGAAATCATTTCGTTCTACTTCGAACCTGCGGACAAGGGGCCGATCCTCGCCGCCGAGCCGGGCCAGTACATCGGCATGAAGCTGATCCTCGACGGCGAAGAAGTCCGCCGCAACTATTCGCTGTCGGCGCTGGCCAATAAAGGTCAGTACCGGATCAGCGTCAAACGTGAACCGGGTGGTCGCGCCTCCAACCACCTGCACGATCAACTGCACGTCGGCGCGAGCATTCAACTGTTCCCGCCATCGGGCGAGTTCACCCTGACCGCCAGCGACAAACCACTGGTGCTGATCAGTGGCGGTGTCGGCATCACGCCGACCCTGGCGATGCTCGAAGCGGCGCTGCAGACCGAGCGCCCGGTGCACTTTATCCACTGCGCGCGTAACGGCAGCGTGCACGCGTTCCGCGACTGGATCGACGGACTGGCGGCGCGTCATCCGCAGCTCAAGCGCTTCTATTGCTATGCCGAAGACGACGGCGTGAGCCCGGCGGCGGACAAGGTCGGCCTGCTGGATCAGGCCCTGCTTGGCGAATGGTTGCCGGCGCAACGGGATGTCGACGCTTACTTCCTCGGGCCGAAAGGTTTCATGGGGGCGATCAAGCGCCATCTGAAAGCGCTGGGTGTGCCGGAGCAGCAGAGCCGGTATGAGTTCTTCGGGCCGGCTGCTGCTTTGGAGTGATCTGATACCGGGTTGTGTTCATTCGCGAGCAGGCTCGCTCCCACAGGATTTGTGTTCGCCGCAGGTCAAATGTGGGAGCGAGCCTGCTCGCGATTGCCGTTACGCGGTATCAATTATTAAATTCTGTTTAAAGGTTAATCGTTTCTTAACCGGTTTATCGTTTATTCCCCGATGCTGATGATAGGCGCTCGTTCGTTTAACTGATCAGGATCGCCCCCATGTCGCACATCATCTTCTCCCCTCGTTTGAGCCTGGCAACCCTGGGCCTGTCGGCCGCGTTGCTGGCCAGTCCGTTTGCCTCGGCCGAATCGGCGTTGATTTCACCGCAGAGCCTGATCGTCGATCAGAGCCTGCCCAAGGCGCAGCAACAGGCGATGGAGTTGGCGGCGCGGCGTTACGGCAGTTTCTGGAACAGTGGGGAAGAGGCTCTGGCCACGGCAGCCTTGTCGCCGCAGTTTGTCGACAAGACCCCGCCCGAAGGCCGGGTGCAGGGGCCGACCGGACCCTTGCTGGCGTCGAAGTTCTTTCGCACGGCAGTGCCGGACCTGAGTTGCGAGATCGAGCAAATGATCATCGCCGGTGACCGCGTGGTGGTGCATCTGCACTTTCGCGGGCACTTCAGTGGCACGTTCAAGGCTCTCAAAGGGCAGGGCCAGCGTGTAGACTTCCGGGCAACCGATATCTATCAGATCGACAACGGTCGCATCGCGGCCAATTGGCATATCGAAGACAACATCAGCCTGATGGCGCAACTGCAAGCGCAGCCGCCGGCCAGCTGAACCATGGACATACAAGGGAAACGCGATGAGCGAGGAAACGATTCGACTGGGACGTGAGCGGCGCTTTCTGGTGCTGCTGGGCATCATCTGCCTGGCGCTGATTGGTGGCGCGCTGTACATGCAGATCGTGCTGGGCGAGGCGCCATGCCCGCTGTGCATTCTGCAGCGTTATGCATTGCTGCTGATCGCGCTGTTCGCCTTCATTGGCGCGGCCATGCGCACGCGACGCAGCATCACCGTGTTCGAAGTGCTGGTGGTGATCTGCGCGATTGCCGGTGCGGGTGTCGCCGGGCATCACGTCTACACCCAGTTCTATCCGGCGGTGAGCTGCGGCATCGACGTGTTGCAGCCGATTGTCGACGACCTGCCGCTGGCGAAGATCTTCCCGCTGGGCTTCCAGGTCGACGGTTTCTGCTCGACGCCGTACCCGCCGATCCTCGGCCTGTCGCTGGCGCAATGGGCACTGGTGGCCTTCGTGCTGGTGGTGATCCTGGTGCCGCTGCTGACCTCGCGTAACCGAAAAGCACTGCGCTGAATCAACTCTTCGGCGAATTGGCCGATACAGAAAACGCCCCGATTTGCGGATCAGCCGATCGGGGCGTTTTGCATTTCAGAGTGATTGTGAAATCACCGTGACGAACGGCAATGGAGCGTGCGACAGGTGTGCGACATGTTGTCACACACGGCATGTCGCAGGGCATGGCGCCGAGCCGGAATGGCGTAATGTTACAAAAAAGGATTGGTCTGTTCAGGCATTTTTCTGGTTTTGCACGCGTGTGCCAGATCAGGCAGTTTTAACAGGCCTTGGTAGATGGCCAGAGGCCTTTGAATATCGGGCTTTGCGCCGATTCAGCTCTGGGAAAAAGCCTTCAGAGCTGTCTGAACTGAGGTGGATAGGCCTACATTTTTTGGCGTTTTTGTTGAGAACTGATTTCGATAACATGCGGAACTTTTGCAAAAACGGTGATGGATTGTTGCTCTGAGCGATAAAAATTATTTCGGGATAAGACATGGTGTATAGGGCGCTACCTATCTACAATCGCCCGCATTGAATTCCCGGCACTGTTCAACCTTTATTAAGGAACTGGACAGGAAGTCGGGTGTCGAGCAGGCCGAAAGGCTTTTGAGACACCCAGGTGTCGGTGCCTTCCAACTTTCCGCACCAAATGGAATTGGTCTGTAACAAGGCCTTTGACCACGAATTCGAATAAGAACTGACCGCTGTCCCAAGGTTTTGTCGAGCGTCTGACGCGCGACGGGCGGCCCTTATTCAATCCAAAGAAAATGCCAACCCTTGGCAGGGTGAAGTGTTGGCGATCAAAACCCAACTGCATTGCGCAAGCTGCTTTAGAGGTCGTGAGATGAGTAAAAACAGGTACCCCAGATTACTAGGCCTAGTGCCGCTGCTCGGCACGTTGTTGCTGGGAGGCTGCAACATGACCCTGCTCAATCCAACGGGCCAGGTCGGCCTGGAACAGCGCAACCTGATCATCACCGCCACACTGCTGATGCTGTTGGTCGTTGTGCCGGTTATCGTCATGACCTTCCTGTTCGCCTGGAAATACCGCGCCTCCAACAAGGACGCCGTCTACACCCCGAAATGGTCGCACTCGACCAAAATCGAAGTGGCGGTCTGGACCATTCCGGTCCTGATCATCATCGCCCTGGGTTACATCACTTACATTTCGACCCACAAGCTGGACCCGTATCGTCCGATTGAATCCGACGTCAAGCCGGTGACCATCGAAGTCGTTGCGCTGGACTGGAAGTGGCTGTTCATCTACCCGGAACAAGGCATTGCCACGGTCAACAAGATCGTGTTCCCGGCGCACACCCCGGTCAACTTCCGGATCACTTCGGACGCCGTGATGAACTCGTTCTTCATCCCGGGCCTGGGCGGCCAGATCTACGCGATGGCGGGCATGACCACCAAGCTGCACCTGATCGCTGACCGCAACGCTGAAATGGACGGTATCTCCGCCAACTACAGCGGCGCTGGTTTCACCGGTATGAAATTCAAAGCGATCGCAACTTCTCAGGAAGATTTCGACGCCTGGGTAAGTGAAGTCAAAAAGGCACCTAAACAGCTTGAACCAGCTGAATACGCAGCCCTTGCCAAGCCAAGCCAGAACAATCCAGTCGAGCTCTACTCCTCGGTCACGCCGAACCTGTTCCAGACCATCGTCGACAAGTACGAAGGCATGAAACCGGGCAAGCCGCTGAAGCACGAGAAGAAAGAGAAAGAAGTGGCGGCAACGGACATGGACTCGAATTCGCATTCAGCTGCCGGGGCAGAGGAGTAAACGATGTTTGGTAAATTAAGTTGGGAAGCGATCCCTTTCCACGAGCCGATTGTCATGGTGACCATCTCCATGATCGCGCTCGGTGGTCTGGCGTTGTTCGCTGCAATCACCTACTTCAAGAAGTGGACCTACTTGTGGACCGAGTGGCTGACGTCGGTCGACCACAAGAAAATCGGCGTGATGTACATCATCGTTGCCATGGTCATGCTGCTGCGTGGCTTTGCCGACGCCATCATGATGCGTACCCAGCTGGCCATGGCCACCGAGGGTTCGCCTGGCTACCTGCCGCCTGAACACTATGACCAGATCTTCACCGCTCACGGTGTGATCATGATCATCTTCATGGCGATGCCATTCTTCACCGGCCTGATGAACCTTGCAGTGCCGCTGCAGATCGGCGCACGTGACGTTGCCTTCCCGTTCCTGAACTCCCTGAGCTTCTGGCTGCTGGTGTCCGGCGTTGTCCTGATCAACCTGTCCCTGGGCGTCGGCGAATTCGCCAAGACCGGTTGGGTTGCGTATCCACCGCTGTCGGGTCTGCAATACAGCCCTGGCGTGGGCATGGACTACTACATCTGGGCGCTACAGCTATCCGGGTTAGGTACGACGCTGACGGGGGTCAACTTCCTGGCCACCGTGCTGAAAATGCGTACCCCTGGCATGAAACTGATGGACATGCCGATCTTCACCTGGACCTGCACCTGGGCAAACGTTCTGATCGTGGCTTCGTTCCCGATCCTGACCGCTACCCTGGCACTGCTGACCCTTGACCGTTACATGGATTTCCACATTTTCACCAATGAACTTGGTGGTAATCCAATGATGTACGTCAACCTGTTCTGGGCCTGGGGCCACCCTGAGGTTTACATCCTGATCCTGCCGGCATTCGGCATCTTCTCGGAAGTGATCTCGGCGTTCACCGGCAAGAAACTGTTCGGCCACCACTCGATGATCTACGCTTCGGGCGCGATCTCGGTACTGGGCTTCATGGTGTGGCTGCACCACTTCTTCACCATGGGTTCGGGTGCCAGCGTCAACGCCTTCTTCGGTCTGGCGACGATGCTGATTTCCATCCCGACGGGTGTGAAGCTGTTCAACTGGCTGTTCACCATCTACCAGGGCCGTCTGCGCTTCACCAGCCAGGTTCTGTGGACCCTGGGCTTCATGGTGACCTTCGCCATCGGCGGCATGACCGGCGTACTGCTGGCCATCCCGGGTGCTGACTTCGTTCTGCACAACAGCCTGTTCGTGATCGCGCACTTCCACAACGTGATCATCGGCGGCGCGGTATTCGGCTACATCGCAGGTTTCGGCTTCTACTTCCCGAAAGCGTTCGGCTTCAAGCTGCACGAAGGCTGGGGTAAAGCAGCGTTCTGGTTCTGGATCTCGGGCTTCTTCGTCGCGTTCATGCCGCTCTATGCACTGGGCTTCATGGGCATGACCCGTCGTCTGAACGCCACCACCAACCCTGAGTGGGTACCGTACCTGTACGTTGCCATGTTCGGTGCGGTGATGATCGCTGTCGGTATCGCCTGCCAACTGATCCAGCTGTACGTCAGTGTGCGTGACCGCAACAAGCCAGAGAACGTTTGCGATCACGGTGACCCGTGGAATGCTCACACTCTGGAATGGTCGACCTCGTCGCCACCTCCGTTCTACAACTTCGCTGTGCTGCCGAAGGCTGACTGCATCGACCCGTTCACCGAAGCCAAGGAAAACGGTACCGCGTACCAGGCTCCGGCCAAGTACGAGCCGATCCACATGCCAAACAACACCGCCACTGGCGTGGTGATGGGCGCACTGCTAACCGTCTTCGGTTTCGCGATGATCTGGCACATCTGGTGGTTGGCGATCGCCAGCCTGGCCGGCACTGTCATCTACTTCGTGATCCACGCGGCGCGTGACGACCAGGGCTATATGGTTCCGGTTGAAACGATCGAACGCATCGAAGCCGAGCAGCACAAGCGTCTGGTCGCGGCAGGGAAAATCCCGGCCAATGCCACCCGTGTAACCTCGTTGGAACAGGCTTAAACCATGTCGAACTTAGTGACCAATGTTGGACACGCCCATGGTGACCATGGGCACGATGACCATCACCACGACTCGGGCGAGATGACCGTATACGGTTTCTGGCTCTACCTGATGACCGACTGCATTCTGTTTGCGTCGATCTTCGCGGTGTACGCAGTACTGGTAAACAACGTCGCCGGTGGCCCCTCGGGCCACGACATCTTCGAACTGCCATACGTGCTGGGCGAAACCGCTCTGCTGTTGTTCAGTTCGATCACCTACGGCTTCGCCATGCTGGCGTTGTACAAGGGTAAAAAGCAGCAGGTCCTGGGCTGGTTGTTCATGACCTTCCTGCTCGGCGCAGGCTTCATCGCCATGGAGATCAACGAGTTCCACCTGCTGATCTCCGAGGGCTTCGGTCCTAGCCGTTCGGGCTTCCTGTCGGCGTTCTTCACCCTGGTCGGTACCCACGGTCTGCACGTATCCGCGGGTCTGATCTGGATGGGCATCATGATGTACCAGGTCAACAAGCACGGCCTGACGGCGACCAACAAGACCCGTCTGAGCTGCCTGAGCCTGTTCTGGCACTTCCTGGACGTGGTGTGGATCTGCGTATTCACCGTTGTTTACCTGATGGGGACTCTGTAATGGCTAATGCACACTCCCATGACAGCCATGATGCTGGCCACGGCAGCGTAAAGTCGTACGCCATCGGCTTCATCCTGTCGGTGATCCTGACTGCCATCCCGTTCGGCCTGGTGATGTTTCCGACATTGCCGAAGTCGACCACGCTGGCAATCGTCCTGCTGTTCGCGGTAATCCAGGTGATCGTTCACCTGTACTACTTCCTGCACCTGGACCGTTCGATTGCACAACGTAACAACGTGATCGCGTTTGTCTTTACGGCCATCGTGATCCTGCTGCTGGTTGGCCTGTCGCTGTGGATCATGTTCAGCATCCACACGTACATGATGGCGAAGTGAGGTAGACCCGATGTCGCTCAAGCACTTTATCCAAATCACCAAACCGGGGATCATTTTCGGTAACGTGCTTTCTGTGGCAGGCGGGTTCTTCCTGGCCTCGAAAGGGCATGTAGATCTGGCGGTGTTCCTGGCCGCCATGATCGGCACTTCCCTGGTCGTGGCCTCCGGTTGCGTGTTCAACAACTGCATCGACCGCGACATCGACCTGAAGATGGAACGCACCAAAAACCGGGTGCTGGTGCAGGGCTTGATCTCCCTGAAACTGGCCCTGGTCTACGCGACCATCCTGGGTGTTCTCGGCGTTGCCTTGTTGTACAAGGTGGCCAACCCGTTGGCTGCCCTGTTCGCGGTAATCGGCTTCATCATCTACGTCGGCTTCTACAGCCTGTACCTCAAGCGCAAGTCGGTTCACGGCACGCTGGTGGGCAGTCTGTCGGGCGCCATGCCGCCAGTGATCGGTTACGTTGCCGTAACCAACAGCTTCGACATGGCCGCACTGACCCTGCTGGTGATGTTCAGCCTGTGGCAGATGCCGCATTCCTACGCCATCGCGATCTTCCGCTTCAACGACTACCTGGCCGCATCGATTCCGGTGTTGCCAGTCAAGCGCGGAATCGAAGTGGCCAAGAAGCACATCCTGCTCTACATCCTGGCGTTCCTCGTGGCGACCCTGATGCTGACCTTCAGCGGCTACGCCGGCATGAGCTACCTCGCCGTTGCCGCAGCCATGGGCATGTACTGGTTGTACATGGCCTGGACCGGCTACAAGGCGGTGGATGACACGGTCTGGGCACGCAAGCTGTTCGTGTTCTCGATCTTCACCATCACCGCCCTGAGCGTCATGATGTCCCTGGACTTCAAGGTGCCGGCCGAGTTGCTGCTGACGTACGCGCCGTAAGGCTGTAAGGCTTCAAGAAAAACCCCGCACATTGAGAGATGTGCGGGGTTTTTTATTGGGTGAATTATGCTGAATCGAGGTGACACCATCGCGAGCAGGCTCGCTCCCACAGTGGATTTGTGAACGACGCCAATCAAATGTGGGAGCGAGCCTGCTCGCGATGGCGCGCGCCGCCGATTTCGAAGGTTGCGGAGTACTGTCAAAACACCTAGATTTGGATCCAACCTTCAGTGATAGCGCCATGCCATTTCCTCGGCGCTCAACTGTTCTACTCCGCGAAATTTCACGCATCGATTCAGAGGCTGGGCGAAATGACTGAGAGGATGACCTGCGACGAGCGCTTCATTGCCCTGGCACAAGAGCTGAAGTACGACATCCATGGCGAGAACACTGCCGGCGGCAATTACGCGCCGCTGATTCGTCATCGCGATGAGTTGTACATCAGCGGCATGGTGCCGAGGGTCAATGGCCGGATTCTGTATCCCGGCCGCGTTGGTCTGGAGTTGACCCTCAAGGATGCCCAAGCCGCCGCCAGCATCAGCGCCATGCGTTGCCTGGCGCTGATCGTCGATGCGGTGGGTTCGCTGGACAAGATCCGGGCGTTGTTGCGGGTCACGGTGTATGTGAAGTCCACCCCGGACTTCGTTGACCTGAGTGAAGTGGCCAACGGCGCATCGGACGTGTTCAGTCATGTGCTCGGCGACGCCGGCCGGCACACCCGCACCACGGTCGGTGTGTATCAGTTGCCGAAGAACGCGGCGCTTGAAGTCGACATGATCGCGGCGGTGCACCCGGAAGCCTGACCCCTGGGCCGCCCAACAAAAAGCCCCGCCTGGACCTCAGAGCGGGGCTTTTTCGTCTGCGCCGGATTTACTGCGCGGCGATGCTGTAGCCATCGAACGCGGTCTGCTGTTGCAGGGCGGTGATGATGTTCTTGCGGTTGATCGCGTGTTCGGTGCCGGCGTTGTCGAGGAAGGTTTCGCCCTCCAGCTCGGCCTCTTCGCCTTCACCGACGAAGGTGAAACCGAGGAACTCCAGCGCTTCGCGGTCAACGCTCAAGCGCGAACGTGGAGTGCGCAGCGGCAGGGTCACACTGACGCCGTCCTTGCTGATGGTGAAGATTTCGAGTTCTTTCTTCTTGGCGGCCTTGCTCTTGCCGCCGCTCGGGTTGCTGATCGCCTGATGGGTCTGGTTCAGCACTTTGAGGGCCAGGCCGTAGACGATTTCCTGAAATGCCGGATCGTCCTTGAAGCTGGACAGGATGCGGCCGATCGAGAACTTGCTGCTCAGGTCTTCGAGGGCGGCGATGTCGGCGGCTTCGGCGTCCTTCAGGCGCTTGAGTTCGCCCATCAGCTCGTAGGCCTTGTCGTCATCGAAGCTGTCATGCGCCTGACGAATCGCCGCGCGCAGCTCGCGGATCTGGTCGCTTTCGCGGGTCGACTGGAAAGCGTCCAGGACCATCTCGCTGATGATTTTGGCTTGTGGAAGGTGTTGTGAAAGATTGATGGAGTTTTCGTATTCCGCTTTGGACGATTCGGTGACTACGGATTCAGCGGTGTTGAAATCGGACATTGAAATTTCACTACTTTTTTAACTTGAGTGGAGATGAGAAAGCGCGAGGTCTTTTTCAGGCCGGTTAATTTAGGGGAGCGGGGCGGTGTTGTCACGGAACAACAGGCCGGCGGTGCGGATTATTTGTCCGGGGTGTGCGAATTCATCGAGCGCATCATCCACTGTTCAGCGGTTTGCTGATCGGTCGGCAGCGAGAAGCGAAAAGTCGCGCCGCGCCCCGCGACGTCCAGCAACTGAATCTCGCGCCCGTGCAGTTGCAGAATGCGGTGCACGATGCGCAGGCCCAATCCACCGTCGCGCCGCGCGCCGCCGATATTGAACGGGCGCAGGAAGAGACCTTCGCGCAGCTCGGGGGCGATGCCCGGGCCGGTGTCGCTGACCGTCACCTCCACCAAGGCGCCACGCGGCTTCAAATCCAGCTCAATCTCGCCGCCCTGAGGGGTATGGCGCAAGGCGTTGTCCACCAGGTTGGTCAGCACCCGTTCGATCAGCCCGAGGTCGGCGCAGACCGTTGGCAGGTTCGGCACGAAACTGGCCTTGAGTTCGACGTGGCGTGCTTCAGCGGCCAGTTCGAATTTCTGGAAGATGTCCTGCAGCAGATCGATCAGGGAGAAGTGCTCCAGCACCGGCTGCACGAAACCGTGTTCCAGGCGCACCAGTTCCAGCAGCGATTGCGCCAGCCCGCCAACCTTGCGGCTTTGATCCAGGGCGATGCCCAGATAACGCCGGCGTTCTTCGGCGGTGAGCGTGGCGTCCTTGAGCGACAGGGTTTCCAGATACCCGTGCAGCGAGGCCAGCGGCGTGCGCAGGTCGTGGGAGATGTTCGCCACCAGCTCGCGACGTTCCTGATCCTGCCGGGTCAGCGAGCGCCACTGTTCACCGAGACGGGTCTGCATCTGCCGGAAGGCGGCGTCGAGCACGGCGATTTCATCCGGGTCAGCGCTTTTATCCACAGCGGTGGACGGGGCCGGCAGCGCTTGCGGCGCGCCGTCGATGTCGAAGCGGCTGACGGTTTCGGTCAACCGGCGTAAGGGCCGGGTGATCAGGTTGAATGCGGTGAGACCGGCAATCAGGCACAACAGCGCGACCAGCCCGATCGACAGCAATGCCGTGTTCAGCGCGGCGCTGGTGGCACCGCGTTCGGCGAAGCGATCGTGTTCTTCACTGAGCAGCACCACGTACAGGTAGCCGGCCGGCTGGCCGTTGACCCGCAACGGCGCGGCACTGAACACCTTGCGCCCGTCGGCACTGCGCGGGTCATCGCCGAGGATCGGCAGCGGCTGGTCATTGAGCAGCCGGCGGATCGGCGCCAGATCGACCGTCTCTCGGCGCAGATGTCCCTCCGGCGCCGCATTGCCGACAATCCGCCCCTCGGTGTCGAGCAGGTACACCTCGACGCTCGGGTTGACCAGCATCAGCTTGCTGAACAACTCGCGCACGGCACCGGGCATCAGGCCATTGCTGTCCATCAGCACCGTGTCATGGGCGATGTGTTGCGCCAGATCCCGCGACAAGCCTTGCACCACTTCCACTTCATGCATCTTGCTCGAGCGCACCTGCAGCCATGCCGAGGTGCCGCAGCACACCAGCAGCAACACGGCGAACACCAGCGACAGGCGCTGCGACAGGGTCAGTTTCATGGTTGTTCCGTGCCGAATTTATAGCCACGACCCCACACGGTGAGGATGCGGGTCGGTTGCGCCGGATCGCGTTCGATCTTCGCCCGCAGGCGATTGATGTGGGTGTTGACCGTGTGCTCGTAACCTTCGTGGCTGTAGCCCCACACCGCGTTGAGCAGGTCCATGCGCGAGAACACCTTGCCCGGCTGGCGGGCGAAAAAATACAGCAGGTCGAACTCCCTCGGGGTGAGGTCCAGGCGGGCGCCATTGAGGGTGACGTCGCGGGTAATCGGGTCGATGTTCAGGCCATCGAGGCTGAGGCTGCCGGCGTCCATCTTCAGGTTGCGTGCCATGGCGTCGACCCGGCGCAGCAAGGCTTTGACCCGGGCCACCAGTTCCAGCATCGAGAACGGTTTGGCCAGGTAGTCGTCGGCTCCCAGCTCCAGACCGAGGATGCGGTGCAGTTCGCTGGAGCGCGCGCTGGTGATGATGATCGGTGTGTAGCGCGCCATCGCCCGGGCACGGCGACAGATTTCCAGGCCGTCGACGCCCGGCAGCATCAGGTCGAGGATCAGCGCATCCCATTGCCCTTGCTGCAACAGGCGCATGCCGTCATCGCCGTCGGCGCTGTGCACGACGTCGTAATGCTCGTCGCGCAGGTGCAGGCAAATCAGGTCGGCGATGTGTTGATCATCCTCGACCACGAGGATGCGTCTGGTCTGTTCCATCAAGCTCAATCCTTCGGCGCAGTGAGCGCATTGTGCGGCTTTTCCCCGCGGCGAGTTATCACGAATTCGTTAACTTCCCGTGAGGATTTGGCGATCAACCCAAGCCTAGGCTGTGTTCCATGACAGGCACCTGGAATTTTTGGAGACGGCCATGTTTTCACGGCGACAGATTCTCGTAGCGAGTGGCGGGCTGGGGCTTGCAGCCCTGGTGGTGGGTGTATTGCCAAAATTGTCCCCGGGCACCGCGCTGATTGATCAGGCGCAGGCCGATGAGGTGTTTGAGGTCTCCCACAGCGACAGCGAATGGCACGCGCGGCTCTCCGACGAGCAGTACGCCATCCTGCGTGAAGAAGGCACCGAACGCGCCTATACCAGCCCCCTTAACGACGAGCATCGCAACGGCACTTTCGCTTGCGCGGGCTGTGATCTGGCGCTGTTTTCTTCGGCGACCAAATTCGACAGCCGCACCGGCTGGCCGAGTTTCTGGGCGCCGCTGGAGCATGCGGTGGCGACGCGACAGGACCGCTCCTTCGGCATGGCCCGCAATGAAGTCCACTGTCGACGTTGCGGCGGGCACCTGGGGCATGTCTTCGACGACGGCCCGAAACCCACTGGCCTGCGCTATTGCATGAATGGCCTGGCAATGACCTTCAAACCCGTGGCGGCATGAGCCATGACACGTATTCGCTCTTCACTTTCTACAGGACGACACCATGTGGCTCTTGGTTCTCGCTTATCTGGGCGGTGTGCTGACGATCGTCAGTCCGTGCATCCTGCCTGTTCTGCCTTTTGTCTTCGCTCGCACCGGGCAGCCGTTTATCAAGAGTGGCTTGCCGCTCTTGGCCGGGATGGCGCTGACCTTCGCCCTCGTCGCCACGCTGGCAGCGGTGGGCGGCGGTTGGGTGGTGCAAGTCAATCAGTACGGTCGCTGGCTCGCGTTGCTGTTCGTTGCACTGTTCGGGCTGACGCTGCTGTTGCCGCGCCTCGCCGAGCGGCTGACCCGGCCACTGGTGTCGGCCGGCAGTCGCCTGTCCGAGGCCGCCGGACAGGACAATCGTCCGCGTCCCGGCGCCTCGTTTCTGATCGGCGTCGCCACGGGGCTGCTCTGGGCACCGTGCGCCGGACCCATTCTCGGCTTGATTCTGACCGGAGCCGCGTTGCAAGGGGCAAGCATCGCCACCACGCTGTTGTTGCTCGCCTACGCGGCGGGCGCCGCGACTTCGCTGGCGGCGGCCTTGCTGCTGGGCGGTAAAGTATTTGCGCTGATGAAGCGCTCGATCGGCACCGGTGAATGGATCCGGCGCGGGTTGGGCGCGGCGATGCTCGCGGGTGTCGCGGCGATTGCGCTGGGCCTCGACACCGGGCTGCTGGCACGGCTGTCGACGGCATCCACTGGCGGGATTGAACAAGCGCTGGTCGGCCAGCTGTCCGGCAAGTCTCCATCGGGTAACGCAACGATGATGACGCAGATTCCTGCCGTGGGCGCTGCGATGAAAGTCGCCGACAAGGCCCCGGGAACACTGCCGATCGAAGGCCAGTTGCCGCCGCTCAATGGCGCCGTGCAATGGCTCAACTCGCCACCGCTGGACGCCCAGGCACTCAAGGGCAAAGTGGTGCTGGTGGATTTCTGGACCTACTCCTGCATCAACTGCCTGCGCACGCTGCCGTACGTCAAAGCCTGGGCCGAGAAGTACCACGATCAGGGCCTGGTGGTGATTGGCGTGCACGCTCCGGAATTCGCCTTCGAGCGCGATGTGGGCAACGTCACCAAAGCCATGAAAGAGCTGGGCATCAACTACCCGGTGGCGATTGATAACGACTACAAGATCTGGCGCGCTTTCAACAACGAATACTGGCCGGCGCATTACTTTGCCGACGCCCAGGGACGCATTCGCTACCACCATTTTGGCGAAGGCGACTACGCCGAATCGGAGCGGGTCATCCAGCAGTTACTGCGTGAGGCCGGGGCGAAAACCGTGGCCGACGGCTTGATCAACGCCGATGCCAATGGTGTGCAACAGGCGCCGGACATGCATCAGGTGCTGTCGCCGGAAACCTACGTCGGCTACCAACGCGCGGAACATTTCGTACCGGAAACCGGCCTGGTGCCTGACAAGGTCGCGACCTATATCCCACCGACCAACCTGAACTTGAATGACTGGAGCCTCGGCGGCCAATGGGCCGTCGGTGCCGAGCGCGCCACCGCCAGCGCGCCGGCCAGTCGCATCGTTTACCGCTTCCACGCCCGCGATCTGCATCTGGTGCTGGGCCCGGGCGCGGATGGCAAACCGGTACGTTTCAACGTGTCGATTGACGGGCAGGCGCCGGGTGACGCCCACGGTGTGGATGTCGCCCCGGATGGCAGTGGTCGCGTGACCGAACAGCGCCTGTACCAGTTGGTGCGGCAAACCGATGCGGTGAAGGATCGCACCTTCACCATCGAATTTCTTGACCCGGGCGTATCGGCCTACGCCTTCACCTTCGGCTGAGCGGGAGTGCGCAACATGAAAACTCAAAACAACTGGCGACGCGGATTGTTGGGCGTCGCGATGGCCGGCGTGATCGGTCAGTGCTCGGCGTTTTCTTTCGGGGCTGAAGACGCGGTGGTCATTGCGCCGCCGACCCTTGATGAAACCACCCAGGCGCACAGTGAAACTGCCGTGTTCGCCGGTGGTTGTTTCTGGGGTGTACAAGGCGTTTTCCAACACGTCAAAGGCGTGCAGAAAGCCGTCTCCGGTTACGCCGGCGGCGCGGCGAACACGGCGGAATACGAGCGCGTCAGTGAAGGCGACACCGGTCATGCCGAGTCGGTGCAAGTCACCTTCGACCCGACGCAAGTCAGCTACGGCACCCTGTTGCAGATCTACTTCTCGGTGGCCCACAACCCGACCGAACTCAACCGTCAGGGCCCCGACAGCGGCACGCAATACCGCTCGGCGCTGTTCCCGGTCAACGCCGATCAACAACGCGTGGCCCAGGCCTACATCGCCCAACTCGACGCAGCGCATGCCTACAGCCAACCGATCGTCACCAAACTGGAAACCTACAACGACTTCTACCCGGCGGAGGACTACCACCAGGACTTCCTCACCGAACATCCGACCTATCCGTACATCGTGATCAACGACATGCCGAAGGTCGCGCAGTTGAAGCAGTTGTTTGCGCAGCGTTATCAGGAGAAGCCGGTGTTGGTGAAGGACGGCTCCTGATTCATTGTGCGGTCAATCCCGGGCGTTGCGCCTGAAGCAAGCGCAGCAACCGGTAATACTTCAGCGAACGAGTGCCTATCAACCCACAGACGAAACCTGACATTGCAGCTTTGAACCGCAGCATATCCGGAGCAGAGGCGTGCTCCGGATGCACGTCATCCTGATAGCCAAAGTAGTAATTCACGGCAAAAAACAGCAGGTACAACATCAGCACTTTCCATGTGCCGGGCAAGATCAGTCCTGTTTGCGAATCATCAAGCGTCACGTATTGCGTCGAAAACATTAGCCATGCCGTAACGCCGCCCAGCAAGAGGGCGCCGATCCAGCAACTGAGGGACAGGGCTGGGTCAAGCGTCAGATTTATTGAAAAGAGAGACCAGGCTATCAATGCTGGCGGTGTGACCAGCATTGCTAAACGGCTCTTGGGGCTGGGCGAGCGAGCCTTGATCCCGAAATAAACGAGTACCAGGAAAACCGCATAAACCCACAGTGGGGTGTTTTGCAGAGTGATTAGCATCAATGGGCGTCCGTGCTTGAAAGAGAAAATGAATCATAGCGGTTGCCATGGTCGGCGCCGGTTATTTCAAGCGCGGCCGCTCCATGGCAATCAGCGATGTTTCAAACCCCAAACTGGCAAAAAACCTCTCCGCCCCTTCGCGCCCAGCGCGCAGGACCCAAGTGATCTCGGGGTTGTCACCCATCACATGCTCGACCAGCGCGCGGCCGACGCCTGCGCGTCGATGCTGGTCATCGACCACGACCATCGACAGATAGCCGTTGGACAAACCATCGGTGATGCCTCGGGCGAAACCGATGATCTGCTCGCCGCTCAGCGCGACGGCAGTGCGTTGGGAGTTTTCGATGAGTTGAGCGAAGTGGTCGCTGGAGCCTGTTCGGTGGCTCCAGCCATTTTGCCCAAGGAACTGTCGCACTGGCTCCACTTCCACGGGTAATAGATGACGTACGGTGATGTTGTTCATTGGCTGGCAGAGTCCTTGTTGGCAGTTATTCGAGCGTAGTTGATCGCGACTGGCGTCAGGACCTGCCCCAGGTTTGCATCGCAAACTCGACAAACCGACGCAGCTTCGGCAAGCGATAACGATCCGGCGCGTACAGCAGATGCAACGGGCGGCTCGGGGGCTGGTAATCGGGGATCACTGTCACCAGTTTACCGTCGCGCAGATCCTGTTCCACCAACGCATCCGGCAACATCACAATGCCCATCCCGGTGCGCGCTGCCTGATGCAGGCCGGCGGAGGTGTTCATCAGCATCGGCCCACTGACGTCGACCAGAATCTCGCCGTCCGGGCCGCTGAGGCGCCAGCGTTTTTCCACCGATTGCCAGTCATCGCCGGCGGGGTAGGCGAACGACAGGCAGTCGTGTTGTTGCAGGTCTTCCGGAGTGATCGGCATGCCGCGTCGGGCGACGTAGGCTGGAGAGGCGCACACGGTCAGGGTGTAGTCGATCAGCGGCCGGGCGATCAGGTTCGATTGCTCGAAATGCCCCAGCCGAAACGCTACGTCGAGGCCGCTTTCCAGCAGATCCGGTCGGCTGTTGGTCAGCACCACATCCATTTTGACCTGCGGGTATTGCAGGGAAAACTCGCTGAGCGCCGGGGCCAGGCGTTCGACACCAAAGGTCAGCGGCGCGGTGATGCGCAGCAGGCCGCGCGGCTCATCGAGGGCCTGTTCAGCCAGGCGTTCGGAGTCGGCCACCAAACCCAAAACATCCAGGCAGCGCTGATAATAAACACTGCCAAATTCGGTCAAGCGCTGCCGCCGGGTAGTGCGCTGCAGCAGTTGTACGCCGAGCCGTTTCTCCAGCGCGCGCAGGTGATTGCCGACCATGGTCGTGGACATTTCGCACTGCAACGCGGCCGCCGTCATGCTCCCGGCTTCCACGACCTTCACGTACACGCTCATCGCCTGCAACAGGTCCATTATCAAGCCCAGCTGTTAAATGATTGAAGTTTCGCCGAGTTTATCCAGTTCTGGTGGCTAACCATACTGCAAACACACCGACCTTCACTGGAGTTTGAAGTCATGACCGCCGCCCTGATGAACACCTACCAACCGCTCGCCCTGAGTTTCATCAGAGGCCTGGGCACTCGCCTGTGGGACCAGGCCGGTCGTGAATACCTGGATGCCGTTGCGGGCGTAGCGGTGACCAATGTCGGGCACTCGCATCCGCGCATCGTCGCGGCCATCAGCGAGCAGGCTGGAATGCTCCTGCACACCTCCAATCTGTACAGCATCGACTGGCAGCAACAGCTGGCGCAGAAACTCACGCAGCTATCGAGAATGGACCGGGCGTTCTTCAACAACTCCGGCGCCGAGGCCAACGAAACTGCGCTGAAACTGGCGCGTTTGTACGGCTGGAGCAAAGGCATCGACCAGCCGCTGGTGGTGGTCATGGCCAATGCGTTTCATGGCCGCACGCTGGGGACTCTGTCGGCCAGCGATGGGCCGGCGGTGCGTCTGGGCTTTAACGAGCTACCGGGGGATTTCGTCAAAGTGCCCTTCGGTGATCTGGCCGCGCTGGAGCAGGTGCAGCAAAAGCATGGCGAGCGGATCGTGGCGATTCTGGTCGAGCCGATTCAAGGCGAAAGCGGCGTACAACTGGCGCCGCCCAGTTACCTCAAGGCCCTGCGTGAACTGTGCAATCGCCACGCCTGGCTGCTGATGCTTGACGAAATCCAGACCGGCATCGGCCGCACTGGCCAGTGGTTCGCGTTTCAGCATGAAGGCATTGTTCCGGACGTGATGACCCTGGCCAAAGGCCTCGGCAACGGCGTACCGATCGGCGCCTGTCTGGCGCGGGGCAGGGCGGCGGAGCTGTTAACCCCCGGCAGTCATGGCAGCACGTTTGGCGGTAATCCGCTGGCCTGTCGGGTCGGCTGCACGGTGCTGGACATCATCGAAGATCAGGGGCTGCTGGAGAACGTCCGGGTGCAGGGCGAACGCCTGCTGACCCGTCTGCGCGCCGAGCTGGCGGACAACCCCAATGTGCTGGCGATTCGCGGGCAGGGCTTGATGATTGGAATCGAGTTGAAACAGCCGATCCGCGATTTGACGCTGATTGCGGCGCGGGATCATGGGTTGCTGATCAATGTGACGCGTGGCAAGACGATACGGCTGCTGCCGCCGCTGACGCTTGATGAGCGGGAGGTGGGGATGATTGTCAGAGGGTTGGGGCACATCATTCAGTAGTGATATTTGCAACTAATGACGCAAATCTCACCCCCTTCGATGCTGTAGACCAAACGATGTTCACCCGTTACTCGTCTGGACCAAAAGCCGCTCATGTTGTGTTTGAGCGGCTCAGGCTTGCCGATCCCTTCAAACGGTTCGCGCTGAATTGCCTTTATCAACAGATTGATTCGTTTGAGTCCGGCCTTATCGTTCTGTTGAAACCACAAGTAGTCTTCCCAGCCTAATGGCGTGAACTCGATTTTCATTCTTCGATCAATTGCCTGACTTTGGCTTTGCCGGCACGCATTTCGCCAATCGATTTGATCAAGCGTTCGGCGTTGGCTGGAGAGCGCAGCAAGTAGGCTGTTTCTTCAAGTGCGTTGTATTCAGCCAGAGACATCATCACGACGGGTTCACCTTTTTGGCGCGTGACCAGAAGGGGAGCCCGGTCTTCGTTAACGCGATCCATCGTTTCGGCCAAATGCGCGCGAGCTGTGGTGTAGTTGATGGTTTGCATGTCGTAGTCCTCGCTGGATGCAAAGAACGTACAGAAATGAGTACATGATGACAAGGCGATACCTACCAATGGTTGTTTCGCAGAAGGAGGGCTGCGAGTCATTTAGTATCGCTCAAGAACTTTGGAGACGTTTCTGAGAAGGCTGTAATCCTCATCCTCGGTTTTGCCTCATGCGCAGAGGTTGTGTTGTCATCATCTGGCAATGTCAGTGTAGGAAAAGAACCTGAGACTCAGTCTGGATAATCCCCCAACGCCGGCGCCAGCATCCGCGTCTTCAGCGCCCCGTTCGAGTTGTGCTGAATGATCTCGCTCGGCTGTCCCTGGTCATTGAAAAACACCTGGCCGATCCCCGCCGAATTCCATAGGCGCTCGCCCGCTTCGGCATGTTCCGGGGTGTACGGCACGATGCGCATGCGGCGGCGTTTGGTGAACCAGTTGAGTGGCGAGCGCGGCGAGTAGAGCCAGCGGTTGAGGCGGTCGAACCATTCCAGCAGGGTTTTCGGGAACTCGTTCTTGATCCCGCTGCTGGTGATCTGCCAGATCCGCGGCCCCGCTTTGCGGTGTCGGATAAGCACTTCGTAGACGAAGGAATAATGCACATCGCCGGACAGCACCACGTAGTTACCGGGTGTGCGTGAGTGTCGGAAAATGTTCAGGATCACCTGCGCGGCGCCACGGTGCGCCATCCAGTTTTCCGCGTCGACCAGCAGCGGATAACCGCACCAGCTGAACACCTTTTGTACGGTTTCGATCAGCTTCACGCCGAAGATCGGTGCCGGTGAAACGATGATCGCCGACGGATGATCGAGCAGTTCTTGCTGCAATTCGCTCAGCGCCTCCCAATCCAGAAGCCCCGACGGTTGCTTGAGCGCCATCTCGCTGCGCCAGCGACGGGTGCGGGTGTCGAGCACCACCAGTGCCGGGCTGGTCGGCAGCACGAAATGCCAATGCTGAAAGCGCAGCAGTTCATCGATCAACGCGTCCTGCACCGGGCTGTCGAGATAGCGATCATCACCGCTGGCGCTCAGGCGTCGGGTGTTCTCCAGCAGATCCTTGAACGCATCCGGATTGTTGCCCCAACCCTGGCACAACATGTAGGCGATCAAGGCGTTGCCGATGATGCGTTTGGAGAACGGATGACCGTAGGCGGTTTCCTCCCATTGCGCGGAAAGGTTCCAGTCATCGGTGATGTCGTGGTCATCGAAAATCATCAGGCTCGGCAGGTGCGCCAACGCCCGGGCGACCCTGCCCAAACCGGCCTTGAAGGCATCGATGCGGGTGTGTTCGAGGGTATAGCGCTGCAAGCGTTCAGGCGTCAGCGAGGGCGCTGTCGGATTGATCAGCGTCCACGCAACCGGCGACCACACCAGCAAGTACATCGCCATGACTTCGGCGAACGTCACCAGGTGATTGTCGGCGCTGCTGCTGGTGAAAATCGGCTTACGCGCGCCGCCGAAAAATCGCTCGCGCAATGTCTCGTTGCTCTCCAGCGCCGGTAACAAATCCGCACGGTGGTAGTAACTGGCCGGATGTTCGTAGAGTTTGGCGCTGTCGCTGACCACGGCACCGTCGAGGTATTCGTCGAACAGACCGAGGCGTTCGATCAAGGCATGAATGGCACGCAGCATCGGGCCGGCAACGTCGTCGGCGTAGACCTGATCGCCGCTCATCATCAGCAGGGCGGGGCGTTGCTGCGGAGCGGTTTCTGCCGCCAACAGTTGATCGACACAGAGCAGACCGTCAGCGGCCGGGTGATGAGGCTTGCGGCAGGAACCGTGCAGCAACTGATCAATCCGCGAACGCAGCACAAGGTTCGGGCAGCGGGCATCGCCGTACAGCAGATGCGGCGCCCAGTCGGCGATGGGCGTCTGGTCGTCGATCAGCAGGTCATAGTCGATGCGGCTGTCAAAGGGCAGGGCGCTGTCGAGTGTGACGTCAATCAGATGGACGAACGCGTGACGGCCTACAGGAATGACCGTGCATTTCCCGGCATTGAGAGGAATGTCTCCTACACCTTGCAAGCGCAGGGTCAGCGCCAGCTCGCGGCTGCCGACCAGCCACAGCACCAGTCGCCTCGGTTCCAGCCGGCGCAGCAGCGGGCCGGCCAACACGGGAGGCAGGGGGTTCAGGTCAGCAGGTATCGGGGACATTCGGAGGCAAAGCTCAAGGCGCACAGGCTGGCGATGATAGCGCAGCCGGCGCCTTGAACCCTTAAACGAGGCTTAAGAGTCGGTCTTCTGCAGCTTCAGCGCCAGCAGTCGCCATTCGGCAGACGCAGGTTGCTCTTGCACCGAGCAGTCGAAGCGATAAGTGACGTCATCGCCGTTCATGTTGCGCGCGGTGATCTTGTTGCTCAGGGTGTAGACCTGATCCTTGAAGCGCTGGGTGACAATGGCAGAGCTGTCGGCAAAGCGCGCCGACGCCGGGAAGCGCAGCGTGCTGGTGACCAGCGGGCTGCACATGACATAGGCGAGCATCGATTTATCGCTATCGGCATTTTGTCCGAGCTTGTCGCGCAGCGCCTTAAATGCTTTGCGGCCTTGCGCGTCGCTCTGATCCAGAACGGCTTGTTCCGCCATCGATTTCGGTGCGCGGCTGGCGTAGTTCGGCAGCAGTGCGGAATCCGGCGGCGAAGGTTGGTTGTCCGGCTCGATCGCGGCAAAGCCCGGCGCGTTTTCCAGCGTCGCGGACGTCGAATCCGACTCGGCTTCCGGCAGCAGGCTGGTGGTCACATCGCTTTGCGTGATCACCTCTTCGGCGGGCGCACGATCGTATTTATGCGCCGAAGGGAACAGCGACAGGAAGATCGACAGCACCACCATGCCGACAATAAAACCGCCCGCCGCGCCAACAACGTTGCCGTAGAACAGATTCCAGCTGCCACGGTTTTTCACCACCCAGCGCCACATGAAACCCCAGGCGGCGATAAATGCCAGAAAACTCAGAAACTCCATTCGATCCTTTCCTTAAACCTTCAATAGCCTGCAAAACAGCACTCACTGGCGGTGAGTGCTGAAGATGGACGGCAAGATATCAAAATAGAGGTCTGACGCCACGAAGACATTTACATGCCGAGATTGGGCGGATTGATCTGGGCAAAAAACATGATCGCCGTGATGCCGGCCACAATGCCGCAAAGGCCGGACAGCAGTTGGCGAAGAACCGGATGTTCGACCTGCGAGCGGTGGGCTACCAACATCCATACGCCAATCACGGCGGCAGCAAATGACAGTATTTCCAGCACGGTGCGCATGAGGCTGGGTACAGTTGGCCGCGGCGCTCCGAACAAGCCCACGTAAAGCTGCTCGACCACCACACCCACCATCAATCCGCTGGCGGCGCCCAGCAAGTTGGCGAGGAGCAGATTCCAGCTGCTACGGTTGCGGACGACCCACACCCACATGCCTGCCCAGGCGATAAAGAAAAACAAAACATCCATCGTATCCATCCTTCGAAATCAGTTGCAGTGCCTGCCTCAGACACGCTTACCGGCAATGGACGGCAAGATAACAAAATAGTAGCGTCGCGCCACTTTCTTGATTCCTGTAATGGACTACTCATGTCAAAAGTCGCTTCTGCTCTACATACGCTCTGTGCAATCGCACTCGCCAGCGCCATCACCCCGGCACTCGCCGCCTGGAAAGAGCCTCCGGAGAGCAGTTGGCAGTATTACCTCGCCAACTGCCAGCGAATGCAGGAAAAAATGGCCGACGTCCAGAGTGGTCGCGTACCCAGCGCTTATGAGGTAGTCGGCGACCTGGAGAACAGCCTGCGGAGCATGAACCAGCGCCGCTCGAACCTGACGCCCCAATACCTCGGCTCCCAAGAATTCGCTCAATGCGAAAATGTCGCCGCCCAGGCCGAGGCAACCATTGCTCAAGGCAATGCCGAGTTCGCCGCCAGAATGAACCAGGCCGCCGAGCAAGGCCGCATCGCCCACCAGAACTCCCCCGAATATAAACGCGCCCGTTCACTCGGCTACAGCGACGTTGGCGACATCTCCTTCCTGAAACTGCACGAAGACATGGACGGCGAAGCCCGCCTGAAAACCATGCTGATCACCGTCGACGAAATCTGCGGCCAATACTTCCGCGCCACGCAATATGTGAAACCGTACGTGATCTACACCGTTCGCCCATCCGATGGCGGCTGTGGCGAGGAAAAACGCGTGGCCATCGTCGGTGGCCGGTCGGTGGAGAAGGGCGATTACATCGATGAGCGCGGCGAGTTTCAGTACGTGGGCTGGAAGAAGATTGTCGGTGCGGATGGATTCCCGACAGATATTCGCGTGTTGAAGGCGCGCCGCTGAGGCACGACGTCAGCTCGGTCAAAGAATGTCTTTCAAATAGCCTTTGAGCGCGAGGAGCGGCTGATCAAGCTGCTCCAGCGACTGCACCTGCCTGAAGTCGGCAGACAGCTTGTGCAGCTCCCGCCCCAACGGTTTCTCGACACCGCCCAAGGCATCCAACGCCAAACCCAGGCACTCATTCATTTTGAACTGAATGGTCTGCACATCCCCACGGCGCACCAGCAATTCGAACACGTCTTTCTGATAGTCACCCATGACCATGTCGTCCCGCAGAATCGGGCTCAGGCCTTCTTCCTCGTAGGCGAGTTTGAGGGAGAACAGGGCGACGGTTTCCAGTGAGGTTTCCATGCAGTGAATCCTTTGAGATGTCCTGTTGGGGTAACAGAGGAAGATCAAAAGATCGCAGCCTTCGGCAGCTTCTACAACAGCAGCCACTTTCCGGCAGACGAAAAAAAAGGCCTTGCTAAGCAAGACCTTTCTTAATTTTGGTGACCGAGGGAGACTGTAGTCTTCCATATAATCCGTGGCTTGTAGCAGGATTACACAGTTAGGGATACACACGGGGATACAGGTTGCTTAGGCCTATGATCGCACAATCGTAGGTTTAGGCATAAACGACCCGCAACCAGCCATGCACTCCCTGCAACCTAGCTGGTGTGGCAAGGGTTGCAGCAGTAGTAGCAACCGTTGATTCGCAGATTTGGGTTTACAGCTCGGGCGGCGTTTACAGCACCGATGCAGGTGAGATGACTTCCGAGTGGTACCTGGTTCTGTAGCTGCGGCATGAAGCTGCATCCAGTCGTCGTGTTGTGCACTTCGTAGTCGCCGTTGGGTTGAACGTTTCTGTTCACGATAAATGATTGCATTTGCTAGTCCTCGCTTCCGTGTGTCGGATCGGTAATGACTCAACATTTTTAACCATGTCTGTTGTGCTGGCTGGGATACCCCATGACCAGCAGGGATGGAGGTTAGCTGGGGGATGGCAGAAAGCAATCAGTCCCCGAAATGCCGCCGGGGACCCTAGGACTATCTGAAGGACACGGGGTCGGAAACCCGCGGGACTGTGGTAGCGGGAGATGCTGGAGCTTACTGAAATTTCAACGTTGAAATTGAAAGGATCTTGAAGAAAAAAGGACATCGTTACCGTACCGGTAATGATGACCTTGGATCGATTGTTTTGTAGTGCAGATGCACAGGTGAACAGGCAGTTCACCGGGTTCACCTGTTCACTAAGCTGGGAGTTCTCCCGCTAACAAGGTCCGGCGGGTTTCCGACCCCGTGTCTCGAAGAAAACCTCAGGGGCCCCGGCACACTGCGGGAGATACACCTGACGTTCGCTGGTGGGATTGATGCTTACGGGGTGTGGGGGTCTGTACCCCTCAAAAATGCGGTGTAACTCGTGTAACTGGTGTAACGATGGTTGGTAAGTGGCTGTATTTATTGAACATTTTTGATGTTACATCGGCTTCGTACACAAACCTTTAGGCGTGTAACTCTGCCATCTGGTGTAACGCTCCGATGCTTGAAAGAGGGACGGAGGAGGTCATGTCCATGCGCAGGAGACCAGGTACTTCCCCACTCCCAGTCTGCCCAAGAGATGCGATTAACGGGCTGTAATCATCAGTTTGGCCGCTCTGCCAGCGATCAGTCAGCAGTCGTAGCGGGCCGCTTTCGGCCAAAAGCGGCCCTTCGCGGACGGTTAGGATTTCGCTCCACACTCCAATATCACTCATTTAGAGAGGAAGCTTCCGCGCTGAGTCAACTGTGCTCCGCGGAAGGCGGAGATCGTCCCATTGCGGCCCTTCTCGCGCTCTACAAATCAAGGCTAATTCATTGGAGAGCGTGATTTTAGCCGGGTAGGACACTTTCCGAGTTTATAGACAATTATTCTTGTTCGGCACCATCCAGCAAAGCAGCTACGTCTAACATGAGTGTTCTAAGGGCTGCTTGGTCAACGCGCTCTAATACCTGGTCTAGTTTTGAAAAATTCATCTCGCGTCCGCGATGCCGCCCCGCCTCTCGCCTTAAATCTTGCGCCGCTGACTGACGTAGTTCTAATGAAGGACCACCTACCTTTGCCAAAGCTATTTTTAGCTTGTGCACAAGACTACCTACATCAACTTCTGGCTCACTCAAAGTTAAACCAGCCAGACCTTGCACTCCACGCGTTAGAACTCCCCACCCAGTTTGGTGTTTTCCTCCCTTCATCGTCCACTGAAAAAGGAGGTCTTTTGCAGAATTGTAGTAATCTTCACAATCCCATTTTTTGCTATCTACGGCAGCATCAAAAAGCAACTCGGTTACAGAAAACATTGCAACAAAACGAACTGAGTCAGCGTCATCAGGAAGGAAAGAAATAGTTGAAAGTAACCAAATTGCATGTTTTTGAAGGGATTCTTTTTCATTATCATCACAGGCTGGGGCGCTGGAGACGGCTAAAAACATTTCCGACATTCCGACGGCCCATTGCAGGAGATCAGACGTGAATCCTAGCCTTTTGCTAACCGCAGCGAGCAACAATTCTTTTTGCGGCGAGTAAATTTGATCCGCCCAAACCTCTATATTTCCGATAATCCTGATCGCATCTTTATCATTGATTGGCGCATTTAAAATTTCATTAACCAAAGGGAGTAATTTAGATCTAAGCGAACTCATGCTGGCGCTTGAATAGTAAGGCGCTAGGTTGCTACTGTGGATAGACGTAAGTGACGTACTTGGAACTTCGAAAAATACCAGCGCGGCGCTTTTTATCGCAGACCTTAGCTCGCTAACGGGGTAACTTATGTCGTCCTTTGCGCCAACAATCAGCTCAAAAGTTATTAATGATAGCTGATCAAAAGCGACCAGAGTAGCTGGCCTATAATCGGATTTCACCATGCCGGCGTATGAAACAAAAGCGATTTTATTTGTCAGGGATATTATTTCAGTTGAGTTTGAAAGCCTCAACATCGATCGTGCGGCTTTCCCCATAAGGCGCAACCCCTCCATAATTACGTCTGGCATATTGTGTGGAAGGACAGACTCGACAGCAGCCTCAAGGTACCCCGATGCCAAGCCTGCATGCTTCTTTGAGGTATTCCTTCCAGGGTACTTGATAACTGCATAAACTGAAATTAAAGAAGCTATTCCTTTAAGCGTATGCTCTGCCAATTGCTCATCCCCTCTCGAGAGAGCAACACGCATCATCTGCCGAAAACTTTCTAACGTAGAATTTATCAGTCCATCGGTTGATCCGGAAGTTTCGAAAAGCAAATTACTCCCAACAAAAGTCCCGCTTTTAACTGTACAGTACGCTGTATTTATCTGAATTACTCCGCGAATCGCGCTTTCTGCAACCTCATGATCGCCAACTTCAGAATAGCGTTGAGCGTAAGACATTGAGTATTGAATAGCCTGTCGTGCATGGTGATCCCAATTAAAATTTACTCGAAAATATTCAGCCTTTACGGCATCAAACTGCACTTGACTCTCATCTAAAACCAATTCGCGGCTCTTCTGAATATCTTGAATTATGGGGCCTAGCCTTACAAACCCTTGCTCCCACGCACGAAATTCATTGTGAACTTGCTTGGCCATTATCGAAAGCTGAGCTATTGGACTGATCAGCAGCAGCGCACGTCGATAAGCTATAACAAAAAGGCTGAGCATTAACACTATCGCCCAAATAGCTACCACTATTGCAAAAGCGGCTCGACTAGCCGTGGGGGTTAGGGACATAGCGCCAACTGTGAGTGCGCTAATAAACGAAATTAAGAAGGCTGCAAGAAGTTTCCAATCTGAGCTAAGGCGCTTGAATAGACCGTGGGGCATGCGTTCCACATTAACCTGCATTGCAAACAAAATTAATGAAAAAGCAATGGCAGTGGCACCTAGCAAAGCACTACTTGTTCCTCCCAATAATGTTTTCAGCGATACAAAATTTTCCGGAACGGTAAAAAACCAATTAAATGTATTTTGTATAACTGGTATTGCTAGCATGCTTGCGCAAAAAGCTATAACTGCTATCAAGGTAAGTGCTTTGACGCCGTGTTGCTTTCGCCATCTAACTAAGGTGGCCTGGAAATGAAGCAGTCTAAGTGACGCTCGAGCATAAGTCAGTTTCCATCGACCAATTTTTTTCGACTTCGCCATGGTGTCTCTACGTCCTGTTCAAATTGATTAGTCTCGGCACCGATTTATCGATTCCTTTTTCCAGCAATCGTCCACAATTTCATAAGGAGACGATGGCCCCTTTTTCGAAGAGATGAATGGCCGTCCACCTGATCGATATCTGCCGCTCAAAAGCACCGCAAACGTAGGTTAAATCTGAAGCCAACACGCAGTACAGGAATTAGGCTTACATTGACAAAGATAACTCACCAAACGAAGCATTCGCTGAGGATACCGATGAGTCGATCTCTGCCCGTCCCGACAGACAGCAATCGGCCACAATAGCTGCCGCTTAGTCTACTATTCACGAAAATAAGGTCGAGTCCGGTGAGCTTACTTATGAATAAACGTATAGCTGACGATGTAGCCACCCCATTTTGTTTGTACGGGCATTCGATCATTGCGACTCGTCCTGCCGGCGTGCGGTAGCAGCCTCCTCAAAGGCGCCATACAAGCCATTAGGGCCTCAATCGTCTCCAGGCCCAGAACGAACCCGGCGGCGCGATCACTAACGCGCCAAAGATCGTCGGCATTGGCCGCCTGGCTGATGCGCGCCAGCAGCTTGAGTGTTTGGATCTTGAACGTCGGCGACCAGTCCAGGGCCGTTAATGTGTCATTCATGCTCACCTCCAGTTGCAGCCGTTGGGGTTCGCTGCGGTTAAACCAGAAAACAGCGTAGCGGTAGAGCAGTCCTGGGGCCAGTGGTTTCCAGGTGGGCAAAAAAAGGCCCCACACCTGGACCAGGTATGGGGGCTGTTGAATGTAAATGGCGTTATTCGCAGTCCAGTCAGGTATGAACAAAAAATAAGGAGGGTTCAGAACAACCATGGCAGAATCCGCGATGTCATTTTGTAATCATGGAGTTTAGGGATGAACCGTTTTGCGCAATTTTTCGGAATTCTGGCGACAATCGTAAGCTTTACTGCCTCTGCCACCTCGTCCTTTCAAGTTGTTAACTATTCGGTTGTCAGTGATAAGTCTAAGCGCGATATCAAGCGAGCGGTCGAGGTTGTTCTAGACGAACGTGTGGATCAACCCACACTTGAAGCATTGGCAAATCAAATCAGAAATTCGAACCCAATGAGCTTTCAACGAACCTTCATCAGCTGGCGGATCAAAGGTGAGGATGGTGGTGGATACTGGGCCAAGACAGATTTTGACCCCACATTAAACGTTCGTTTTTTGGGAACCACAGTCGCTGAATACAATAAACTCATGACTAGCAGCACACCATCCGAAGGAGAGGTATTTGGTAGTTGGCTGAGTAATTGGGGAACCGATTACAAAATGGTGGGTTACCGAAAAGACGGGAAAATATTTGTCCAATCCACGTTTAAAGATGGCTCGTCGGGAACCAAGGAATTTGTTTCGAAGAAGATTTCCGGACGATCTGTTCTAGTCGATGTTGAAGGAAGCGATTTCGGTGAGTTCTACCTCGTAAACGCACAGGGCGATCTTGAGTTCTGGGGTGAAAACGGAAGTTTCTATACAGCTAAAAAAAGTGATTGAAGCGCTGACGCGTTTTGTAGAACCGATGCAGGCGCAGCAGGCCAGCAGTGTGCAATCGTAAGATTAGTGATATGTAGAGAAAGGAGCCCGTTTTGGAAGATGCTGAAAAGATTTATAGGGCAACAGCCACGACTAGTCGGAAATACCCAAAACGGCTTACAGACTATATTGACACGTTAGTTAAGCGTGGCAGGCTTCTGGAGGCCAAGCACTTCTTTTTAGACCTGTGCAAATTAGGCCCGAATCATGAAAGAACAATACGACTAGGTTATACGATAGCAATCGCCACCTTTGACAATGATTGGGTTTATAAATACGACAAACTTTTAACGGACTCTGCAAAAGACAGCAACGAAGTGCACTGGTATCGTTTACGATATTATCAATCACAGAACAATATCGCAGCTTGCGAGAGTACATGTTGCGAGCTTCTTCAGAAGCAATTGAATGCTGACCAACTATCAACAATCATTGAAGTCTGCATTGGACGAAATAGTTATATAATAGCTGAGCCGCTAGCAAAGTACTTATCAATGAACCACATAGCACTAACACCTCAATACAATAACTGGCTCAAGCAAGTAGTAATAACAAGACTTACACACTCTCTTCAGAGGTGCAAATGACCAGCTTTTTGATTGTGAAAATTCTGGACGATAGAAGCATTACTCTTCCTTCCACCTTTAACTATGGCAGTGTTGAGCTTCGATCTTATTCAGCTGACACTCAACTAGAAGTCAGTGCATTTGAAAAGTCCGCATCTGAAAACGGGCTGGATTTCAACAAACATAAAATATGTGCAAGGATTGCTACAATCATTGACTGTGAGACTCATAACGAAGCCATACATGCTGCTGACACCAAATTCCTTGAAGTTCTTGATTTCAAGTCTACTGAATTTTCGATATCCGCGATAAAGACTTCTCGAATCGGACTGATAAAAGACTTATCATCGGGCGAAATCACACCTATTACAAGAACCGGCTTTCAGCAGTCTCTTTCTTTTGTAATGCGTCATGGAAGCATACAAAATGTTGACACCACAGTTTATTTGCTCTCACTCAAAAACGAGCTATGCGACCGATACAGACGGTCTCTCCACTGGGCAAGAAATAGCAAAAACGAGACAAATCCTCAGCTGAAAATAATCTTTTTGTGGTTCGCCCTAGAGGCATTATTAAAAGCGGACGAAAACGATAACTGTGTAGAGAGCTACATCAGATTATTTCTAGGATTTCCAAACGGACAGCAGCAATGGATAGTAACACCCGAAACTAAAGCAAAACTAGAAAAACATACCAGATACAATCACTGGAAAAAACAACTTATTGAAGTGGTCAAAGAGATTCGAGATTTTCGGAACGACTCTGTCCATTCAGGATTCCGAAGTGTAGACTTTACAAAAGAAAAACTCGAATTGTTTAGCACGATTATGATTTATGCCGTAGGTAGGTGCCAAGCTGGCGTAATGCAAGGATTACTCAATAATTTAGAAACGCTACTCGAATTTAAAGAATACGCAGTACCGCTGTTTGAGAACAACAAAAACCTCATCAACGACATTCACAATAATGTCATTTACTCTCTAGATCACCCCATGATTTACTAAAAAATCGCCCTTCAGTTAAATTACGCTCTGATATGACAGGCCGCTTTTGGCCGATAGCGGTCTATCACGACGGTACGCAATCGACCCCATGCAGACATTCATAGCGATTAGCTAATGGGTCGGTTCAGCCGACCCCGGTGAACGAAGCGAACTATTTGAGCGCATTATCAGGGGCGCTTTTTTGTGGCACTGATCCTTGGAGTTGCTCGAGTCTACTTAGCTTATGGACTAGCAGCCTAGCCCCACTATCATCCACGAATTGCTCATACAGGACGGTGCTGTCTCGGAAGTGATTGTCTAGGCGATTCAGGACATCTCTTAGTGCTGCGAGCATATCCTCGACTGCAGCTCTGCTGATACCGCTGAGAGGATTGGAGTTTCGGTTACTAAGGTAGTTGTGGTCTTGATGAGCTATACGTTTGTTGCGATGCTCGCGGGCGAACTCTGCTGCCGTTACCGCCTTAGTGCAGAGATCCTGAACCTCCGCCCTTAGCGCGGAATCAGTGATGAGTGGTGAAAGCGACAGCACGGTTAGGTTCTTCTTTTTTCCTGTACTAGAAGGGTCCGTCATTCGTGACACGCCAAGTAGTACGCTATCCCAAAGCTCATCTTGCACGATTTTAAAGAATAAACCAGCCGTTCTATTGAGCAGCTGAACCGTGTCAGTTGAATCTCCGAAAAGCTGCCGATACTGCTGCCAGAGAACATGAAGCTCTACCAGTTCTCTGTAAAGTTCGTAGAAATTAGCACCGAGTTCTTGTCCCATCGTGGAAATATAATCGGCACGTACTTCGTCTATGGATCGCGTTACCATTTAGTGGCCTCCAATTACCATTTGGCGACATCACTCCAGTGCTTGAGCGCGGTTGTGATGCTCTATAACGTTTCTTGTCGTCCTTTTAGCCGTTATCTAGCCTGGTGGGAATCGCAGCGCGACATAGCCCAAGGAGAAACGCGACACGGATGACGCCAAGCTTAGCTGCGTTAAAGTTTCAGTGTTGGACGCCACCTCTCTGCGACTAGTCTATCCAGCGGCTGCTTCTGGCCGAAAGCAGACGTCCGTGAGCGGCGCTAGTGGGCAGAAGCGGTCGTTAAGAAAAAATCGTGGAGGACAGCTAGGGGCAGCTCTTTTCTACCAGGTTGGGAGGGCTGAGCAATACTTCGCGGAAGGCTGCACCGAGCTATAGGGAAGCAGTCGAGGGCGTAGGGCAAGGTACCTAGTGTTATTCCAGATTTGTAGACCGGCGAGAGATGATCATCTCTTCGAGGATCTCGCGGAGCAGGCGGTTAATTCCCGCTTCGCCGTGGTACCTGGAGCGTTCAATGTGCGCAATCGTGAAATTGTCGCTGGTCGGGGCCGATCACTTCGATAGACAAGCTACGGTCGGCATTTATCGAGCAGGTGATGGGGCATTGTGGAAGGCGCCGAGACAACAGGTCACCAATCTCACGTCTGCTCATTGTGTCCACAACGTAGACTCCTTTTGCTGATGGTAGTGATTCTTTGAGGGTGAAGTCGCAGGCGCGAAGGATGTCATCAACAAAAAAAAGGCCTCTTAGAGGCCTTTTATTCAAGCTGCGTTATTTGCGAACCCAGCTTTCAACCTCGTCGGAACCGTGCTTGGTTTTCCACTCTTTGAGCGTCTTGTGGTTACCGCCTTTGGTTTCAACCACTTCACCGGTATGCGGATTTTTGTAGGCCTTCAGCTCGCGAGGCTTGCGTTTGCCAGGTGTCGCCGCTGGTGTTGAAGCGCGTTTCGTGCTCTGCGGATCCAGCAGGTTGATGATGTGCTTGAGGCTGAAACCGTACTGATCGAGCAGCTCGCGTAGCTTGGTTTCGAACTCGATCTCTTTTTTCAACGCGCCATCGCTCTTCAGTGCTTCCAAAGCCTGAAGCTGTTCGGCGAGGTGTTTCTCAAGCTGGCGGTATTCGGCGAGTTTGGACATGTGAATTCCTTGTTGTGTTTTAGCGATATCTATCTGAAGTGTATTACAGCACGGAGTTCAGCTCACTTGCGCCCCTTCAACTGGTCTTCGATGTAGCTCATTTCGTTCTTGATCAAGTTGACCGTCAGTGTCTGAACATTCGAGACCTTGCCCGTTTTGATGTCCACGATTTTCATCAGCGCGGTCAGGTGGTTTTTGCGTGCCTTCAAGGTGTCGGTCCAGTTCGCGCTGCTCAGTATTGGAGTGATCATGATCTTTGTCCTGATGGGGTTCTAAACAGCCCGCGTGAGCGGGCTGCTTCGGGTTCAAGCTGCCAGCAGATCCTCTGCGCTGATGGAGCGGGCTGCGGTGACTAGGTCTGAGTGACGAAGATCCGAATGGAAAGGACCGAATTGAGGTACATCGAGCTTGGAGAAACCATATCCCGAGTACCCTCGGGCGTAGTCCGCCGCGAGTATCCGCGCGCCCAGGGCTACCAAGTGTTCCGCAGCGGAGTTCCACTGTTCTTCCAGAGTCAGCTTTACAGCGCTCAGGGCCAATTCTTTTGCATCGTTCTCCCGCTGCTGTGCAGTTGCGATTTGCGTTTCAAGGGAGTCGAGCTCAGCCTGCAAGGCCTCCATGATGAGTTCCTGTCTTCTGACATGCTCATCGGTGGCGGCGAGTTGTTTGGCTGCCTTCTGCATTTCGCTGTTAGCGGATTTCTCTCCGTCGCTATCACCACTCGCAAGGCTACGCGCATACAGGCTTGCAGCATCTCGTTCTGCCTGCTGTGCTTTCTCCAGCGATTGCTGCGCATCCGACTGAATGGTCTGAAGGCGTTGGGTCAGGTGCGATTGTGTCTGCTTCAGCGCTTCGATTTCAGCGGCAGCTTCGGACATGGTCTGGATCGACTTTGCCCTGATTTCTTCGACGTGTTCAATGCGCTCCAAGTAAGCCATCTTTTCCTCGATACGGCTGATCGAGGATGGAATTGCCCTCAGGCGACATTCGGCACTGGAGTAACGATCCATGGCGGCACTTCTCTCAGGGCTTCCGATCATGTTGCCGATTGGACTGTAGTTGTTAGGCGCATTGCTCCATTCCGCGTGCAAGATGGGAAGACTGTTTTCAATTGCTTCTTTCTCGGCAATCAATTCGGCGAGTTGCTGTTTCAATTCATTCATTGTCATGTTCGTTGTCCTTGATGAGTTTGATTTGAGTGATTCGGCTGGCGAGGCCGGGAATGAGCCGGCGTTACCTCGATCAGCAGAGTTGCCCTCAGGCAGCCCGTGCCTCGCCGTCATCCGTTCCCGGAATCACTTTCACGATGTAGCAGCGCTGCTGGCCCAGGCCGGGCAGACGCACCAAACTCGACGCCTTACCGTCGCTGCTCGGTTCCAGCACACCGCGCTGCAGTAGCTCCTTGTTCACCGCCGTTAGGTTCATGCCGCGGAAGATCTCCGAGCGCCACGCCTCGGTCAGCACGTAATAGGTGTTGGTGGTGTGCATGGTGTCGCCCATGCCATGCTCCAGCGTCTTGCGAAAGCCGAGACGGTCGATAGTGCGTGGGCCGTGTTCGTCGATCTTCGCCGCCGCCGATTCCCAGCGAGTGAAACGGCTTTCACCGAAGCGCTCGATGACCTGGCGCAGCCGCGCCAAAATCGCATCGCCTTCGAAGTTTCCGGCGCCGCCACGCTCGTTCAGCCATGCGTTCAAGCACACCCGAGCGGCCGTGGTGGCCGTGCCGTCCGGCCAGCCGGTAATGCCCATCGCGGTGGCCAGCTCGCCAGCGGCCGCCGCGAGACCGAAACGCGCCGCAGCACGGTGTGCCTGTCCACTGGCAGAGGCTGGGAGCGCTTTGGCTATAAAGCCTTCCAGCGTGCGGCGCACGATTGCCGCCCAGCCGTGGCGCTTGCCCGGTTCGCACAGGGCGGTGAGAAACGCGGTGATCGGTGTGCCGTAGTAGTTCGCCACCCGCGCCTTGAGCGCGTCGGACAGAGCTGCGGCGTCCTCAAACCCGTTGAGTGTGTCGAACATGCCAAGGCCTTTGCTGGCATCCGCCGGGACGGCGAGCATGCGCACCTCCATGCCGGCTTTCAGTTCCTTATTGGCTTCGGCCATGTGCTGGGCCAAGGTCTTCTCGCCGGTAGAGAGGAACAGCAAGCGCCATTCCTGCACCTGTCTGCCCGCTTGGCCTCGATCATTGGCGCGGGCCTTGCCGGTGCCGTTGCCGAGCATGTACACCGTCTCGCCGATGATCCGGGCATCACACATGCCGATTTCATCGAGCACCAGAAGCCCGTCGGAATGCGCGGCGGCGATAGACTCCAGAGCGTTGTCGGTCGAGCGCCACGAACGCACCAGACGCGGTCCGCCGTAGATCGAGGCGGCAACTTGCAGGTGCGTGGTTTTGCCACCGGAGCTGTCGCCGTACAGGTGAAAGCCGCCCGATTCGTGGCCGAGCATGTGTAGCAGGGGGCCGGCGAAGGCCACACCGACGACAAACGCCAAACGGTGGTTGCCGATGCACAGCGCACCGATTTGCTGTTGCCATTGTTCCAACGTGCCCGCTTCGCTGATCGGCGGAAGCTGCGCGCCGGCCTCGTAGAAGTGCAGGTGTTCCGCGTGCATGCCGACCTGTTGCTCGGGCAACAGAAAGGCGTTGTCATGCCAACCCAAACGGGTGACCAGTCGCGCACGTTGCGCGCTGTCGAAGCCGCCGAGGTAACTCTGCAAATCGTTGCGTGCGTTGCGCCCCGAGCGACTGCCTGCCAGACGCAACCCCATGTCCACCAGTGGGCCGAGCACGTCCTTACCAAAGTCGCCGGTCATGGTGCGTGCCGGGATGTTCCAGCGTTTCTTGGTGCCGTCGGGATCGTCGAACTCGACCAGCAAGCCCCAGTTGTGACCCTTCTCGTCGCGGGTACGCGCAAGGATTGCTAGTGGCGAACACACCGGGCGTGCTTCACCGTCGTCGCCTGCGTAAAACACACCCTCGGGCGTCAGGCGAAAGCCTCCCGGCATCAGGTCGTTTTTCGATTTTGCCGGGCGCTTGGCTGCTGCTTTGGGTTTCGCTTCCGGCTCTGGTTCCGGCTTGGGTTCTACCGGGGCAACCATCGGTTTTTCTTTGATCACGCCGAATAGTTCGCCGCTGCTTTGCAGTTCGGCGAAGTGGCCGGCGGTCCAGCCTTTGGAGAGTGCATCGGCGGCATCGTCGCCGTCGTCCCATTGACCACCATTGGCAAACGCGGCGCGGTCGTTCTTCAGCGTCGGCTTGCGTTTGAACACCTCCAGCGCGATGACCCGGACCGAAGCGGCGCCGATTTCGCGCAGCTTTTCGGCAACGTTAGCCATGCAGGCTTTACCGCTGTCGTCGTTGTCCGGCCACAACAAAATGTCGCGTCCTTTAAGCGTCGTCAGGTCGGCTTTGTGCCAGGAATTGGAGCCGTTCGGCCAGCAGGTGGCCACGTAGTCCGGCAGCAACTCGGCGGCGGCATCCGCAGCTTTCTCGCCTTCGCACAGAACCACTGGTGTGTCAGCGCGCAGGACCAATTCATCAAGGCGCAGCAGCGGACGCGGATCCGGCAGACCCTGCCAGCGCCATTGTTTGGTTTGGCTATCGGCACGCTGACACCACGTCAGCGGCGCAAAGACCTTCTTCGGCTTGCCGTCTTCATCCGGGCCAAGGTCGAAGCGATACAGCGCCATGAGCGGCTGACCCTGTACGTCGCGGTAGATCCACACCTTGGACGGCACACCGTGTTCACGGTGCTTGGCCGGGCACTTGTTCATGGTCTCGGTCGGGATCGGCTGGATGGCGTTCCATGTTGCTGCCTCGGGCTTGCTCGGAGCGGCCATAGTCTTGGCGGCACCGGGCGCAACGCTCAGCCAGTCCGCCAGCTTGTGGCATGCTTCGACGTCGGTACCGCCGTCCAGATAGCGCACCAGATCGATCAGGTCGCCGCCTTTGTCGCCGGTGGCAAAATCCGCCCAAGTGCCCTTGCTCAAACTGACCTTGAGCGAACCGGCGCGCTTGTCGCTGCGGGTCGGATTCGGAGCGGTGTATTCCTTGCCGCCATCCACGCGCTTGCCGTTGGGCAGCCAGTGCGACAAGACACGATCAATGTCTTTCAGCGCAGCTGCTTTCACGTCGGCAAAGCTCGGGCGTTTAGCGTTGTTCGGTCGTTGGCTCATGTGTCAGCCCTCGGTAGAAACAGCGCATCGTTGATGTCGTCGATCAGCGCTTTGGCCATCTCGCCCAGGTACAAGGCGGGCCAACTGAAACGCTCGCCGTGGTCACTCATGGCAGCGTCGAAACTGAGCTGGTTCGCGTGATGCTGCAGCAATGACACCATCTCCAGTGCGTCTTCGACTGGCACACCGGCGTTGACGCGAAACAGCTTGAGGTCGGTGGCATTAACGCGAGAAAAGGTAGCGTGGCCCGGTGTGGTGGAAATGCTCATAGCGCACCGCCTTTCTGCACCGCAGGCGCCGAAGTGTTGTCACCGTGGATGGCCAGCGTTTTGATCAACCCGAGGGTGCCGCGCACGTCCCAGAGAACGGCGGCAATGACGTGATTGGCAAGGCGTGAGGATTCGTTTTCGAAGTGATCTTCCAGCAGCGTGAGTACCGAGTCGGCACGGGCAATGGCGCAGGTGATAGCGTCGATTGGTACACCGGCTTCGGCGGTTGGATTCACGCAGAGCAGATCTTCGGGCAGGGCAAAACTCAGGGCGTTGTTCATTGGGCACCGCCTGCGGTTTCGAGTGCGCGGGCTTTGGCCATGTGAGCGTTGTAGCGGGAGAGGCGTGTAGCGAGGCTGGAGTTGGCGTGTAAAGCGGCGAGAGCCATTGCACGGTGTGCAGCGGCGCGAATTTTGGACGGATTGAGGGCGTGCATAGGTGGCGCTCCAAGTTTTGACTATGGAACTGCCACGATCCTTTCCACGGGATTGGGTGGCAGCTGTGCGTGGGGTGGAAATACCGGGAAACTTGGAACCCGGCCAGGCCGAAGCCTGCCCACACACAGCCGCCATAACTCGAAATCGCAGGCGTAAAAAAAGACGCCTGCAATCGTAATGGGGGCGCCTGTGCGCCAAGTTTTCAAACGGGTTTCCACGCCCGGTCGCTGAATTTGCAGCTACGGCCAGAGAGTAACGTCCGTGTTTCGAAATAGCAACTGCGCTGATGGCTTGCGGATTTTTCAGGTGCGGCATAAATTGTTCGGGCATGTAGATTGACCTCAACGCCTCCGGATCGCCCCCGGAGGCGTTTTTGTTTCAGGCATGGGCTTCCCAGCGCAGGGAGAGAAGGGGCAGGAATCCGCCGCTGAGCATGGAGCGGGCATCTTCGTAGGCGTCGACCTGCTGGCCTTCGTCGACGACCACGGCCCCGGTCTTTTCGCAGTGAAGGGAGAGGGCGCACCAGGTGCCGTCGGCCCAGCTGAGCACGCTGACAACGCGACCTTGCTTGTCCTGCTGGCTGCGGTAGCGTTCAAGGCGCTGCATGACGCGAGTCGAGAAACCGATCCGACGCAACACGGAAAAGGGATGCATCAAAGCGTTGTTTGCAGTCTTGTGGCTCATGCAGCCACCTGATCGCGTGCCTCGATGCGGCTGCGCGCCCACGCTTGAACTTCGGAAAGGACCCAGGCGACAGGGGCGCCGCGTGCGTTGCTGTTGCTCAGCTTGACGGGCTGCGGAAAGCCGCAGTCGGTGCGCTGCATCAGTTTGTAGATGGTCGAACGCTTCATCCCCACAATGCCTTCCACCTCCCGCATGCGGATCAAAGTTGAAGTGGCATCAAAAAGTGAGGTGGCGTTGACGGGAGTCTTGCGGGGAAAATCGGTAACAGAGGTGTTCATAGGTATTGCTCTCGATTGATTTGGACAACGAGAGCAATGGTCTAGAAAATCGTCTGCGGGAAGCAGTTCACTTCCAATTGAAATTTCGGTGAACCTTTGTTCACAGCACAAAGTTGCGCTTGAGTATGGCCTCTACGCTTTTGCGGGTCAGCGCTTTTTCGGTTTCCAGCGTCAGCCACTCCGCGCGCTGCTTGGGCGGTTTGGAAACCTCCCGCTCCAGCCAAGCATGTACCGCCGTGGTCACGTTTCTTCGTGGCATTCCGCTCGTCACGTAGTGGCGACCTTGCCTAATGATTGCTGTATCCCGTGCGCTGATTTCTTCGTTACGCTCCATTCCGCTGATGATGCCGCCCTTAGTGCGTATAGCGTTCTTGATTGCTCTGTAAGCAGTAGGGGTCAGTTCGTCACTGATCAAGCAGGGTAGGGTTGTTATGGGCTCCAGAAACAGCACGTATTGTTCTAGTGCCTGAATGCGTTCAATGGGATCGACCTGTCCCTCTACGACGAGACAATAAATATCCCACGGACAGTCCGTGGGAGGTTCAGCAACATGTGACCATGCCTCGTCTTCCGTAGAGCGCATCCAGTCAGATAATGCGCTTAGCGCTTTTACTGCGCAGGCCATGACGTAGGCTGCATATGCATCGCGCTCCGAAGCTGAAGGGCAGCTGCTGTATTGGCGAACCCAATGTGCAAGACGATTTTTTTTGTCGGTTGAGGCGTACTGAAAAATGGCCTCTTCATGCATCGTTGTCTGTATGCACATGCTGCTCATATCGCTGCTGATGTCGCCGTTCTGGATGCGTACGCAGCATTGATTGATTAGCTCGCATAGATCAGTGATCTGTTCATTGCAGAGCTCATAGAGCGGTTGACCGGAGAGATATTGAAGTAGGCCGGCGGTTAGCGCCGTGTGCAAAATTGGATGAGTTTCAATCATGCCCAAGGTTCTCTACGTGTAACGCTCTATCCCTCGCCCTGCGAGTTGGATGCGTTTCCAGCGATATTTGCGCTCTGGCCCAGCGTGGAGAAATTTGGCCCGCAGCATGCGAGGGGCTTATTCTGGTGTTACACGAACGGCATGCGTTACATCGCATGTACCGAAGGTCGTGCAAGAGTGTATCGGGATTGAAAGTCAATGAATCCGGGCGTTTGGCCGGCATCGTTACACGAGTTACACCTGTAACACGGATTTTGAAGGTGGTATGGATAAGTGCATTCATACCACTTTTCCAAATTGTCCCTTGATTACCTTTTCGCTTGCTAACGCATCAAGGTGATCTGCATACCACTGCATCATCTTCACTCGATGCTCAAGGTATTGAGCCTTGTTGTAGACCCCCGATATTCCCTCTTCTTTGTGAGCAAGCTGCGCTTCGACGTGCTCTTTCGGCCAGCCGTGTTCCCTGAGCAGAGTGCTGGCGGTGTGACGAGTACCATGACCAACCAATCGCCCCTTGTAACCGACTGTCGCGAACACCTTGTTGATGGTGTTTTCGCTAATCGTTGGGTTCTTTGCGCCCACCCCAGGGAACAGCCAGCGACTACGACCTGTGAGGCAATGAAGTTCTTTGAGAGCGGAGAGCGCTTGCTTAGGGAGTGGACACACAAAGTCCCTGCGCATCTTCATCTTGGCGGCGGGCGTCGTCCATATCGCTCTATCAAGGTCGAACTCTTTCCATTCAGCTAACCGAACCATGCCCGGTCTAGATGCGGTCCAGATGCAGAGCCATGCTGCAGTCCTGGCCGTCAACCTGCTGGGGGTATTTTTGAGTGCTTGGAGGAAGTCTGCCAACTCAGGCTCCAGCAAATGAGGATGCTGCTGAGTCTTCGGGGCTTGAGCTGCAATATCTCGCAGGCGGCTGCCCGGATCGTTTTCCGTGAGGCCTAGGCCGATGGCCCGCCCGAATATCTGATTGATCCAAGTGCGGCACTTTTCCGCCACGTTGTGTGCGTCTCGGGCTTCGAGAGATGCTTGGAGCTCTGCACAGTCGGTACGAGTGATTTCGTCAAGGGGCTTATCTCCCAGCGCTGGGAGTATGTCTTTGTCGAGGTAAGTGCGGATTTTGTTAAGAGTGGAGGGAGCGAGTCCCTTTTCTTCCTTGGCCTTGAGCCAAGCTTCAGCAGCGGCTCGGAAGGTCCGAGTCCTGGCAGCATCAATTGCCGCTTTGGCAGAGCGTTTTTGTTCGAGAGGATCGGCCCCGCTGCTCACTACCTTACGCAGTTCAGCAGCTTTGTCCCGTGCCAACGCACCACTTACTTCTGGGTAACCCCCCAGCCCCATCCAAGCCCAATTGCCCGCCGGACGTTTGTAGCGGAGCTGCCAGGATTTACCACCATCAGGTTTAACCCTGAAGTAGAGGCCGTTTCCGTCCAGCTCACGATATTCCTTTGATTCCGGCTCCAGTCCCGCAAGTGTCGTGTCAGCGAGAGGGCGGCGCTTGATGTCTGCGCGCTTCATCCTTGTATCCCAAAGTTCGGTATTTTTCTCAGGATACAAGCAGGGATACAGGGATACAACGGATAAGGGGAGACAGGGGTAGACAGACAGGCACAAAAAAACCGGCCAAGTGGCCGGTTTCTCTGGGTCTGAGAGGCTGGTAGAGACTCTCAGATACTGCTATGTGGTGCCCCGAGGGAGACTCGAACTCCCACTCCTTTCGAAAACGGATTTTGAATCCGCCGCGTCTACCAATTCCGCCATCAGGGCTCAATGGCGGCGAAGTATAGAGAGGTGATTACCGTTGGTCAATCACGTTTCATGGTCAATTTTTGATAATTCCGCTAGACTTTCCGGCCCTGCTAGACGAACCCCATCATGCGCGTTGCTGACTTTACCTTCGAGCTTCCTGATTCGCTGATCGCCCGCCACCCTTTGGCCGAGCGTCGCGCCAGTCGCCTGTTGACCCTGGATGGGGTCAGCGGCGCCCTCGCACACCGTCAATTCACTGATTTGCTTGAGCATTTGCGCCCGGGCGATTTGATGGTGTTCAACAATACCCGGGTGATTCCGGCGCGGCTGTTCGGGCAGAAAGCCTCGGGCGGCAAGCTGGAAATCCTCATTGAGCGGGTGCTCGATACGCACCGCGTGCTGGCCCATGTGCGTTCCAGCAAGTCGCCCAAGCCGGGGACAAAGATTCTCATCGACGGCGGTGGCGAAGCCGAGATGCTCGCGCGTCACGATGCGCTGTTCGAGCTGGGCTTCGATGAAGAAGTGCTGCCGCTGCTCGATCGCGTCGGGCACATGCCGTTGCCTCCTTATATAGACCGCCCGGACGAAGGTTCGGATCGCGAGCGCTATCAGACCGTGTACGCCCAGCGCCTCGGTGCGGTGGCGGCGCCGACGGCGGGGCTGCATTTCGATCAGCCGCTGATGGAGGCGATTGCCGCCAAGGGCGTCGAGACCGCGTTCGTGACCCTGCACGTCGGTGCCGGTACGTTCCAGCCGGTGCGTGTCGACAAGATCGAAGACCACCACATGCACAGCGAGTGGCTGGAAGTCGGCCAGGATGTGGTCGACGCCGTTGCCGCGTGTCGCGCGCGTGGTGGTCGGGTGATTGCTGTTGGCACCACCAGCGTGCGTTCACTGGAAAGTGCTGCGCGCGATGGCGTGCTCAAGCCGTTCAGTGGCGACACTGACATCTTTATCTACCCGGGCCGGCCGTTCCATGTGGTTGATGCCCTGGTCACCAACTTCCATTTGCCCGAATCCACGCTGTTGATGCTGGTTTCGGCGTTCGCCGGTTATCCCGAAACCATGGCCGCCTATAAAGCCGCCGTCGACAACGGGTACCGCTTTTTCAGCTACGGTGATGCGATGTTCATCACCCGTAATCCCGCCCCGACTGCCCCTGAACAAACAGGCCCAGAGGAAACAGAATGAGTCGCGAATGTCGCATGTCCTTTGAACTCCTGGCCACCGATGGCAAGGCCCGTCGTGGTCGGCTGACTTTCCCGCGTGGCACCGTCGAGACCCCGGCCTTCATGCCGGTGGGCACCTACGGCACGGTCAAGGGCATGTTGCCGCGTGACATCGTGGCCACCGGCGCGGAAATCATTCTGGGCAACACCTTCCACCTGTGGCTGCGCCCGGGCACCGAGGTGATCAAGGAACACGGCGACCTGCACGATTTCATGCAGTGGAAAGGCCCGATCCTCACCGACTCCGGCGGCTTCCAGGTGTTCAGCCTGGGCGCGATGCGCAAGATCAAGGAGGAGGGCGTGACCTTCGCTTCTCCGGTCGACGGCTCGAAAGTGTTCATGGGCCCGGAAGAATCGATGCAGGTGCAGCGCGACCTGGGCTCCGACATCGTGATGATCTTCGACGAATGCACGCCGTACCCGGCTGACGAAGATGTTGCGCGGGTATCGATGGAGCTGTCGCTGCGTTGGGCCCAGCGTTCGAAAAACGCGCATGGCGACAACACGGCTGCGCTGTTCGGCATCGTTCAGGGCGGCATGCACCAGGATCTGCGCATGCGCTCGCTGGAAGGCCTGGACAAGATCGGCTTCGATGGCCTGGCCATCGGCGGTCTGTCGGTGGGCGAGCCCAAGCACGAGATGATCAAGGTGCTGGATTATCTGCCGGGCATGATGCCTGCTGACAAACCTCGTTACCTTATGGGCGTTGGCAAACCGGAAGATCTGGTTGAGGGTGTGCGCCGCGGTGTGGACATGTTCGATTGCGTGATGCCAACCCGTAATGCCCGCAATGGGCATCTGTTCATTGATACAGGCGTGCTGAAGATCCGTAACGCGTTCCATCGCCATGATGATTCGCCGCTGGATCCGACCTGCGATTGCTATACCTGCCAGAACTTCTCCCGCGCTTATCTGCATCACCTGGACAAGTGCGGCGAAATGCTCGGCAGCATGCTCAATACCATCCATAACTTGCGCCATTATCAGGTGCTGATGGCTGGTTTGCGCGAGGCTATTCAACAGGGTACATTGGCCGCCTTTGTCGATGCCTTCTACGCCAAACGCGGGCTCCCCGTTCCGCCTTTGGACTGAGTTTTCTGACCCCAAGATTCAACATTTGCAACTGGAGTGCTAAATGAGCTTTTTTATCTCTAACGCCATGGCTGACGCAGCTGCACCGGCTGCTGCAGGCCCAATGGGCGGCGGCTTCGAGTGGATTTTCCTGGTCGGCTTCCTGGTCATCTTCTACCTGATGATCTGGCGTCCACAGGCCAAGCGCGCCAAAGAGCAGAAGAACCTGCTGAGCAGCCTTGCGAAGGGCGACGAAGTGGTCACCACCGGCGGCATCGCCGGCAAGATCACCAAAGTGGCCGATGACTTCGTGGTTCTGGAAGTTTCCGACACCGTGGAAATGAAATTCCAGAAGGGCGCCATCGCCGCCACGCTGCCAAAAGGCACGCTGAAAGCGATCTAAGGTTCCAACTTCTACTCAATCGACGGGGCGCGCAAGGCGCCCCGCGTTCATAACGGGCGGCGTGATGCTGAACAAATATCCTCTGTGGAAATACATTCTGATCCTGGCGGTGCTGGCGATCGGTCTGATTTATTCCGCTCCCAATCTATACCCCGATGACCCGGCCATTCAGGTCAGTGGTGCCAGCACGGCGCTGCAGGTCAATCAGGCCGATCTGGATCGCGTCAGCACGGCGCTGCGTGAGTCCGGGATCAACGTCAAGGCTTCGAGCCTGGCGGCCAACGGCAAGGGCGGCCTGATCCGTCTGACCAAGGCTGAAGACCAGCTGCCGGCCAAAGACGTTGTGCGCAAGGCATTGGGTGATGACTACGTCGTCGCATTGAACCTGGCACAAACCACCCCGCAATGGCTGCGCAATCTGGGCGCGCACCCGATGAAGCTGGGTCTGGACTTGTCCGGTGGTGTGCACTTCCTGCTGGAAGTGGACATGGACAAAGCCCTCGACGCCCGCCTGAAAGTCTACGAAGGCGACGTCAAGAGCCTGCTGCGCAAAGAGAAGCTGCGCTATCGCAGTCTGCCGCAGCTCAATGGCGCCATTCAGCTGGGCTTCAGCGATGCTGACTCCCGCGAACAGGCCCGTGCGCTGATCCGCAAGAACTTCAACGATTTCGACATTGTTCCGGCCGACCTCAACGGTCAACCGGTGCTGCGTCTGGCGATGACCCCGGCCAAGCTGGCGGAAATCCGTGAATACTCCATCAAGCAGAACTTGACCACGGTACGTAACCGCGTCAACGAGCTGGGTGTTGCCGAACCGATCGTTCAGCGTCAGGGCGCCAACCGCATCGTGGTTGAGCTGCCGGGCGTGCAGGACACTGCCGAAGCCAAGCGTATCCTCGGCAAGACGGCCAACCTCGAGTTCCGTCTGGCGGCTGAGCCGGGTGCTTCGAAAGCCACTTCCGAAACCTTCGAGTTCCGTGAAGGCAAGCGTCCTCCTGCACAGATCGAGCGTGGCCTGATCATCACCGGTGACCAGGTGACTGACGCCAAGGCTGGTTTCGGCGAGCACGGCACTCCAGAAGTGAACATCCGTCTGGATGGCCACGGTGGCGAGCTGATGAGCCGCGCGACCCGTTCGAACGTGGGTCGCAGCATGGCGGTGATCTTCATCGAACAGCGCCCGGTGACGACTTACACCAAGCAGGTTGTGGATGGCGTCGAGAAAGACGTGCCGGTACAGACCTTCAAGGAAGAGAAGAAGATCATCAGCCTGGCGACCATTCAGTCGCCGCTGGGTGCGCAGTTCCGTATTACCGGCCTGAACGGCCAGGGCGAGTCGTCCGAGCTGGCGCTGCTGCTGCGTGCCGGTGGTCTGGCCGCTCCGATGTACTTCGCTGAAGAGCGCACCATTGGTCCGAGCCTGGGTGCTGACAACATCACCAAGGGTATCGATGCGTCGCTGTGGGGCATGCTGTTCGTCTCACTGTTCATCATCGCCATCTACCGCTTCTTCGGCCTGATCGCCACCGTCGCGCTGGCGGTGAACATGGTGCTGCTGCTGGCGCTGATGTCGCTGCTGGGTGCAACGCTGACCCTGCCGGGTATCGCCGGTATCGTGTTGACCATGGGTATGGCGGTCGACGCCAACGTGCTGATCTTCTCGCGGATCCGTGAAGAGATCGCCGCTGGCATGACCGTACAGCGTGCAATCAACGAAGGCTTCGGCCGGGCATTCACCGCGATTCTCGACGCCAACCTGACCACTCTGCTGGTCGGCGGCATCCTCTTCGCCATGGGCACCGGCCCGGTGAAGGGTTTCGCAGTGACCATGTCCCTCGGGATCTTTACCTCGATGTTCACGGCCATCATGGTGACCCGCGCAATGGTCAACCTGATCTTTGGCGGACGTGACTTCAAGAAGTTGTGGATTTAAGGGGCTGCCATGTTACGTACAATCAACTTCATGGGCGTTCGCAACTTCGCGTTCGGCGTCACAGTGTTTCTCACGTTGCTGGCTATTTTCAGCGTCTTCCACAAGGGCATAAACTGGGGCCTGGACTTCACCGGCGGTACGCTCATCGAGCTGACCTATGAGCGTCCGGCTGATGTCACCAAAGTGCGTGAGCAACTGGTGACTTCGGGTTATCACGAAGCTGTCGTGCAGAACTTCGGTGCAACCACCGACCTGCTGGTGCGCATGCCGGGTGAAGACCCGCAGCTGGGTCATCAGGTGGCAGACGCCCTGCAAAAAGTCGGCGGCGACAACCCGGCGACGGTCAAACGTGTCGAGTTCGTCGGCCCGCAGGTCGGTGAAGAACTGCGCGACCAGGGCGGCCTCGGCATGCTGCTGGCGCTCGGCGGCATCCTGATCTACCTGGCTTTCCGCTTTCAGTGGAAATTCGCAGTCGGCGCCATCGTTTCGCTGATTCACGACGTGATCGTGACCGTGGGTATCCTGTCGTTCTTCCAGATCACCTTCGACCTGACGGTGCTGGCGGCGGTACTGGCGATCATCGGTTACTCGCTGAACGACACCATCGTCGTGTTTGACCGGGTTCGTGAGAACTTCCGTGTGCTGCGCAAGGCTTCGCTGATCGAGAACATCAACATCTCGACCACCCAGACCCTGCTGCGGACCATGGCGACGTCGATCTCCACTTTGCTGGCGATCGCTGCGCTGCTGTTCTTCGGTGGCGATAACTTGTTCGGCTTCTCCATCGCTCTGTTTGTCGGTGTGCTGGCGGGTACTTACTCGTCGATCTACATCGCGAACGTGGTGCTGATCTGGCTGAATCTGAGCACCGAGGACCTGATTCCTCCGGCCAACACCGAGAAGGAAGTCGACGACCGTCCATAACGGCCATCGCTTTTCCGGCTGTCAGCCCGAAAAAGGCGCGAGTTGAACTCGCGCCTTTTTTTATGCTCCAAGGCTGGGAGAAGCGCGGGCGTGTCCCGCATGTGATGGTCAGGAGGTTCATGTGAACAAGTCGTTGCTGGTTGGTGCGGTATTGGGTGCTGTCGGTGTGACTGCCGGGGGTGCTGTTGCCACCTACAGCCTGGTTAAAAGCGGCCCTGAGTATGCGCAAGTGCTGGCTGTTGAGCCGGTCAAAACACAGATCAAGACTCCACGTGAAGTGTGCAAGGATGTTGCCGTAACCCGTCAGGCGCCGGTCAAGGACCAGCACCAGATCGTGGGTACGGTGCTCGGCGCGGTAGGCGGTGGCCTGCTGGGCAATATGGTCGGCGGCGGTAACGGCAAGAAGATTGCGACCGTTGCTGGCGCGGTCGGTGGCGGTTATGCCGGTAACAAGGTGCAGGAAGGCATGCAGAATCGCGACACCTACACCACCACTCAGACTCGCTGTAACACCGTGAACGACATCAGTGACAAGGTTGTCGGTTACGACGTGCGTTACTCGCTGGATGGCAAGGAAGGCAAAGTGCGGATGGATCGCGATCCGGGCAACCAGATTCCGGTCGACAAGGAAGGCAAGCTGATTCTGTCGCAGAATCAGCCGGGTCAGTAAGGACCGACTGTTTAACAAGAAGCACCCTGTGGGGTGCTTTTTTGTGGCCCCATTTAAGCCGCACAACAAATTCTCTGTAGGAGTGAGCCTGCTCGCGATAGCGTTTTTCCATTCAAAACAAGTGGCGACTGATACACCGCTATCGCGAGCAGGCTCACTCCTACATAGGGCCGGAGGTGTGTCGGGTGACGAATTTCAGGCATAAAAAAAGCACCCCGCAGGGTGCCTTTTTCGTTTCGCGGAAAGCTTAGCGCTTCAGCGAAGCCGGCAGGTGCGGCTGGATGGCCGTCAGTACTGCCTTGAAGCATTTGGTGTTGCCGGCAACGATGTGGCCTTTTTCAAGGAAATCGTGACCGCCGGTGAAGTCGCTCACCAGGCCGCCAGCTTCCTGGATCAGCAGGGCGCCGGCAGCCATGTCCCACTCGGACAGGCCCGATTCCCAGAACGCGTCGAAACGACCGGCAGCCACGTAGGCCAGGTCCAGGCTGGCGGAACCGGCGCGGCGGATGCCGGCAGTCTGGCCAACCAGGGCGCGGAACATGCCCAGGTAGTTGTCGAGGTTGTCCATCTGGTCATCGCGGAACGGGAAGCCGGTGCCCAGCAGAGCGCCGTCGAGGCTGGTGCGACCGCTGACGCGCAGACGACGACCGTTCAGTTGAGCGCCGCGACCACGGCTGGCGGTGAATTCTTCCTGGCGAACCGGATCCAGAACCACAGCGTGTTCCAGGCGACCACGGTATTTGCAGGCAATGCTGACGGCAAAGTGAGGGATGCCGCGCAGGAAGTTGGTGGTGCCGTCCAGCGGATCGATGATCCACAGGTACTCTTCGCCTTCGATGCCGTTACCGACGTGCATGCCGGTCTCTTCGCCCTGAATCGAGTGATTCGGGTAAGCCTTGCGCAGGGCATCGATGATTTTCTGTTCGGCGGCGCGATCCACCTCGGATACATAATCCTTGGCGTCTTTTTCGTCGACCTTGATGGTATCCAGGCGCTCGATGGAGCGGAAGATCAGTTCACTGGCGCTGCGGGCGGCGCGCAGCGCGATATTCAGCATGGGCTGCATGGATGTGTCACCTAAGGTTGTTAAAGAAAGCCGCGCATTCTATCAGAACTTTTCTTCAGGTGAAGGTCGCTGTTCGCATTCATAGCTTAACGGTAGGCTGTTCTGTAAGATTTGCACCCCTTTCCTGTGTCCGAGAGCGCCTCCCTTGCTGCAGAACATTCGTGTCGTCCTGGTCAATACCAGCCACCCCGGCAACATCGGCGGGGCCGCGCGCGCCATGAAAAACATGGGGCTGTCGCGATTGGTGCTGGTCGAACCGCGGTTGTTTCCGCACCACGAAGCCGATGCACGAGCTTCCGGTGCCGGGGATATCCTTGAAAACGCTCAAGTCGTCGCCACCCTGGAAGACGCGCTGGTCGGCTGCAATCTGGTGCTGGGCACCAGTGCCCGTGACCGGCGCATCCCCTGGCCGCTGCTCGATCCACGCGAATGCGGGAGCAAAGTGGTCGAGGAAGCCGGGCAGGGCGCGGAAATAGCGTTGGTCTTCGGTCGTGAAGACTCCGGCCTGACCAATGACGAGCTGCAGCGATGTCACTTTCACGTGCACATCCCCTCCGACCCAGGGTTCAGTTCGCTGAACCTCGGGGCGGCGGTGCAGGTGTTGAGCTATGAAGTGCGCATGGCCTGGCTGGCCGCTCAAGGGCAGCCGACCAAGATCGAGAAAGAAGAAGTGGCTTCGGTGAAAAGCGCCGAGCTGGCGACCATGGATGAGCTGGAACGCTTCTATGAGCATCTGGAGCAGACGCTGGTCGCCATCGAATTTCTCGATCCGGAAAAGCCGCGGCACTTGATGGCGCGCCTGCGCCGGTTGTACGGACGCAGCTCGGTCAGCCGGGCGGAAATGAATATTTTGCGTGGCATCCTCACGGAAACCCAAAAAGCGGCCCGTGGTGAGCTTCTTAAGCGGAAGGACTAAATGATGTTTGAGCGTTTGCGTGAAGATATCCAAAGCGTATTCCATCGAGATCCGGCGGCGCGTAACGCTTTTGAAGTCCTGACCTGCTACCCCGGCATGCATGCGATCTGGATTCACCGGCTGGCCGGGATGCTGTGGCGCAACGAGCTGAAATGGCTGGCGCGCCTGGTGTCGAACTTCGGTCGCTGGTTGACCGGCATCGAAATTCATCCGGGGGCCAAGGTCGGTCGGCGCTTCTTCATCGATCACGGCATGGGCATCGTTATTGGTGAAACTGCCGAAATTGGCGATGACGTGACCATTTACCAGGGCGTGACCCTTGGCGGCACCAGCTGGAACAAAGGCAAACGCCATCCGACGCTGGGTGACGGGGTTGTCGTCGGCGCCGGCGCCAAGGTGCTGGGGCCGTTCACGGTGGGGGCCGGGGCCAAAGTCGGCTCCAACGCCGTGGTCACCAAGGAAGTGCCGCCGGGCGCCACGGTGGTGGGGATTCCGGGGCGCATCATCGTCAAGTCCGATGACGAACAGGATGCCAAACGCAAGGCGATGGCCGAGAAGATCGGTTTCGATGCCTATGGTGTCAGCGAAGACATGCCTGACCCGGTGGCGCGCGCCATTGGTCAGTTGCTTGATCACCTGCAAGCGGTGGACGGGCGGCTGGAGGGGATGTGCGGCGCCCTGAAGGATCTGGGCAGTAATTACTGTGCGAAAGATCTGCCTGAACTGCGTGAAGAAGACTTCGCCTGCGTGAAGGGCAAAGACGAATCCAAAGCAGGCTGACGCGTCTCTGTAGGAGTTGCCGCAGGCTGCGATCTTTTGATTTGCTCTTCTATAAGATCAAAAGATCGCAGCCTGCGGCAGCTCCTACACAGGCAGGCGGCAACCGGTGTGCCATTAGGCCGCAGACCCTGCTATCATTCGCGCGCTCTTTTGCGGGTAAACCCGACTAAAGCACTAGGTCTTATAGTTGACTTAAATGCTCGGGAATTGCATACTCCCGCCCATTCCGAACTCCGTGGTAATTGTCCATGCGACTGACTACAAAAGGCCGATACGCCGTGACCGCCATGCTTGACCTGGCGTTGCACGCGCAGCACGGGCCGGTGTCCCTGGCCGATATCTCCGAGCGCCAAGGCATCTCCCTGTCCTATCTCGAACAGCTTTTCGCCAAGCTGCGCCGCAGTAACCTGGTTTCCAGTGTTCGCGGTCCAGGCGGTGGTTACCAGCTGTCGCGCGACATGCAGGGTATCCAGGTGGCGCAGGTGATCGATGCGGTCAACGAATCGGTCGACGCTACCAAGTGCCAGGGCCAAGGCGATTGCCATTCCGGCGACACCTGCCTGACCCATCACCTGTGGTGCGACCTGAGCCTGCAGATTCACGAATTTCTCAGCGGTATCAGCTTGGCCGACCTCGTAACTCGCCGTGAGGTGCAGGAAGTGGCCCAGCGTCAGGATCAGCGTCGTTGCAATGGCAAGGCGCCGCGCCTGGACAAGATTGAAGCGTCCGCCGTCGAATGACAGCCAAAGAGCTAGCGGCACGCCAGCCAGCCTGATTTAGGAGATAGTCCATGAAATTGCCGATTTACCTTGATTACTCTGCGACCACCCCGGTCGATCCGCGCGTTGCGCAAAAGATGAGTGAATGCCTGCTGGTCGACGGAAACTTCGGTAACCCGGCGTCCCGTTCCCACGTGTTCGGCTGGAAAGCTGAAGAGTCCGTCGAAAACGCCCGTCGTCAGGTGGCCGATCTGGTCAACGCCGACCCGCGCGAAATCGTCTGGACGTCCGGCGCCACTGAGTCCGACAACCTGGCAATCAAGGGCGCCGCGCATTTCTACGGCTCCAAGGGCAAGCACCTGATCACCAGCAAGATCGAACACAAGGCCGTTCTCGACACCATGCGCCAACTGGAGCGTGAAGGTTTCGAAGTGACCTACCTCGAGCCGACCGAAGACGGTCTGATCACCCCGGCGATGATCGAAGCGGCCCTGCGTGAAGACACCATTCTGGTGTCGGTCATGCACGTGAACAACGAAATCGGCACCATCAACGACATCGCGGCCATCGGCGAACTGACCCGTTCCAAGGGCGTCCTGCTGCATGTTGACGCGGCTCAGTCCACTGGCAAGGTCGAGATCGACCTGCAGAAGCTGAAAGTCGACATGATGTCGTTCTCCGCCCACAAAACCTACGGCCCTAAAGGCATCGGCGCGCTGTACGTCAGCCGCAAGCCGCGTGTGCGCATCGAAGCGACCATGCACGGCGGCGGTCACGAGCGTGGCATGCGTTCCGGCACCCTGGCGACCCACCAGATCGTCGGCATGGGTGAAGCGTTCCGTGTAGCCAAGGAAGACATGGCTGCCGAAAACGTGCGCATCAAAGCCCTGAGCGACCGCTTCTACAAGCAGGTCGAGCACCTGGAAGAGCTGTACGTCAACGGCAGCCTGACCGCCCGCGTTCCGCACAACCTGAACCTGAGCTTCAACTACGTTGAAGGCGAGTCGCTGATCATGGCGCTCAAGGATCTGGCGGTATCGTCCGGTTCGGCGTGCACCTCGGCATCGCTTGAGCCTTCGTACGTACTGCGCGCCCTGGGCCGCAACGACGAACTGGCACACAGCTCGATCCGTTTCACCTTCGGCCGTTTCACCACCGAAGAAGAAATCGACTACGCCGCGCAGAAAGTCTGCGAGGCCGTTACCAAGCTGCGCGCTCTGTCGCCGCTGTGGGACATGTACAAAGACGGTGTCGACATTTCGAAAATCGAGTGGGCGGCACACTGATTTCAAGTCGCCGCGAACCGGCCCTGCGACCATTGGTTGCGGGGCTTAAAGAGCGACTCTCTGATGAGTGAGGATTAAGCACCATGGCTTACAGCGAAAAGGTCATCGACCACTACGAAAACCCGCGTAACGTCGGCAAGATGGACGCGGAAGATCCGGATGTCGGCACCGGCATGGTCGGCGCTCCGGCGTGCGGCGACGTGATGCGTCTGCAGATCAAGGTCAACGACCAGGGCGTTATCGAAGACGCCAAGTTCAAGACCTACGGCTGCGGTTCGGCAATCGCTTCCAGCTCCCTCGCCACCGAGTGGATGAAGGGCAAGACCCTGGACGAAGCCGAGACCATCAAGAACACTCAGCTGGCCGAAGAACTGGCCCTGCCGCCAGTGAAAATCCACTGCTCGGTACTCGCTGAAGACGCCATCAAGGCGGCCGTTCGCGACTACAAGCAGAAGAAAGGCTTGATCTAAGCATTGGGCGACGAGTAAGGAGTCAACGATGGCTATCAGCATGACAGAAGCGGCTGCTCGACACGTGCGACGCTCCCTCGACGGGCGCGGCAAAGGTGAAGGGATTCGTCTGGGTGTTCGCACCACGGGCTGTTCCGGCCTTGCCTACGTGCTGGAGTTTGTCGACGAGGTGGTTGCAGAGGATCAGGTGTTCGAAAGTCACGGCGAGAAAGTGATCATCGACCCGAAAAGCCTGGCCTACCTGGACGGCACCGAGCTCGATTTCGTCAAGGAAGGGTTGAACGAAGGCTTCAAGTTCAACAACCCCAACGTACGCGGTGAGTGTGGCTGCGGCGAAAGCTTCAACATCTGAGGCTTGTCGTGGGTATTCCTTGTCATTTCGCTTTATTCGAGCTGCAACCGAGCTTCCGTCTGGATCTCGAGCAGTTGGCCACGCGCTACCGTGAGTTGGCGCGCGGTGTTCATCCTGACCGCTTTGCCGACGCTTCCGAGCGTGAGCAGCGGGCGGCACTCGAGCAGTCTGCGCGGCTCAACGACGCCTACCAGACGCTCAAGAGCCCGGCCCAGCGCGCACGTTACCTGCTGAACATCAGCGGGCATGAAGTGCCGATGGAAGTCACGGTCCATGACCCCGAGTTTCTTCTGCAGCAGATGCAATGGCGTGAAGAGCTCGAAGACCTCCAGGACAGCGCCGATCTCGCCGGTGTCGCGGTGTTCAAGCGGCGTTTGAAAGCCGCTCAGGAACAGTTGAACGAAAGCTTCGCAGACTGTTGGGATGATGCGGCGCAACGCGATCAGGCCGAACGCCTGATGCGGCGCATGCAGTTCCTCGACAAGCTCACCTACGAAGTGCGCCAGTTAGAAGAGCGCCTCGACGATTAACCCAGTGCCGCTCCGGTCGCACGCCTGATATACAGATAAGTCCTGATCACGATGGCCCTACTGCAGATCGCCGAACCCGGCCAAAGTCCTCAACCGCACCAGCGTCGTCTGGCTGTGGGGATCGACTTGGGCACTACCAATTCGCTGGTCGCTGCGTTGCGCAGTGGTCTTTCCGAGCCACTGGCCGACGCTGACGGGCAGGTCATCCTGCCGTCCGCCGTGCGTTATCACGCCGATCGCGTCGAGGTTGGCGAGTCGGCCAAGCTGGCCGCATCCTCCGATCCCTTGAACACTGTGCTGTCGGTCAAGCGCCTGATGGGTCGTGGTCTGTCCGACGTCAAGCAATTGGGCGATCAACTGCCGTACCGCTTTGTCGGCGGCGAATCGCACATGCCGTTCATCGACACCGTTCAAGGCCCGAAAAGCCCGGTCGAAGTCTCAGCCGATATCCTCAAGGTGCTGCGTCAGCGCGCTGAAGCGACGTTGGGTGGCGAATTGGTCGGTGCGGTGATCACCGTGCCGGCGTATTTCGACGATGCTCAGCGCCAGGCCACCAAAGACGCGGCGAAACTTGCCGGTCTGAACGTGCTGCGTCTGCTCAATGAGCCGACCGCTGCCGCAGTGGCTTACGGTCTGGATCAACATGCCGAAGGCCTGGTCGCGATCTATGACCTGGGCGGCGGCACCTTCGATATTTCGATTCTGCGTCTGACCGGCGGTGTTTTCGAAGTGCTGGCAACCGGCGGCGACAGCGCGCTGGGCGGCGACGACTTCGATCACGCGATTGCAGGCTGGATCATCGAGAGCGCGGGTTTGTCCGCCGACCTCGACCCGGGCGCGCAGCGCAATCTGCTGCAAACCGCTTGCGCGGCCAAAGAAGCCCTGACCGATGCCGACAGCGTTGAAGTCGCCTACGGTGACTGGAAAGCGCAACTGACCCGCGAAGCCTTCGATGCGCTGATCGAGCCAATGGTCGCGCGCAGCCTGAAAGCCTGCCGCCGTGCCGTACGTGATTCCGGTATCGAGCTGGAAGATGTGCACGCCGTGGTCATGGTCGGTGGTTCGACCCGCGTGCCGCGTGTTCGCGAAGCCGTTGCCGAGGCCTTCGGTCGTCAGCCATTGACTGAAATCGACCCGGATCAAGTGGTGGCCATCGGGGCCGCGATCCAGGCGGATACGCTGGCTGGCAACAAGCGCGATGGCGGCGAACTGTTACTGCTCGACGTAATTCCGCTGTCCCTGGGGCTGGAAACCATGGGCGGGCTGATGGAGAAGGTGATTCCGCGCAACACCACCATCCCGGTTGCCCGCGCTCAGGATTTCACCACTTATAAAGACGGCCAGTCGGCCATGGCGATCCACGTGTTGCAGGGCGAGCGCGAGCTGATCAGCGACTGCCGCTCTCTGGCGCGCTTCGAACTGCGCGGCATTCCAGCGATGGTGGCCGGCGCAGCGAAGATTCGCGTGACCTTCCAGGTCGATGCCGACGGTCTGCTCAGCGTGTCTGCCCGTGAACTGGGTTCGGGCGTTGAGGCGAGCATTCAGGTCAAACCGTCCTACGGTCTGACCGACGGCGAAATCGCCAAGATGCTGAAGGATTCGTTCCAGCATGCCAACGACGACAAGGTCGCCCGAGTTCTGCGCGAACAGCAGGTCGATGCCCAGCGCCTGATTGAAGCGGTGCAGGGCGCTCTGGAGGCGGATGGCGAGCGCTTGCTCGACGCCGAAGAGCGCATGGTTATCGACCTGCAGGTGCAGGAACTCACCGAACTGATGAAAGGCACCGATGGTTACGCCATCGAGCAACAGACCAAGCGTCTGTCGCAAGTGACCGATGCTTTTGCTGCCCGCCGCATGGATTTGACGGTGAAAGCCGCTCTGTCGGGGCGCAACCTGAATGAAATCGAGGATATCTGATGCCGCAGGTCATTTTTCTGCCCCACGAGAAGTTCTGCCCTGAAGGCATGGTGGTCGAGGCTGCGCCCGGCACCTCGATTCTCGAACTGGCCCACGAACACCACATCGAGATGGAAAGCGCCTGCGGCGGCGTCTGTGCCTGCACCACTTGCCACTGCATCATCCGCGAGGGTTTCGACTCGCTGGAAGAGGCTGACGAACTGGAAGAAGACTTTCTCGATCGTGCCTGGGGTCTGGAAGCGCAATCGCGTCTGGCCTGTCAGGCGATCGTCGGTGAAGAAGACATCACCGTCGAGATTCCGAAATATTCGCTTAACCATGCGGCCGAAGCGCCGCACTGACTGGTAAGACTGTCATGAGCTACGGTTGGAATGATGTTCAACGTATTGCAGAAGAACTGGCCGAGGCCCACGAGGGGCTCGATCCGTACTCTGTAGGTTTTGTTCGTCTGCAGCAGATGATCCTCGAGCTACCTGACTTCGATGCTACTTCTGGTCGTGTCGGCGAGAAGGTGCTGGAAGCGGTTCAGGAGCTTTGGGCCAAAGAATTGGACTGATCGTCTCGCAGGTTAGGCAATACCCAAGAACCCGCGTATAATTCGCGGGTTTAATTTTTCGCAAATTACCGTTTCTGGAGTTACACCATGGCTGTTCAACGCACTTTCTCCATCATCAAGCCTGACGCTGTTGCAAAAAACGTCATCGGCGAAATCACCACTCGTTTCGAAAAAGCCGGCCTGCGCGTTGTAGCTTCGAAACTGAAGCAACTGTCCAAAGCCGAAGCTGAAGGCTTCTACGCTGAGCACAAAGAGCGCGGTTTCTTCGGTGACCTGGTTGCTTTCATGATCTCCGGTCCTGTTGTTGTTCAGGTTCTGGAAGGCGAAAACGCTATCGCTCTGAACCGTGAGCTGATGGGCGCTACCAACCCTAAAGAAGCTGCTGCCGGCACCATCCGTGCTGACTTCGCTGAGTCGATCGACGCCAACGCCGTTCACGGTTCGGACTCCGAAGCCGCTGCTGCTCGCGAAATCTCGTACTTCTTCGCAGCTACTGAAGTAACCACTCGCTAAGCATTGGCTTAAGAGTGAAGGTGAATCCATGACTACATCGACTGTTAAAACCAACCTGCTGGGGCTGACCCAGCCGGAAATGGAAAAATTCTTCGACTCAATCGGGGAGAAGCGTTTCCGTGCCGGTCAGGTAATGAAATGGATTCACCACTTTGGCGTCGATGATTTCGACGCCATGACGAACGTCAGCAAGGCCTTGCGCGACAAGCTCAAGGCGATTGCCGAGGTCCGTGGTCCCGAAGTGGTCAGCGAGGACATTTCCAGCGACGGCACCCGTAAGTGGGTGGTGCGCGTGGCGTCCGGCAGCTGTGTCGAGACCGTGTACATTCCCCAGGGCAAACGCGGCACTCTGTGCGTTTCGTCCCAGGCAGGCTGTGCCCTGGACTGCAGTTTCTGCTCCACCGGCAAGCAAGGCTTCAACAGCAACCTCACCGCCGCCGAGGTCATCGGTCAGGTGTGGATTGCCAACAAATCTTTCGGCAGTGTTCCAGCTACCATCGACCGCGCCATCACCAACGTGGTGATGATGGGCATGGGCGAACCGCTGCTGAACTTCGACAACGTCGTGGCCGCCATGCATCTGATGATGGATGACCTGGGCTACGGGATCTCCAAGCGCCGCGTGACCCTGTCCACTTCGGGCGTGGTGCCGATGATCGATGAGCTGGCCAAGCACATCGACGTCTCCCTGGCGTTGTCGCTGCACGCACCGAATGACGCATTGCGTAACCAATTGGTGCCGATCAACAAGAAATATCCGCTTAAGATGCTGCTCGAGTCGTGCCAGCGCTACATGTCCGCCCTGGGCGAGAAACGTGTGCTGACCATCGAGTACACCTTGCTCAAGGACGTCAACGACAAGCTTGAGCACGCGGTGGAAATGATCGAGCTGCTCAAAGACATTCCGTGCAAGATCAACCTGATCCCGTTCAACCCGTTCCCGCACTCCGGGTACGAGCGGCCGAGCAACAACGCCATTCGTCGGTTCCAGGATCAGTTGCATCAGGCCGGTTTCAACGTCACTGTTCGCACCACCCGTGGTGAAGACATCGACGCAGCATGCGGTCAATTGGTAGGGCAGGTGCTGGATCGCACCCGTCGCAGCGAACGTTACATCGCCGTGCGCGAATTGAGCGCCGACAGCGATCTGGCACAGAACGCCGCGAACACTAACTAAGAGAGGATCTCTATGTCCCTGCGCTTTGCGCTGCTGTTGCTGATGGCCAGCCTGTGTGCTGGTTGTGTCCTGTCGGGTGACTACAACCCGATGAAGACCAGCAAGGGCCGCGATGAAGCGCGTGCTGCCTACGTGCAACTGGGACTGGGATACTTGCAGCAAGGGATGACCGAGCGGGCCAAGGTGCCGCTGAAGAAGGCGCTGGAACTGGACGGTTCCGATCCTGATGCCAACGCTGCGCTAGGTCTGGTGTTCCAGGCCGAAATGGAACCGAAACTGGCCGACGAACACTTTCGCAAAGCCCTGTCCTCCCGTCCCGCCGACGCGCGCATTCTCAACAATTACGGCAGTTTTCTCTACGAAGAACAGCGTTACAAGGAAGCCTACGAGCGTTTTGAACAGGCCGCCGCCGATACCCTGTATCCTGAGCGTTCGCGGGTGTTCGAGAACCTCGGCATGACCGCGGCGAAGCTCGGGCAGCGGGAACTGGCGCAGCAGCAACTGGAAAAAGCCCTGCGACTGAACCGTCAACAACCGCGTGCTTTGCTGGAAATGGCTGAGTTGTCCTTCGAAGACAGGCATTATGTGCCCGCGCGTGACTATTACGACCGTTTCAGCCTGCTAACCGAGCAAAATGCACGTAGTCTATTGCTCGGCGTTCGGCTGGCAAAAGTGTTTGAAGATCGCGACAAGGCCGCCAGTTATGGCCTGCAACTAAAACGACTCTATCCCGGTACGCCGGAATATCAGCAATACCTGTCGGAGCAATGATGAAAGCGGCGCATCCCGAAGTTGTAGCAGCGACTCGCGTTAATCCCGGTGAGACTTTGCGCCAGGCCCGCGAAAGCAATGGCTGGTCGCTGGCCGAAGTGGCCCTCAAGCTCAACCTCACCGTGACTTCCCTGAGCAATCTTGAAGCTGGCGCTTTCGACAAGCTGCCGGGGCATACCTTCGCTCGCGGTTACATTCGCGCCTATGCCAAATTGCTCGGCATGGACCAGACCGTTCTGGTTCAGCAATTCGACCAGTCCACCGGCACCGATTCCCAGGGCAGCAATGTGCATGCGCTGGGCCGTATCGAAGAGCCTGTGCGGGTGTCCCACACCATTTTGCGCATTGTCAGCCTGTTGTTGCTGATTGCGGTCATCGGCGGCGGTTTCGTCTGGTGGCAGGATCAGACCTCGCAGCGCACCAAAGACTTGACCAGCCTGGCCCCGGAGCACGTTGAAGTCGAAGGCGCCGATGGCACCACGCAGATTCACCCGATCGACGAGCCGGAAGACCAGGCTGTCGCCGAAAATCAGGCCGAGGGCGCGACCGCTCTGGCGCTGCCACAATCCGAAACCACCGCTGAATCGACCGGCGCCGAGCCTGCGGCTCCGGCCACTGCGCCGACCGCTCCGGCTGCAACGCCAGCCGCACCGGTTCACACCCCGGCCCCGGTGGTTGCTACGCCGGCTGCCCCGGCAGCGAACGTTCCGACCACTCCGGCACCGACCGTGACGGCGCCCGTTGTCGCGGCTGCCCCTGCACCTACCGCAGAAGCGGCTGCTCCGGCTGCCGGCGATGGCCAGGTGCAACTGCAGTTCACCGCCGATTGCTGGGCGCAGGTGACCGACGGTCGCGGCAAGGTGCTGTTCAGCGGTCTGAAACACAAAGGCGACAGCGTCTCGGTTTCCGGCAAGCCGCCACTGGCGGTACGCCTGGGTGTGGCTCGTGCCGCGCAGGTCAGCTACAACGGCCAACCGGTCGATATCGCTCCGTTCACCAGTGGCGAGACTGCTCGCCTGAAGTTGGGTCAATAAGTCATGCACGGCGAATCTCCAATCAAACGTCGCGTTTCGCGCAAGATCTGGGTCGGTAACGTGCCTGTCGGCGGCGATGCGCCTATCGCTGTGCAGAGCATGACCAACAGCGACACCAATGATGTGGCTGCCACCGTCGCACAGATCAATCGTCTGGAAGCGGCCGGCGTCGACATCGTCCGCGTTTCGGTACCGGACATGGACGCCGCCGAGGCGTTCGGCAAGATCAAGCAACTGGTCAAGGTGCCGCTGGTTGCCGACATTCACTTCGACTACAGGATCGCCTTGCGCGTGGCCGAGCTGGGTGTGGACTGCCTGCGCATCAACCCGGGCAACATCGGTCGCGAAGACCGTGTGCGTGCCGTGGTCGATGCCGCCCGTGACCGCGGGATCCCGATCCGCATCGGCGTCAACGCCGGTTCCCTGGAAAAGGATCTGCAGAAGAAGTACGGCGAGCCGACCCCGGCCGCGCTGGTCGAGTCCGCGCTGCGTCACGTCGAGCACCTCGAGCGCCTGAATTTCCAGGACTTCAAGGTCAGCGTGAAAGCTTCCGACGTGTTCATGGCCGTCGAAGCCTACCGCTTGCTGGCCAAGGAAATTGTCCAGCCGCTGCACCTGGGTATCACCGAAGCCGGTGGATTGCGTTCGGGCACAGTGAAATCCGCCGTAGGCCTAGGTATGCTGCTCGCCGAGGGGATTGGCGATACTATCCGCATCTCGCTGGCGGCCGACCCGGTCGAGGAAGTGAAGGTCGGTTACGACATTCTCAAGTCTTTGCACCTGCGTTCCCGTGGCATCAACTTCATCGCCTGCCCGAGCTGCTCGCGGCAGAACTTCGATGTGGTCAAGACCATGAACGAGCTGGAAGGGCGCCTTGAAGACCTGCTGGTGCCACTGGATGTCGCGGTCATCGGTTGCGTAGTCAACGGCCCCGGCGAAGCCAAGGAAGCCCATATCGGCTTGACCGGCGGCACGCCAAACCTGATTTACATCGACGGCAAGCCGTCGCAGAAATTGACGAATGACAATCTGGTGGACGAGCTGGAAAAGCTGATCCGCCAGAAAGCGGCCGAGAAGGTCGAAGCTGACGCAGCGGTTATCGCACGCGGCTGACCTGACTGAAGTGCCGAACGAATTTAAGGATTTAAAGTGAGCAAGTCTCTGCAAGCCATTCGTGGCATGAACGACATCCTGCCCGAACAGACCCCGCTGTGGCGTTATTTCGAGGGCACTGTCGCGCGTCTGCTGGATAACTACGGTTACAAGCAGATCCGCATGCCGATCGTCGAATTCACCGAGCTGTTCAAGCGCTCGATCGGTGAAGTCACCGACATCGTCGAAAAAGAGATGTACACCTTCGAAGACCGCAACGGCGACTCCCTGACCCTGCGTCCGGAAGGCACCGCGGCGTGCGTGCGTGCAGTGCTCGAGCACGGCATCACCGGTGGTGGCCAGGTTCAGAAGCTCTGGTACATCGGCCCGATGTTCCGTCACGAGCGTCCGCAGAAAGGCCGCTACCGCCAGTTCCACCAGATCGGTCTGGAGGTGTTCAACCTCGACGGTCCGGACATCGACGCCGAACTGATCATCATGACCTGGCGTCTGTGGGGCGAGCTGGGCATTCGTGATGCGGTCAAGCTCGAACTCAACAGCCTGGGCACCAGCGAGTCCCGTGGTCGCTATCGTGAAGCGCTGGTCGAGTACCTCTCGGCGCACCACGACAAGCTCGACGAAGACAGCCAGCGTCGCCTGAAAACCAACCCGTTGCGCGTGCTCGACACCAAAAATGCCGACACGCAGGCGGTATTGGTCGATGCACCGAAAATGGCTGACTACCTGGATGACGAGTCCCGTGCCCACTTCGAAGGGCTGAAGGCGCGTCTGGACGCGGTTGGCATTCCCTACGTGCTCAACCCGAAACTGGTGCGCGGCCTCGATTACTACAGCAAAACCGTATTCGAATGGGTCACCGACAAACTCGGCGCCCAGGGCACTGTCTGCGCGGGCGGTCGTTACGACGGTCTGGTCGAGCAGATGGGCGGCAAGCCGACCGCAGGCGTCGGTTTCGCCATGGGCATCGAGCGTCTGGTGTTGATGCTCGAAACCCTGGAGCAGATCCCGGAAGAAATCTCCCGTCAGGTCGACGTCTACCTCTGCGCCTTTGGCGAGCAGGCCGAACTGGCCGGTCTGGCCTTGGCCGAGCGGGTGCGTGACCAGCTTCCAAACCTGCGCCTGCAAGTCAATGCCGGCGCCGGCAGCTTCAAAAGCCAGTTCAAGAAAGCCGACAAGAGCGGTGCGCTGTACGCACTGATCCTGGGTGACGACGAAATGGCCCAGCAAGTGGTAGGTTTCAAACCCCTGCGTGGCCAGGGCGAACAACAAAGCATTGCCTGGGATGCGCTTGCCGCTCACCTGGCCACCTGCGTCGTGCAGGGTTGAAGCTGTCTAAACAGCCGATTTAGCGATTAAGGAGTATTGGGGTGTCGAGTACCGAAGACGAACAGTTGGCGGATTTGAAGGACTGGTGGACACGCAACGGCAAACCTCTGGTCACCGGCGGCCTGTTGGCGCTGGTCATCGTGTTCGGCTGGCAGGCTTTTCACAAGTATCAGAGCAACCAGTCGCAAGGCGCCTCGGTGCTCTATCAGCAACTGCTGGAAACCACGCTGACCCCGGATGGCAAGCCTGACGCTGCACGCGTTGCGGATCTGGCCGGCAAGCTCAACAGCGAGTTCGGCGGCACCGCGTACGCACAGTACGGCAGCCTGTTCGTGGCAAAAGTAGCGGTCGACAGCGGCAAGCTGGACGACGCAGCCACCGAGCTCAAAGCCATCGTAGCCAAGCCGGCCAACCCGGCGCTGGGCGAAATCGCCCGTCAGCGTCTGGCTCAGGTGCTGGGTGCGCAGAACAAGGCCGATGAAGCCCTGAAGCTGCTCGACGGCGACGCCGACAAGGCGTTCCTGGCCACTCGCGAAGAACTCAAGGGTGACCTGCTGGTGCAGCTGGGTCGTACCGACGAGGCGAACACCGCGTATCAAAAAGCCAAGGCGGCACTGTCGGATGAAGCGGCAGTCGGTGGCCTTCAAATCAAGCTCGACGACCTGGCCAAAGGGGATGCGTGACGTGATCCGTTGGAAGCATGCAGCATTGCTGGCTCTGGCCATTCTGGCCGCGGGTTGCAGCAGCAACAGCAAAAAAGAACTGCCACCGGCCGAGCTGACCGACTTCAAAGAAGAAGTGGTCCTGCAAAAGCAGTGGAGCCGTTCGATCGGTGACGGTCAGGGCGAAACCTACAACATGCTGGTGCCGGCGATCGATGGTGACACCATCTACGCCGCCGATGTCACCGGCGTGCTGATGGCCATGGATCGCAGTAATGGCGACGTGAAGTGGAAAAAGGATCTTGAACTGCCTGTGTCCGGCGCCGTTGGCGTGGGTTACGGTCTGGTCACGATCGGTACCCTCAAGGGTGAAATCGTTGCCCTCGACGCCATCAACGGCGAAGAGAAGTGGCGCGCCCGGGTGTCCAGCGAAGTCCTCGCGCCGCCGGCCAACAACGGTGACGTGGTGGTGGTCCAGACTCAGGACGATCGTCTGATCGGCCTGGACGCGGCCACCGGCGACCGTCGCTGGACCTACGACAGCACCCCTGCGGTACTGACCCTGCGCGGCACCAGCGCGCCAGTCGTGACCAACCGCCTCGCGGTGGCGGGTCTGTCGACCGGTAAAGTGGTTGCCCTGGACATTTCCAACGGCGTGCCGGTCTGGGAACAACGGGTTGCGATTCCAACCGGTCGTTCGGAACTGGAGCGCGTGGTCGACATCGACGGCGGTCTGCTGCTGTCCGGCGAAACCCTGTACGTCGCCAGCTATCAGGGCCGCGTCGCGGCACTCGATCTGCAAAGCGGTCGTCAACTCTGGCAGCGCGATGCGTCGAGCTATGCCGGTGTCGCCCAGGGTTTCGGCAACGTCTACGTGAGCCTGTCTTCGGGCACCGTTGAAGGCGTCGACGAGCGTTCGACCACCGCGTTGTGGAGCAACGATTCGCTGGCCCGCCGTCAACTGTCGGCGCCGGAAGTGTTCTCCAGCTACGTAGCCGTCGGTGACATGGAAGGTTACCTGCACCTGTTGAGTCAGGTGGACGGTCGTTTTGTAGGTCGTGAGCGTATCGACAGTGACGGCCTGCGTGCCCGTCCGCTGGTGGTAGGCAACACGATCTATGTGTATGGCAACAGCGGCAAACTGGAAGCCCTGACCATCAAGTAACAACTATGCTTGGGGTTAACCCCCCAGGCGGCCCCGGATTCATGGGGCTTGCAGCGCGTACAGGCGTTGCCCCGAGCACCAGCCGCTGCCTCGCAGCGGCTTTTGTATTTTCTGAAATAACGAAGTGGAGAGCCGCATGGTTCCCGTAATCGCCCTGGTGGGCCGACCGAACGTCGGCAAATCCACCTTGTTCAACCGCCTGACCAGGACACGTGACGCCATCGTCGGCGACTTGTCCGGTCTGACCCGTGATCGCCAGTACGGTGAGGCCAAGTGGCAAGGGCGTTCCTACATTCTGATCGACACCGGCGGTATCTCCGGTGACGAACACGGTATGGACGAAAAAATGGCCGAGCAGTCGCTGCTCGCCATCGAAGAAGCGGATGTTGTGCTGTTCCTGGTAGATGCCAAGGCCGGTTTCACCGCCGCCGACCAGATGATCGCCGAGCACCTGCGCAAACGTAACAAGCGTTCTCACGTGGTTGCCAACAAGGTCGACAACATCGACCCGGAAATGGCCCGCGCCGAATTCGCTCCGCTGGGCATGGGCCACGCGATCCCGATCGCCGGTGCTCACGGCCGTGGTATCACTCAACTGCTGGAAGCAGCACTGAGCGATTTCCCGCGTGACGAAGACGAACCGCAGGAAGGCGAAGAGGAAGAGATCGTCGCTGAAGGCGAGGAAGCCAAGCGCATTCCTGGCCCGAGCGAAAAAGACGGGATCAAGATCGCCATCATCGGCCGTCCGAACGTCGGCAAGTCGACCCTGGTCAACCGCATGCTCGGTGAAGATCGGGTTATCGTCTACGACCAACCCGGCACCACCCGCGACAGTATCTACATCCCGTTCGAACGGAATGAAGAGAAGTACACGCTGATCGACACCGCCGGTGTGCGCAAGCGCGGCAAGATCCACGAAGAAGTCGAAAAGTTCTCCGTGGTCAAAACCCTGCAGGCGATCAAAGACGCCAACGTGGTGATCTTCGTGATGGACGCCCGCGAAGGTGTGGTCGATCACGACCTCAACCTGCTGGGCTTCGCCATCGAGTCCGGTCGTGCGCTGGTCATCGCGATCAACAAGTGGGACGGCATGACGCCAAGCGAGCGCGACTTCGTGAAAGTCGAGCTGCAGCGTCGGCTGTTCTTCGTTGATTACGCCGATATCCACTTCATCTCGGCACTGCACGGTACCGGCGTGGGTAACCTCTACGCTTCCGTACAGAACTCGTTCAAGTCGGCGGTCACTCGCTGGCCAACCAACCGTCTGACCCAGATTCTGGAAGACGCCGTTGGCGAGCACGCGCCACCGATGGTCAACAACCGCCGGATCAAGCTGCGTTACGCTCACCTGGGTGGCGCCAACCCGCCGATCATCGTGATCCACGGCAACCAGATCGAGAAAGTGCCGAAGTCGTATGTGCGCTATCTGGAGAACACTTACCGCCGTGTGCTGAAGCTGGTCGGTACGCCGATCCGCATCGAGTTCAAGGGCGGCGAGAACCCGTACGAAGGCAACAAGAACACGCTGACCGACCGCCAGGTCAACAAGAAGCGTCGCTTGATGTCGCACAACAAGAAAGCCAGCAAGAAGCGCCGCGACAAGAAGTGATTTATCACTTCGTGTAGGAGCTGCCGCAGGCTGCGATCTTTTGATTTTGCTTCGAAGACAAGATCAAAGGATCGCAGCCTTCGGCAGCTCCTACGTGGGTTCGGCGATAAGAAGGGCGCTCACCAGAGCGCCCTTTTTTTATGGGCGCCGGATGGGCTATCCTCGGGCTCTCCCGCGCCGCCGTCAGAGCCGGGTGTAGAGCAGGGAACCCCCGATGATCACCAGTAAGCTGCCGAATGTCGGCATCACTATTTTCACGCAGATGTCTCAGCTCGCGGCGCAGACCGGTGCCATCAACCTGTCCCAGGGTTTTCCTGATTTTGACGGCCCGCAGTCGCTGCGTGATGCGGTGGGTCGGCATATTGCCAGCGGCCATAACCAGTATTCGCCGATGACCGGCCTGCCGGCGCTGCGCGAGCAGATCGCGGCAAAAATCGCGCGCAGCTATGGGGTGAAGGTCGATGCCGACAGCGAAGTGACGGTGACGCCGGGCGCGACCCAGGCGATCTTCTGTGCGATTCAGGCGGTTATCCACAACGGCGACGAAGTCATCGTGTTCGACCCTTGCTACGACAGCTACGAGCCGGCGACGGAGTTGGCGGGCGGTCGGTGTGTGCATGTGCAACTGAACCCGAACGATTTCTCCATCGATTTCGACAAGCTCGCGGCGGCCCTGAGCCCGCGCACGAAAATGATCGTCATCAACACTCCGCACAACCCCAGCGGCGCACTGATCAGCCGCGCCGAGCTGGATCAATTGGCGGAGTTGATCCGCGGCCGCGACATCTATCTGATCAGCGACGAGGTGTACGAACACCTGGTGTTCGACGGCGTGCCACATGTCAGCGTGCTGGCCCACGAAGAGCTGTATCAGCGCGCCTTCGTGGTCAGCTCGTTCGGCAAGACCTACCACGTCACCGGCTGGAAAACCGGCTATGTGGTCGCGCCACCGGCGTTGACCGCCGAGTTGCGCAAGGTGCACCAGTACGTCAGTTTCTGCGGGGTCACGCCGCTGCAATACGCCTTGGCCGATTACATGGCCGAGCATCCGGAGCACGTTGAAGAGCTGCCGGGTTTCTATCAGGCCAAGCGCGACCTGTTCTGCGACTTGCTGGCGCCATCACGCTTCACCTTCACCCGCGTCACCGGCACCTACTTCCAGCTGGTCGACTACTCGCAGATTCGTCCTGACTTGAACGACGTCGACATGGCGATGTGGATGACCCGTGAACACGGCGTGGCGAGTATCCCGGTGTCGGTGTTCTACCAGAATCCACCCGAAGGCCAGCGCCTGGTGCGCTTGTGCTTCGCCAAACGCGAGGAGACGCTGCGCGAGGCAGCGGCAAAACTATGCGTGATCTGAGTGCGTTGCCCGATCTCAATCTGGCGCTGATCCAGACCAGCCTGGCCTGGCATGACCGTCAGGCCAACCTCGAGCACTTCGACGTGCTGTTGGAGCAAGCCCGGGGTGCAGACCTGATCATCCTGCCGGAGATGTTCACCACCGGTTTCTCGATGGAGTCCGAGACCCTCGCTGAAGCCGAGAACGGCCCGACCAGCAAATGGCTGCGGGTTCAGGCGGCCAAGCTGAATGCCGTGATTACCGGCAGCGTGATCATTCAGGCGGCGGATGGCAGCCATCGCAACCGCCTGCTGTGGGCGCGGCCCGACGGCGAAGTCTGGCATTACGACAAACGCCACTTGTTCCGCATGGCCGGCGAGCACAATCACTACACCCCCGGCGAACGTCAGGTGCAGTTCGAGCTCAAGGGTTGGCGCATCCGTCCGTTGATTTGCTACGACCTGCGTTTCCCGGTGTGGAGTCGCGACGCACAGGACACCGATCTGCTGCTGTACACCGCCAACTGGCCGGGCGCACGGCGTCTGCACTGGAACCGCCTCCTGCCGGCGCGAGCGATTGAAAACCTGTGCTATGTGGCGGCGGTGAATCGCATCGGCACAGACGGCAAGGGTTTTGCCTACACCGGTGACAGTCAGGTGCTGGATTTCCAGGGTGAGACGCTGCTGGCGGCGGGGGAGGCGGACGGCGTGTTCAAGGTTGTGCTGGAGGCTGCGCCGTTGGCGGCGTATCGCGAGCGCTTTCCGGCGAATCTGGATGCCGACACCTTCGAGTTCACCTGAAAAGCAAAAGATCGCAGCCTTCGGCAGCTCCTACATCGGGACGGTGTACATCCTGTAGGAGCTGCCGAAGGCTGCGATCTTTTGATTCTCAACAAAAAGGCCCCGGAGTTCGCACTCCGGGGCCTTTTGCATTTCTGCGATCGATTACGCCGCTTTCGCCTCAGGCTGGCTCAGCGAGCGGTTCAGTGCACTGAACAGCGCCTTGAAGCTGGCGGTGGTGATGTTTTCATCGATGCCCACACCGTGCACCGCACGCTCACCGTTCACGCGCAGCTCGATGTAAGCCGCGGCCTTGGCGTTGGTGCCTGCGCCGATCGCATGTTCGTTGTAGTCCATGATTTCCACCGGGATCGGCAGGCCGGCCACCAAGGCTTCCAGCGCACCGTTGCCCTTGCCGCGCCAGTGCAGGTTGGTTTCGCCCTGACCTTTGCTCGCCACTTCCACTTCGACGGCGCTGTTGCCGTTTTCTTCCTGCAGGCGATGGCTGACCAGCGCGTACGGGGTGTTGGCTTGCAGGTATTCGCTGATCAACAGCGCGTGGATCTGCTTGGCGGTCATTTCCAGGCCGAGGCGGTCGGTTTCACGCTGCACGACCTGGCTGAACTCGATCTGCATGCGACGTGGCAGGCTGATGCCGTATTCCTGCTCCAGCAGGTAAGCGATACCGCCCTTGCCCGACTGGCTGTTGACGCGGATCACCGCCTCGTAGCTGCGACCGATGTCGGCCGGGTCGATCGGCAGGTACGGCACTTCCCACAGGGTGTCCGGTTTCTGCTGGGCGAAGCCCTTGCGGATCGCATCCTGGTGCGAGCCGGAGAATGCGGTATGCACCAGGTCGCCAACGTACGGGTGACGCGGGTGCACCTGGATCTGGTTGCACTCCTCGACGACTTTGCGCACGCCATCGATGTCGGAGAAGTCCAGCTCAGGGTCGACGCCCTGGGTGTACATGTTCAACGCCACGGTGACGAGGTCGACGTTACCGGTACGCTCGCCGTTGCCGAACAGGCAGCCTTCGACGCGATCCGCACCGGCCATCAGGCCCAGTTCAGTGGCGGCGACGCCGGTGCCACGGTCGTTGTGGGTGTGCAGGCTGATGATCACGCTGTCACGACGGTTGATGTTGCGGCCGAACCATTCGATCTGGTCGGCGTAGACATTCGGGGTCGCGCATTCGACGGTGGCCGGCAAGTTGAGGATCATCTTGTGCTCAGGCGTCGGGTTCCAGACCTCGATCACCGCGTCACAGACTTCCTTGGCGAATTCCAGCTCGGTGGCGCTGAAGGTTTCCGGCGAGTATTCGAAGGTCCACTCGGTGTCCGGCTGCATCGCCGCGTATTTGACGAACAGCTTGGCCGCGTTGACCGCGATGGCCTTGATGCCGTCCTTGTCCTGGTTGAAGACGATGCGACGGAAGGAAGGCGAGGTGGCGTTATACAGGTGAACGATGGCTTTCTTCGCCCCGCGCAGGGATTCGAAGGTGCGCTCGATCAAGTCTTCACGACCCTGGGTCAGCACCTGAATGGTGGTGTCGTCCGGGATATGGCCTTCTTCGATCAGGGTCCGCACGAAGTCGAAGTCGGTTTGCGAAGCGGCCGGGAACGAGGCTTCGATTTCCTTCACGCCCACCTGAACGAGGGTTTTCCAGAAGCGCAGCTTTTTCACCGCGTCCATCGGCTCGATCAGCGACTGGTTGCCGTCACGCAGGTCGGAGCTGCACCAGATCGGCGCGGTGTCGATGGTTTTCGACGGCCAGGTGCGATCCGGCAAGTTGATGACGGGGAACGCGCGGTATTTCGAAGACGGGTCTTTGAGCATGCTCATCGGGAAATTCCTTATTGTCTGGGCCGAAAAGAGGCGGCCTGCCGGTGGAACGAATGTTCGGGAAAACGCTTGGGACGAGGCGCAGCGATTCAGCCCGGCAGTCGCGCGCTGACGAGGCACAGACTGCGGTGCTGGCGAAGCTGAATAAGGGTGTGAGAGGTTTTCATGTCTTCAACCCTAACCGCGAGGGGAGAGGATGGCAAGCAGTCGAAAAAAATTGAGAGGAATACTCGAAAAGCGAGATTTTGCGCGATTTTATTGTGCGTAATGAACGTGATCGTTTTGTTTTTTGCGCGAGGTTTGATAGGGGCGCAATTGAGGTTTATAGCAATTCAGTAAGTATTGATGTGCTGTATAGGCCGCATTCGCGAGCAGGCGCGCTCCCACAGGCGATCTTTGTTGTGAATAAGATCCAGAGTGGGAGCGAGCCTGCTCGCGAAGAGGCCGATCGCCTCAATACATATTCAGGGCTGGAACGCACCAATGAAAATCGCCGGATCCACCCGCGCATCGTTCAGGCTGATGTTCCAGTGCATGTGCGGTCCGGTCGCCCGGCCGGTCGAGCCGACTTTGCCGACTACTGCGCCGCGGGCCAGTTGATCACCGACCTTCACATCGATTTTCGACATGTGGCAGAACATGCTGATAAAGCCCTGGCCGTGATCGACAAACACCGTGTTGCCGTTGAAGAAATAGTTGCCGGTCAGAATCACCTTGCCCGCCGCCGGGGTCTTGATCGGCGTGCCGGCCGGCACCGCGAAGTCGAGGCCGGCGTGAGGATTGCGCTCTTCACCGTTGAAGAAACGGCGCACGCCGAACTTGCTCGACAGCGGCCCGTTGACCGGTTTGTCCAGCAACAGGTTGCTCGGGGTGTTCGGGCTGAAGCTGCGGTAAGCCTTGATCTGCTCGGCCAGTTCGCCCTCGATGCGCTTGAGGTTGGCCGGGTTCGGATTCACCTGCTGAGTGTTCTTCAGGGTGATGTGCTGTTCCGGGTATTTCTTGTTGCCGACCGTGAACGGCAGATTGCGCCCGCCGCTGCTGATCTGCTGACTGCCGGGTTTGACCGTCAGCGGCACGCCGACAATCGCTAGCCAGTTGTTCTGTTCCTTGACCACCAGCACCGATTTGCCTTGATAAGTGGCTTTCGGCGCCTGCGCGGCGCTGCCCAGATCAACCACCGCCACGCCGCCCGGCACCGGTTTGTTCAACAGGCGGGTGATGTAGCTGTCGGCATGGGCGTTGAAGGTGGTCAGGCACAGCAACAATAACGGAGCGAAAAAACGCGGCATGGATCAGTCCAGTAAAGAGAGGGTGACAGGCGTCAGGTGATTGTCCTCGACGCGCACTTGCAGTTCGCCTTCGCCCAGTTTGGCTTTAAGGCGCTGGCCGGTGTGGGTCTGCGCGGCGTTGCGGATCGCGTGTCCGCGCTCATCCAGCAGAATGCTGTAGCCACGGCCGAGGGTCGCCAGCGGGCTGACCACATGCAGCGTCTGCATCTGGCTGTGCAGTTGCAAGCGACGGCTTTTCAGGCCTTCGCGCATGGCCCGGGGCAAGCGTTCGGCGAGGCTGTCGAGGCGCTGGCGCAACATCGCCAGCTGGCGTCCCGGATGCTGCCCGGCGAGGCGGGTTTCCAGGCGGATCAGACGTTCGCGACGGGTATTGAGCTGGCGTTCGAAGGCGCGGCGCATGCGCATGTCCAGATCATCCAGACGCTGAGCCTGCTGGCGCAGACGCTCGCCGGGATGGCGCAAGCGACGGGCCATGCCTTCCAGGCGCAGGCGATCACGCATCAGGCGGTCACGCATGCGCATCACCAGACGGCGATGCAGGCTTTCGACCTGACGGATCAGATGACTGGAGTCCGGGGCGAGCAATTCGGCAGCGGCGGAAGGCGTTGGCGCGCGGACGTCGGCGACAAAGTCGCTGATCGACACATCGGTTTCATGCCCGACGGCGCTGACGATGGGTGTCACGCAGGCATCCACTGCGCGGGCCACGGCTTCTTCGTTGAAGCACCAGAGGTCTTCCAGCGAACCACCGCCCCGGGCGAGGATCAGCGCGTCAAAACCACGGGCATCGGCCATCTTCAGCGCGCGGACGATCTGCGCCGTGGCTTCGCGGCCCTGCACGGCCGTGGGGATCAGCGTCAGTTGCACTTGCGGCGCGCGGCGGCGGAACACGCTGATGATGTCGCGAATCACCGCACCGGTCGGCGAACTGATGATGCCGATGCGCTGCGGATGTGCCGGCAACGGCACTTTGCGTTCGGCGCTGAACAAGCCTTCGGCGCTGAGTTTTTCCTTCAGCGCATCGAACGCCAGGCGCAGCGCGCCGTCGCCGGCCGGCTCCACGGTGTCGAGAATCAGCTGATAGTCGCCACGCCCTTCGAACAGCGAGACCTTGCCGCGCACTTTCACGGCCAGACCGTCTTTCAACGCCTGACGCACCCGCGCCGCATTGTTGCGAAACAGCGCGCAACGCACCTGCGCACCGCTGTCCTTGAGGGTGAAATACACATGGCCGGACGCCGGGCGAGCGAGGTTGGAGATCTCGCCTTCGACCCAGATGTTGCTGAACACGTCTTCGAGCAGCACCCGCGCGCGGCCGTTGAGCTGGCTGACGGTCAGGACTTCACGGTCAAGGCCGAGCCTTGAAAAGGGATCTTTAATCATGGGGCGCAGTTTAAAGGCATTGTCGCCGTCATTGCACGATCCCTGTAGGAGCTGCCGCGGGCTGCGATCTTTTGAGCTTGATCGGTATGAAAAAGATCAAAAGATCGCAGCCTGCGGCAGCTCCTACAGGGGGATTGTGAAGGTTTGGATGAAGTGTTGGATCAATGGCGTGGGATTCTGGCGGTAGGCGAGGGCGACGGTGCTTTGGCAATCAGGATTGCGCAGCGGCAGAAAGCGTACGCCGCCGGGCGCAATGTCCTGCATCGATTCGGGCAGCAAGGCGATGCCGAATCCGGCCTGGATCAGTTGCAGCTGAGTGGTCTTGCGCGACATCACCCGCGCCGCCTTGGGGAAGAAGCCCTGACGCATGCACAGGTCGGCACACAGGTAGCTGAGCCCGCCACGCTGCGGATGCGGGATCGAAATGAACGGCTCGTCCTTCAGTTGCGCCAGATCAACAGAGGCTGAATCGGCCAGGCGATGAGCGTTCGGCACCGCCAGCAGCAGGCGTTCAGTGAACAGCGGCACCACCTGAATGCCCTCGCGCTGACGCAATACCGGCAGGCGCAGCAGGCCAATATCGAGACGACCTTCGGCCAATTCCTCAAGCTGCGCCTCGGAGGAGAGTTTGCCGATGTCCAGCGACACGCCAGTCTGCTGATCCAGATACGTGCTGATCCGGCGTAATAAATGTCCGCTGAGCGACACGGTGCTGGAATGACTCAGGCGCAAGGTCCCCACTTGCCCGTTGCCGACGTCGGTTGCCATCGCGCTGGCTTTGCTCAGTTCATTGAGCAGGTTTCTGGCGCGGGGCAAAAATGCCGCGCCTGCAGCCGTGAGCCGGGGCTGGCGCGCGGTGCGTTCGAACAGCGGCGTTTGCAGGCGGGTTTCCATGTCCTTGATTTGCCGACTCAGCGCCGACTGCGCGATGAACAGACGTTCAGCGGCAGCACTGAAGCTGCCGCATTCGGCGATTTCCACGAAGTAGCGCAGTTGACGGGTCGAGAGCACCAGGTATGCCTTTTCGAGATGAGTAAGCGGCTGTGAACATATTAGTCGCAACGCTGGGCGCTGGCTAAAGTCATCTCAGGCTTATAAAGGAAGCAGATCGATGAGTGTGCTGGGGTTGTTGAGCGAGTGGTCGTGGGGCGCGGGCGGCTGGGCGGTGATCGGCTTGGGGATCGCGCTGGCCTATATCGTGTTCGGGATTGCCGGCTTCGGCACGGCGCTGGTCGCCGGACCGATCCTGATTCTGTTCATGCCGTTGTCGAAAATCGTGCCGCTGCTGGTGTTGCTGGATTTCGTTGCGGCGTTCGGCAATCTGCTGCCCTCGCGCCGGGACGTGGCCAAGTCGGAGTTGTTGCGGCTGCTGCCGTGCATGGCGGTGGGGTGCACGTTGGGGGTGATTTTCCTGCTTAATCTCAAATCCGATCTGTTGCTGCTGTTGATGGGCCTGTTCATCAGCGCTTATGCGATTTACAGCCTGTGGGTGAAAACCCGGCCAACGCAACTGTCCGCCGCATGGGCGCTGCCGATGGGCACGGTGGGCGGGCTGTTTGGGGCGCTGTTTGGCAGTGGCGGCTTTTTATATGCGATCTATCTCAACAGCCGCTTGCCGAAAGACGCGGCCCGGGCCACGCAAAGTGCGTTGATCAGTTGCAGCACGGTGGTGCGTTTGAGCCTGTTCGCCATCGCCGGTGTGTATGCCGAGCTACCCTTGTTGATGCTGGCGGTGTGTCTGTTGCCGGCCATGGCGCTGGGGCTGTGGATCGGGCGGCGATTGACCCTGCGTTTGTCGCGCGAGGCGTTTGTGCGATTGGTGACCTGGCTGGTGTTGGCGAGCGGGATTGCGTTGATCGGGCGTTATCTCAGCACTTGACCGGATTTCGTCAGGGATTAAGCTGCCGGCCGCACTGATGCCATCGCTGGCAAGCCAGCTCCCACAGAGTTTCGGTCGCTCACAAATACTGTGTGCACCAGCAAAACCTGTGGGAGCTGGCTTGCCAGCGATGGCGTCGGAGAGAGCACCGCAGAACTTCCATTTGACGTCACAGGCTGCACCCATGAATTCGCAAAGCATCATCGTCCCGAAAATCTCCACCCTGCCGGTCCACGAACCCCGGGCGCGGGCGATCGTGCGCTGGCTGGTGCGCAAGAACATCATCGAAGAACAGCTGACGACTTGCGGCCGCACCGGCAACCGCATGGCCCACGCGATTGCCGATGGCGCGCGTGCGGTGGTGCTGCACCCCGAGGCGCTGCCCTTCGGTGAGCCGATCAATGGCTTGGAGATCATCGTCAAGCGCTGCATCTACACCCCGGCCAAGGGCTTTCTCGAAGAAGCCGGGTGCGCCGAGTGTCGCCGCGAAGTCGGCGAAGCGCTGTTCGAGAGTCTGGAAGACTGGATGCCCGGGCGCACCGACAACTTCACCTGCCCGGAATGCGGGCATGAAGACGACATCAACGGCTTTCTGTATTTGCAGGAATGCGCGTTTTCCAACCTGGGGTTCATTTTCAACAACTGGCTGGAAGCCGGGTTCAAGCAGAGCTTTATCGATGAATTTGCCGATTGGCTCGACCAGCCTGTCAGCTGGGTAAAAGTCGAACTCTGAAGCTGTAGGAGCTGCCGCAGGCTACGATCTTTTGACGTGGTTTTTTACAGGCAAGATCAAAAGATCGCAGCCTTCGGCAGCTCCTCCAGAAAACAGCGGGCCCCGTACATCAATTAGGCTGAGTTTTACATTGAACAGCAGGGGGTGTCTGACTATAATGGCGCGCTTCCATTTTCCCGCTCGGGAGCCCCCGCGATGCTGCGTATCAGCCAAGAAGCTCTGACATTCGACGACATTCTCCTAGTGCCCGGTTATTCCGAGGTGCTTCCTAACGAAGTCAGTCTCAAGACCCGCCTTACCCGTGGCATCGAACTGAATATTCCTCTGGTTTCTGCTGCAATGGACACCGTGACTGAAGCCCGTCTGGCAATCGCCATGGCTCAGGAAGGTGGCATCGGCATTATCCACAAGAACATGACCATCGAGCAGCAAGCTGCCGAAGTGCGCAAGGTCAAGAAGTTCGAAGCCGGTGTGGTCAAGGATCCCATCACGATCGAGGCCGATGCCACGGTACGTGATCTGTTCGAACTGACCCGTCTGCACAATATTTCCGGCGTTCCGGTACTGCACGATGGCGACCTGGTCGGCATCGTCACTTCCCGTGACGTACGTTTCGAAAATCGTCTGGAAGCCACTGTCCGTGAAGTGATGACGCCTAAAGAGCGTCTGGTCACGGTCAAGGAAGGCGCCGACAAGAACGACGTACGCGAACTGCTGCACAAGCACCGCATCGAGCGCGTGCTGATCGTTGACGACAAATTCGCCCTCAAAGGCATGATGACCGTCAACGACATCGAAAAAGCCAAAGCCTACCCGCTGGCCAGCAAGGATGACCAAGGTCGTCTGCGCGTTGGCGCTGCCGTCGGTACCGGTAAAGACACTGGTGACCGCGTTGCCGCGCTGGTCAATGCCGGTGTGGACGTGGTGGTGGTCGACACCGCACACGGTCACTCCAAAGGCGTGATCGACCGCGTTCGCTGGGTCAAAGAGAATTTCCCTGAAGTGCAGGTGATCGGCGGCAACATCGCCACCGGCGCCGCAGCCAAGGCCCTGGCCGAAGCTGGCGCTGATGCGGTCAAGGTCGGTATCGGCCCTGGCTCGATCTGCACCACCCGTATCGTCGCCGGTGTCGGCGTGCCGCAAATCAGTGCCATCGCCAACGTTGCCGCTGCCCTCGAAGGCACTGGCGTTCCGTTGATCGCCGACGGCGGCATCCGCTTCTCCGGTGACCTGTCCAAGGCCATCGTTGCTGGTGCGTCCTGCGTGATGATGGGCTCGATGTTCGCCGGTACCGAAGAAGCGCCGGGCGAGATCGAACTGTTCCAGGGCCGTTCGTACAAGGCTTATCGCGGCATGGGTTCGCTGGGCGCCATGTCCCAGGCGCAAGGCTCGTCCGACCGTTACTTCCAGGACTCCTCGGCAGGCGCCGAGAAACTGGTTCCGGAAGGCATCGAAGGCCGTGTTCCTTACAAAGGCACCCTGAGCGCGATCATTCACCAGTTGATGGGCGGTCTGCGTTCCTCGATGGGTTACACCGGCAGCGCCAACATCGAAGAAATGCGCACCAAGCCTGAGTTCGTGCGGATCACCGGTGCCGGCATGGCCGAATCCCACGTTCACGACGTGCAGATCACCAAGGAAGCGCCAAACTACCGCGTAGGTTGAGGCTTCAAGCAAATCATCAAGCAACCGGGGCTGTTTTATTCAGCCCCGAGTTGTTTCTGAATCACGACTGTTTCTGAATTACTTAAGACGAGACTGAATCATGGCCCTCGACATTCACGCTCACCGCATCCTGATCCTCGACTTCGGCTCCCAGTACACCCAACTGATTGCCCGCCGCGTGCGCGAGATCGGTGTGTACTGCGAACTGCACCCGTTCGACATGGACGAAGAGGCGATCCGCGAATTCGCGCCTAAAGGCGTGATCCTCGCCGGCGGCCCCGAGTCCGTGCACGAAGCCAACAGCCCGCGCTGCCCGCAAGCGGTGTTTGATCTGGGCGTGCCGGTCTTCGGTATCTGCTACGGCATGCAGACCATGGCCGAGCAACTGGGCGGCAAGGTTGAAGGTTCCGAACTGCGTGAGTTCGGTTACGCCCGCGTTGACGTGGTCGGCAAGAGCCGCCTGCTCGACGGCATCGAAGACCACATCGACGCCGACGGCCTGTTCGGCCTCGACGTGTGGATGAGCCACGGTGACAAGGTCACCAAGATGCCGCAAGACTTCCACATCCTCGCCAGCACCCCGAGCTGCCCGATCGCCGGCATGTTCAACGACGAACGCGCTTACTACGGCGTGCAGTTCCACCCGGAAGTGACCCACACCAAGCAGGGCGGTCGTATCCTGTCGCGCTTCGTGCTGGACATCTGCGGCTGTGAAGCCCTGTGGACTCCGTCGAAGATCGCTGAAGACGCCATTGCCAACATCCGCGCACAAGTCGGTACCGACAACGTGCTGCTGGGCCTGTCCGGCGGTGTTGACTCCTCGGTGGTTGCCGCACTGCTGCACAAGGCCATCGGCGACCAGTTGACCTGCGTCTTCGTCGATAACGGCCTGCTGCGTCTGCACGAAGGTGAACAAGTGATGGCCATGTTCGCCGAGAACATGGGCGTCAAGGTGATCCGCGCCAACGCTGAAGAGCAGTTCCTCAACAACCTGGCCGGCGAAGCCGACCCGGAGAAGAAGCGCAAGATCATCGGCCGTACCTTCATCGACGTGTTCGATGCCGAATCCTGCAAGCTGGATAACATCAAGTACCTGGCTCAGGGCACCATCTACCCGGACGTGATCGAGTCGGCTGGCGCGAAAAGCGGCAAGGCGCACGTGATCAAGTCGCACCACAACGTGGGCGGCCTGCCGGAAGAGATGAACCTGAAACTGGTCGAGCCTCTGCGCGAACTGTTCAAGGACGAAGTCCGTCGTCTGGGTCTGGAACTGGGCCTGCCGTACGACATGGTCTACCGTCACCCGTTCCCGGGCCCGGGCCTGGGCGTGCGCATCCTTGGCGAAGTGAAGAAGGAATACGCCGACCTGCTGCGTCGTGCCGACCACATCTTCATCGAAGAGCTGCGCAAGGCCGACTGGTACCACAAGGTCAGCCAGGCGTTCGTGGTGTTCCAGCCAGTGAAATCGGTTGGCGTGGTCGGTGATGGCCGTCGTTACGCTTGGGTCGTGGCCCTGCGTGCCGTGGAAACCATCGACTTCATGACCGCGCGTTGGGCTCACCTGCCTTACGAACTGCTGGAAACCGTTTCCGGCCGCATCATCAATGAAATCGAAGGCATCTCCCGCGTCACTTACGACGTGTCGAGCAAGCCGCCAGCGACCATTGAGTGGGAGTGATCGTGTCTGAGCCGGTCGCTGCCGGTTCGATACGCTAGCAACCAGAAAGGCCCCCGATCATGAGATCGGGGGCCTTTTGCGTTTTGGGTGAGCATGCGTTACAGCGGCAGGCGACCTACCAAGTCCATGCCCATTCGGCTCAGTCCCCACGACAACTCGACAATGGTGTCGTAAGGCACTTGATGGACCTCGGTCCATGACGGGCGATTGATCAGATAGCGCCCGTCGGCTGTGCGTTCGACCAGCGTGCGCGCAATCTGGCCATCGCGGCCGCGATGCAGCAGTGTCCACGTGCCCTCGGACTTCTCGAACGTGAACATGCCCTGGCGGCTCAACAACCGTTCGAGTTCTTTCGGTGTTCGGGTGAGCAACGGCAGGGGCGTCTGCAGATTCATGTCGGCATACAGCGTGTCGGAATCTCCTTCGAGGGACTCAGGTTGAGAGGCGTAGCCACGCCCCAACTCGATGCCCCGGTCTGTTTCGATCAGCGCAGGGTTGGCCGGCAACACTTCCTCGACCCGTAGACCGATGCCCCCCTGCAGTTCGCTGATACCCGCGATACCCCGGAAGGTGTTGGTGTTTTGCTGATCGGTGAGGACCACCCATTTACCGCCGCCGTTGAGCGCCTTGTCGGCTTGCATGATGGTGTGGGTCAGGTAGGTCTTGATGGTTTGCTCGTGCATGTCGGGAAGCGGCGCCCCCGGATAGCGATAGCTGGCCAGGCAATCGGTGGCCTGGACCCGAATGCCATTGCGCTGCGCAGCTTTGACCACTTCGAGCGGGGTGAAGCGTCCCGTGGGATCGCTTTGCAACTGTCGAAGGTACTGTTCAAGATCGCTGGTCATCTCACCGGAGCGGAAGAACTTGTCGAGATGCACTTGGTTGAAGTCATTGAGCAGACGCTGGAAATAAAGCGTTTCGACCTTTTGCTCAGCCAGCGCCTGCATGTTCTCGATCAGGAACTGCATGCTGGCAATGCGATCCTGGCTTTCGCCAATGACCAGGCCTGGTGCGACCTCGTAAACCCGCTGAATCAATTGCGATGCGCTGGTCGAGGTGGCCACGTCCGCCAGTGGCGGGCGTGCGGGCAGCGTGCGGGTCAGGCCTTCCCGGGACATGAACTGGCGGGCGTCCCGGGATAGATCGGCCCGATGGGGCGCGACGTATTCTTCGAAGGTCGGAATTCCTTTCAAGCTGCCGTCCGGCTGATGAACGACCTTGAGGTGGGTTTCCCTCTCGCCCATCGCCAATTGTCTGACTCGGGCTCGGGGGGGCGTGTCGTATGACGTGGTCGGGCCGCGCAGCTCTGGACTCACTTGCGCCGGCAGCGCACTCGCCTGCGCTTGCGGCGATCGCTGAGGGGCTGCCGGCGCGCGAGGGCGTGAGCCGCGGGGCTGAAGGTTGCCGCCCCCCTTGAGACCGGCTCGCGGCGCCAGTTCCCATTCACCCTCGGCGTTGAGGCGCACGGGGATCGATCCTGAAAAGGCATTCGGTTGCTGCGGGTCAATGATGGCCCAAGCTCCGCCGCCGTTGGCGTCGCTTTCATAGCGCACGTAATACGCGCAATCGTCGAGCATGATCGCGGTGGATGGATTCGAATCGAGCCGGTAGATGCCCTGAAATTTTCCGGGTGTGGTATCCGGAGAGAGGTTTTCGAGCAACTCATTGGCTTCCCAGTTGGCCGGGATGACGGACTGCTCGAGTTCCGGTGATGCCTCGGCAAGCGATTCGACCGGCGACACGCCACTCACCGCTTCGCCAGCCGCTGGCGGCCAGCCCTTGGGCTGCATGCCTTTTCTGATCAGGGCTTGTTTCAGCTCCTCCAGAGAGTCCACGGTCATGGATTCGTAGGTGGGGGCGAGCGGTGTATCGAGGTTGATCCGCCCGCCGGGCGTCGAACGAATCACGCTGTCGGCCATCGCGCCGTTGGCGTTGCGATAGACCACCAGCACATTGCTCCTGTAGCGCTGCAGGGTGAACATGCCCGGTTCCGGCAGCAGTGAGCGCAGTTCCTGGGATGTGCGGTAAGCCCAGACGCTGGGCAGCTGCACGCGCCAATCGCCTTTGATCGACGCCTGAACGCTGTTCAGATCAATCTCACCGTCGACCACTTCATGCACCGAGGAATCGGGATTTTCGTCGTATTCCACGGCCAGACCGGGGTCGCTGCCGAGCGGTTGCTCGCGGCCAGGGACGACGTCTTCGACGCGCGCGCACAAGGCATCGGTCTGTTCACTGATGCCCTGATAGCCCCGGAAGGTGGTCATGTTTTCCTGATTCACCAAGGCAATCCAGCGCCCCTGGCCGTTCAGTTGCTGGTTGAAGCCGATGACCTCGCTGGCAAAGAAGCTGCGTGACATCTGTCTTTGCGGACTCTGGGTGATCGGGCCCTCGTTGATGTGCCAGGTGGTTGTCATGTCGATGGCCTGGACCCGGATGCGCTGGGCATTGGCGGCCTTGACCAGGGCCAGCAGGTTGAATCTGCCTTCGGGATCGTTACCGGCCTTGAGGTCGAGTTTGTTCAGATAGTTCTGCAACTCCTCGGACATTTCCCCGGTTCTGGCGAACGTATCCAGATCCAGCTGATTGACGTTGGCCAACAGCTCTTGCAGGTACAAGGTCTTGACGTTTTGCTGGGCAAGGGCCGCCATGTTCTCGATCAGAAAGCGTTTGCTGGCGATGCAGCCAGTGCCCTCACCGAGCACCAGCCCCGGCTTTTGCGCGAAGGCGTAATCGAACAGTGCATCCGGTGTAGTGATCACCGGCGCCGATGTCAGAGGCTGCCGTGGAGCAGGCGGATGGTTGGCGTAATACGCGTTGGCGTCGCTGATCAAGTCGCGGCGCGGTTCCTCCTGCGCCAGCTCGAACTCACTCAACTCCTGCACGGACTCGTCGGCGGGGCCCATGAATACGCTGCGGGCGCCGAGGTTTTCGGTGTCGAGGCCGAGCACGTTGCGCACATCGATACCGCCCGGTGCCCACACCCGCCGGAACAGGCTGCGCACGTCTGGGCCGCCGAGTGCCCAGGCCCGCATTTCAGGGTCTTCGAGGCCCGGTACGTGAATGCCCGGTGTTCGTGCCCATGCTTCTGCGGCAGGGGCGCTGGATGCGCCGACGCTGGCCGTCGCTGGTTTGATCGTACCGCCGCGCAGTCCCAGTTGCGGGGCGATTTCCCATTGCTCCGCCGCATTCAGGCGCACCGGGATCGAGCCGGAAAACGCATCGGGCCGTGCCGGGTCGATGATTGCCCAGGTCCCGCGACCATTGAGGTCGGACTCATAGCGCACATAATAAGCATTGCCATCGAGCCTGATCGCCGAAGACGGATTGGACGCGAGTTGATAGGTGCCCTTGAATCGTCCTGCTTCAGTAATCAGCCGGGCGTCGTCGAGCACGGTGTCGATCTTGAATGTCTGCGGAATGGGCGTTTGCTCTGCGACAGGCTCGGGACTTTCACTCACGGCTTCGGCCGATACCGGTTCGGCGGGGGCTGCGGTTGCTGACGATTGCTTCAGATCGGCCATCTCCTGCGCCTCGGCGGCCTCAAGTTCAGGGCCGACTTCTTCCAGCGAGCCGGGTCCTTTGAGCACCAGCAGGTTGAACAGCAGATCAATCCCGGCAAACACCGCGCCGAGCACGCCGGCCTTGCGCTCCTGAGCGGTTTTCGCATTGACCGCCTGATCGATGTTCAGGCCCAGACTGGCGATACTCGCGCCGACCACAGGCAGTGCAACCGGCCAGCCGACGACGGCCATAGGGCCGAACACCTTTATTCCGGCAGTGAGATAGCCGATCCACAGTCTTTCGCGCAGATCACCGTTGGAGGTCAGCAAGAGGTCGGCTTCGGCAAACATCGCGTCTTTGCTTGAATCGCGCAGCCAACTGAACGCGTCACCGTCAACGATGAGGTTCTTGCCGTTGATCAGGTGATGGTCATATTTGCCCCAGGTACTGACCAGGCGGTTCATCAGGTCGGTGAGGTTGTCGTTGATGGTCTGTCGCTCGGCAAGGGGGAAATGCGTCATGAACGCTTTGCGCTCGGCGTCCGTGTTCATGCGTTGCAAGACCCAGTAGTGCATGTCTACCGCGGTTTCCAGCACCTTGAAGGCGCTGCTCTCGCCGGGCAGATAAATGATCTGCCGACCCTTGGGGGCCACGAAGCGAAGGAGGTTGGTGGCCACATGGCCATCGATGTCGACCGCGCGTACGGTGCTCGGGCACGCATGCTCTGTTTGCAGCATGTTCAGGGTTACAGGCCAGGTGAGCGGGCCTGTGACGGCCTCGGTAATGAACTGGAAGTCCTCGTCGCTCAGCTGGCGCTTGTCCCGGGCCTTGACGGCTTCGATGAGGAAATTGCACTTGGCCAGGGTGCGGAAGTCAGCGGCAGAGGTCTGCCAGAACGCTGTGAGGCGCTTTCGGTACAGGGCACTGAAGTTGATGTCCCAGAACGCTTTCAATACTTCGTCGCCGTGCAGGCGCACTTCGTTGGTTTCATTGAACCGCTTGGCGCTCGGGCCGGCGGTATAGAAACCGCTGTAAACGTCCAACAGGTCGGCGTTGTCCTGATCGCTGGGCCGAAAGCGCTGGACGACCAACTGCGTCAGGGTGACGGTGGATCTCAGGGTGGCGGGCACGTGCTCCCAACCGGTAAAGGCTTTCGAACGGCTTTCCGCGGTGTCGAACCGGTGGTAGTACACCTGATCCGGGTCGAGGCCGGTGATGCCGAATTTTTTCAGCAGGTCACTGGCGACGTCGTGGGCTGCCTCTTGCACGCTCTGGCAATTCTTGATGACGGTGCTGGCGATGGCCTTCAGTGCGGCTTTGTCGGCAGCATTAGGCAAGGCACGCGCTTCTTGGGTGTCCATGGACTCTCCTTCCTTGGGATGAGGGGGCGCCAAGGATGAGTCGTTTCCGCCGGGTATGTGCACTACATATATATATCGGCGCGCAGGTGCGGTCGCAGGTCGCCCTTACCGTTTCGCAATTGCAGGTGTATCGTATTCGCCTTTTGCGGGCTGCTCGCCCGACGCAGATACGTGAGGTAGTTGAGTTCATGTCCTTTACCCGTCGCCAAATCCTCGGTGGCCTGGCCGGTCTTGTTGTCGTTGGTGTCGGGGCGGGAGGCGCGTCGCGTTACTGGCTGGGCAAGGTCGCCGAGGCCGAAGCCGGTCACGACTACGAGTTGATCGCCGCACCGCTGGACGTCGAGCTGGTGCCGGGGCACAAGACCGAAGCGTGGGCGTTCGGCCCGTCGGCGCCGGGCACCGAATTGCGCGTGCGTCAGGGCGAATGGCTGCGGGTGCGGTTCATCAACCACTTGCCGGTGGCGACCACCATTCACTGGCACGGCATTCGTCTGCCGCTGGAAATGGACGGCGTGCCTTATGTGTCGCAATTGCCGGTGCTGCCCGGTGAATACTTTGATTACAAATTCCGCGTGCCCGACGCCGGCAGCTACTGGTATCACCCCCACGTCAGCAGCAGCGAAGAATTGGGGCGCGGGCTGGTCGGGCCGTTGATCGTCGAAGAGCGCGAGCCGACCGGTTTCAAGTATGAAAAGACCCTGAGCCTGAAGAACTGGCACATCGACGAAGAAGGCAATTTCGTCGAGTTCAGCATTCCCCGTGAAGCGGCCCGTGGCGGCACGGCGGGGCGGTTGTCGACCATCAACGGTGTGCCGGCTCCGGTGATCGAATTGCCGGCCGGGCAGATCACCCGGGTGCGGCTGCTCAACCTCGACAACACCCTGACGTATCGCATCAACATTCCCGGCGTCGAAGCGCAGATCTACGCGCTGGACGGCAACCCGGTCGAGCCGCGCCCGCTGGGCAAGGAATACTGGCTGGGCCCGGGCATGCGCATTTGTCTGGCGATCAAGGCACCGCCGGCCGGCGAAGAGTTGTCGCTGCGTAACGGCCCGGTGCGCCTCGGTACCCTGCGTTCGGTGCCCAACAACGATGCACCGACCGAGTGGCCGAAAGCCCTGCCCGCCAACCCGGTGGCCGAGCCGGATCTGGCGAATGCCGTGAAACTCAACTTCAATTTCGAATGGGTCGGTTCGGTGTCGGTGAATGTCGACAACGGCAAGCCGCCGAGCCTGTGGCAGATCAACGGCAAGGCCTGGGACATCACCGACAAGACCTGCGCCGATCGGCCGATTGCCAGCCTGAAGCTGGGCCAGAGCTACATCTTCGAATTGAAAAACATGACCCAGTACCAGCACCCGATCCACCTGCACGGCATGAGCTTCAAGGTGATTGCGTCGAACCGGCACAAGATCATTCCGTACTTCACCGACACCTACCTGCTGGGCAAGAACGAGCGCGCGCAAGTGGCGCTGGTGGCGGATAACCCAGGCGTTTGGATGTTCCATTGCCATGTGATCGACCACATGGAAACCGGCCTGATGGCCGCCATCGAGGTGAAGTGATGCGCCAGATTCGCCCCGCGGCGATCATCGACCGCAGCCGTGACCGGGATTTCATGCGCGAAGCCCTGGCCCTCGCCGCCCAAGGCGCCGCCCTCGGCGAAGTGCCGGTGGGCGCGGTGCTGGTGCAGGACGGCGAGATCATCGGTCGCGGTTTCAACTGCCCGATCAGTGGCAGCGACCCGAGCGCCCACGCGGAAATGGTCGCCATCCGCACCGCCGCTCAAGCCGTCAGCAACTATCGCCTGCCGGGCAGCACGCTCTACGTGACGCTGGAGCCGTGCAGCATGTGCGCCGGGCTGATCGTGCATTCTCGCGTTGCGCGGGTGGTGTATGGCGCGCTGGAGCCGAAAGCGGGGATTGTGCAGAGTCAGGGGCAGTTTTTTACCCAGGGCTTTTTGAATCACCGGGTGCTGTATGAGGGTGGGGTATTGGCGGAGGAGTGTGGGGCGGTGCTGACCGAGTTTTTCCGCGCCCGGCGCGCCAAACCCGCTGAATAAACACCACCTGAAACTGTAGGAGTGAGCCTGCTCGCGATAGCGGTGTGACATTCAACGTTGCTGTGACTGTCACACCGCTATCGCGAGCAGGCTCACTCCTACAGGGTTATGCGGCGTCATCGAGTTACTTACGGGCGACAATCACCGCCCGCATCGGCGCCGGCAACCCTTCGATCGTCTTGCTGTGATCTTCCGGATCAAGGAAGTCGCTCAACGACTGATACTTCATCCATTCGGTGCCACGCTGCTCTTCAACCGTGGTGGTGCTGACGTCCACACAACGGATATCGCTGAAGCCGGCACGGCGCAGCCACAGTTCCAGCGCCGGCACCGAGGGCAGGAACCACACGTTGCGCATCTGCGCGTAACGATCTTCCGGCACCAGCACCTGATGCTTGTCGCCTTCGACCACCAGGGTTTCCAGCACCAGTTCGCCGCCCTTGACCAGGCAATCTTTCAGCGCCAGCAAATGCTCGATCGGCGAGCGACGGTGGTAGAACACGCCCATGGAAAATACCGTATCGAAACCTTCCAGGTTCGGCGGCAGGTCTTCGAACGGGAACGGCAGGTGCCAGGCATTCGGCTCGGACAGGTAACGCTGCACCGCCTGGAACTGGCAGAAGAACAGCCAGTTCGGATCGACGCCGATCACGCTGTCGGCGCCGGCACCGAGCATGCGCCACATGTAATAGCCGTTGCCGCAGCCGACGTCGAGGATGCGTTTGCCCTTCAGGTCCAAGTGCGGTGCCACCCGCGACCACTTCCAGTCCGAGCGCCATTCGGTGTCGACGTGTACGCCGAACAAGTCGAACGGCCCCTTGCGCCACGGCGACAGGCCCATCAGCGCGGTACGCATTTGCGCGCGGGTGGCGTCGTCGCAATCGGTATCGAGTGTCAGGCCATTGAGCAGATCGACTTCCGTCGGCTGCAGCTTGGGCAGCGCGTCCAGCGCACTTTGCCAGCGCTCCAGATCGCCGTGGCCCTTCTCCATTTTCTTGTCGAGTTGCACTTGCAGGGTGTTGGCCCAGTCGGCCAGCGGGGTACCGGCCAGACGGCGGGCGAGGGGGGACAGATCAATCATGGCAAGGCAATCAACGAGGCAAAGTTAAGACACTGGAACCACGGCACGACTTTCGAGAATCCGGCGGCCAGCAGGCGTTCGCGGTGTTCTTCGAGGCTGTCGGGCTTCATGACGTTTTCGATGGCGCTGCGCTTCTGGGCAATCTCCAGTTCGCTGTAGCCGTTGGCGCGTTTGAACGCGACGTGCAGATCGGTGAGCAGCGCGTGTTCTTCGGCATCGTTGAAGCGCAGCTTTTCTGACAGGATCAAGGCACCGCCGGGCAGCAGCGATTGGCGGATGCGCGACAGCAACGCGGTACGCTGCTCGGGCGCAATGAATTGCAGGGTGAAGTTCAGCGCCACCACCGAGGCCGGTTTGAAATCCAGCGCGAGGATGTCGCCTTCGATCACCTCGACCGGCAGCAACTCCTGGAACATCGAATCCTGACCGTTGAGGTATTCGCGGCAGCGTTCGACCATCGCCGCCGAGTTATCCACCGCGATTACCCGGCAACCGTCGGTGCGCACGTGGCGGCGCAGGGCCTGGGTGACGGCACCGAGCGAAGCGCCGAGGTCGTACAGCACGCTGTTCGGCTGGGCGAACTGCGCCGCCAGCACGCCGAGGTTTTCGACAATCGTCGGGTAACCCGGCACCGAGCGCTTGATCATGTCCGGGAACACCCGCACCACGTCCTCGTTGAAGGCGAAGTCAGGCACCTGGGCCATCGGCTGGGCGAAAATGCGATCGGGTTCTTTGCTCACGGCGGTTCCGGCGGTGTCGGTGGAAAAGGCCGGCATTTTAGCCAAAGTGGCGCAGGGATGCTTGGGTTGTCTGATAAACCGCCGCACACCAGCCTGAAACACACACCTGTGGCGAGGGAGCTTGCTCCCGCTGGGTTGCGAAGCGACCCCAAAACCGCTGCATACGATGCTGCAGGTGTGCCGCGTACTCAGGTTTAGCGACTGCTGCGCAGTCGAGCGGGAGCAAGCTCCCTCGCCACAGGGGGTTAGCGGGTTTTCTGGGAGAAGGCGGAGGCAGCGATGCCCCACTGGCCCAGCCAGTAGCTGAGGATGATCACGTACGGCGCGGCGTGGAATGGCGATACAAACCGGTCAATGCCAATCACGCTGTCAGAGAACACAAACGCCACTGCACCGCCGGCCGCCAGTAGCGCCGAGCGTTTCGGCACATCGGTGCCCAGACGAGCGAGGGCGCGCCAGAGCATGGCGCTGATCGCCGTGCCATAGACAATCACTGGCACCAGCAATGGCCCAAGACCGCTGGAAATCAGAAGACCCAGCAGCACCGCGCCAACACCGAGGGCAAGCACCAGCGGCAACAGCGCCAGACGTTTGCAGTCGCTGAGGTAAGCCTTCAGATACGCCAGATGTGCGACCAGAAACGCACCGAGGCCGAACACAAACAAATCACCCGGCCACGCCAGCAATACATCGCCCAGTAGCGAGAAAATCAGACCGAGGCTGATCCAGCGCCGATAGTCGCTGGGCGGCGCGTCATGCAGCCAGCCGAGCAGTGCGAGGACGGGCAACGGTTTGACCAACAGGCACAGCAGCGCCGCATGGGTGCTGACCCCGTAGAGAAACGTCACCGCGCCCATCAGCGCCAGAATCAGCCAGCCCACGATCAGTTCACCGAAATCGCGCAGTCGAAGGTTTCTGCCGGCGTGACTTCAGGCTCCCATGGCTGCTGCGAAGTCAGGCGTAGGCGGCCGGTCCCCGTAGCGAAGGCCTGAAAGCGCCAGGTGGAAAAACCGCCCGCGCCGACCATGCCGGCATCTTTCGGGCTGCTGTAGACCTCCGGACTCAGCGCGCGCAGGACGCCGCCGGCGGAATCTTGAATGGCCCAGCGATAACCGGTGGTGGGGTTGCTCGGCAGCATCACGATCAGGGTTTGCCCGTTGGTGAGGCGCACCGGACATTCGCTCTGTTTTTCCACGGTCACGTTCTGTTTCGGTTGCGTGGCGCAGGCGGCCAGCAGAGAAAGGGCGAGGGGGACAAACAGGCGAGTGGGGGACATAAGGTCAGCGGCTCCGACGTTGGCGACGAACGGCGAGCATAACTGAAGATGAGACAAAGTGTGACAGTCTGGGAGTGTTGGTGTCTGGGCTGACGCCATCGCGAGCAGGCTCACTCCTACAGTGGGTTGTGGCGTTCAGAAATCAACTGTTCACCACAGAACCCTGTAGGAGTGAGCCTGCTCGCGATAGCGGGGGTCATATCACTGCATAACTATCAGAAGAGCACCTTCGCCACATCCGCGAACTTCTTCGCGAAATGCACGGTAATCCCTTCCTTCAAGTAGTCCGGCAGTTCCTCGAAATTACCCCGGTTCGGCTCCGGCAGAATCAGTTCGAAGATCTTCTGCCGCCGCGCCGCGATCACCTTCTCGCGCACCCCGCCGATGGGCAGGACGTGCCCGGTCAGGGTCAGTTCGCCGGTCATTGCCACACCTTTCTTCGGCGGCTGGTTGCGGGCGAGCGAGAGCAGGGCGCTGGCCATGGTCACGCCGGCGCTTGGGCCGTCCTTCGGGGTTGCGCCTTCCGGCACGTGCAGGTGGACAAAGGCTTCGTCGAAGAACTTCGGATCACCGCCGAATGCCTTCAGGTGCGAGCTGACGTAGCTGTAGGCGATCTCGGCCGACTCTTTCATCACGTCGCCCAGTTGTCCGGTAAGTTTGAACCCACGGTTGAGCGTGTGAATCCGCGTCGCTTCGATCGGCAAGGTTGCGCCGCCCATGCTGGTCCAGGCCAGACCGGTAATGACGCCGATGCCGGACAGCACTTGTTCGTTGCGGAACACCGGATGGCCCAACGAGGCTTCGAGGTCTTTCGGCCCGAGCTTGATCACCGCTTTCGGGTCGTCGATCAGCTTCATCACCGCTTTGCGCACCAGTTTGCCCATTTGCTTTTCGAGCTGGCGTACGCCGGCTTCACGGGCGTAACCGTCGATCAAGGCTTTGAGCGCGCTGTCGCTGATGCTCAGGCTGCCCTTGGACACGCCGGCCTTCTCCAGCAGTTTCGGCCACAGGTGACGCTTGGCGATGGCGACTTTTTCTTCGGTGATGTAGCCCGACAGGCGAATCACTTCCATCCGGTCCAGCAACGGGCCGGGGATTGAATCCAGGGTGTTGGCGGTGCACACGAACAGGACTTTCGACAGGTCCATGCGCAGGTCGAGGTAATGGTCGAGGAATTCGACGTTCTGTTCCGGGTCGAGGGTTTCCAGCAGCGCCGAGGCCGGGTCGCCCTGATAGCTCTGGCCCATCTTGTCGATCTCGTCGAGCATGATCACCGGGTTCATCACTTCGACGTCTTTCAGTGCCTGGACGAGTTTGCCCGGCTGCGCGCCGATGTAGGTGCGGCGGTGGCCCTTGATCTCGGCTTCGTCGCGCATGCCGCCGAGGCTGAAGCGGTAGAACGGCCGGCCGAGGGATTCGGCGATGGATTTGCCGACGCTGGTCTTGCCCACGCCCGGCGGGCCGACCAGCAGCACGATCGAACCGCTGATCTCGCCTTTGTAGGCACCGACCGCGAGGAATTCGAGGATGCGATCCTTGATGTCGTCGAGGCCGGCGTGGTGTTTGTCGAGCACTTTGCGCGCGTGCTTGAGGTCGAGTTTGTCCTCGCCATAAACGCCCCATGGCACCGAGGTCGCCCAGTCGAGGTAGTTGCGGGTGACCGCGTACTCCGGCGAACCGGTTTCGAGGATCGACAGCTTGTGCATTTCCTCTTCGATGCGTTTCTGCGCCTGTGCCGAGAGGACTTTGCCTTCCAGGCGCTGCTCGAACTGTTCGATGTCGGCGCTGCGGTCGTCCTTGGTCAGGCCGAGTTCCTGCTGGATCACCTTGAGTTGTTCTTTCAGGAAAAACTCGCGCTGATGCTCGCCGATCTTGCGGTTAACTTCGGCAGAAATCTCTTTTTGCAGGCGCGCGACTTCGACTTCCTTGCGCAGCATCGGCAGGACTTTTTCCATGCGCTTGAGCATTGGCACGCAGTCGAGCACTTCCTGCAGCTCAGGGCCGGTGGCCGAGGTCAGGGCGGCGGCGAAGTCGGTCAGTGGCGACGGGTCGTTGGGGCTGAAGCGGTTGAGGTAGTTCTTCAGCTCTTCGCTGTACAGCGGGTTGAGCGGCAGCAGTTCCTTGATCGCGTTGATCAGCGCCATGCCGTAGGCCTTGACCTCGTCGGTCGGCTCGGTCGGCTGGTGCGGGTATTCGACTTCCACCAGGTACGGCGGGCGATGGTGTTTGAGCCAGGTCTTGATGCGCACACGGCTCAGGCCTTGGGCGACGAACTGCAGTTTGCCGTTTTCGCGGCTGGCGTGATGGACTTTGACCAGCGTGCCGTATTCGGGGAGGGCGCCGGTGTTGAAGTGGCGCGGGTCTTCCTGGGGGGTGTCCATGAAGAACAGGGCCAGGGAGTGGTGCTCGGATTTGCTCACCAGATCGAGGGTTTCGGCCCAGGGTTCTTCGTTGACGATGACCGGCAGCACTTGGGCCGGGAAGAACGGGCGGTTGTGGATCGGGATGACGTATACCTTGTCCGGCAGGTTCTGGCCGGGCAGGGCGAGGCCTTTGCCGGAGGAGGTGTGTTCGATGTGTTCGGCTTCGGTGTAGTCGTCGGGGTTGTCAGGGAATTCTTGCTGGTCGCTCATGGGGCACCTGCGCAATGGGGTATGGGTCTTAGATGGGGCAGGGCTTGGGTGGTTTCAATGGGGGGCGGTGTTTCTGATTGTGTTCAGGGTTTTGACAGGGGTGTGTTTTTTGGACTTGGCGGCCTCTGGGCCGACCATGCTCTTGGGTTTTGGGTGAATATCCGTTTCTGTGGGTGTGGCGGCTGGCGGTTTCGCTTTTACAGCGAGTCACTTTTGCAGACGCCCAAAAGTAACCAAAACGCTGGGCCCCGGCGTTCGGCCCTCGCCGTGGCTCGGGTTCCTTCGTTGCGGGGTTCATCCGGGGGCAGCGCCTACGGTTTGCTTCGCTGCACCTCCTCTCGCTGTGTTCGACTTCGTCGAACGGTCGCTGCGCTCCCACCCCCGGATGAACCCCTCCACTCAGCCTGCCGAAGGGGCCGGTACGGCAAGATCAAGAGCTGCAGCCGAGCTAACGCTCATCCTGTTGAGTGGGGCGGCTTCGTACGGGCATTAAAACTGAGGAAGTTTGCTAGTGATGGTTAGCTGCTAACCGGCGTATTTTTGGTGGCCTGCACATTGATCGATTGTGGGGAGGGGATCATAACCGTCCGTCGGAACTGTTATTTCTAACAGGTGGTTCAACTGGAACATGAAGAATAACTTGCATAAGCGGGAGTGCCGGATGTGCCCCTGTCGAGTAAGTACTGTTGGGAATATTAATGGTTTTCCAGATTTATCCTCATGAAAGGTGAATGTTATGACTACAGTTACACTTGAAACTTCGCATGGAATTATTTTTTTGGAACTTAACGATGAGGCAGCCCCAGTCACGGTTAGTAATTTTTTGCGAGATGTAGAGGTAGATGGTTATAACGGCACTCTATTTCATAACATCATTCTAGGCTTTACGATCAAAGGCGGTGTGTTCGGGCCGGGCATGAAGCAAAAGCTGACGCCTAATGTATTTAAGAATGAATCCCGAAACGGGCTGAAGAACAAAAGAGGAACCATAGCGATGGATCGAGATAGTCATCCAGGTTTATCGACATCTCAGTTCCTCATTAACCTGGCTGATAATGATTTCTTGAATTATAGAGCCCCGACCCCGGAGGCCCCGGAGAGGGAGGGGTATGCGGTGTTTGGAAAGGTTGTCGGGGGAATGGATGTTGTAGATAAGATTGCCAGTGTAAGGACTGCCAACAAAGGAGCATATCCGAATGTTCCCATTGAAGATGTCTTGATTGTAGCGGCAAGGATTACGTAGTTTCGGTAATTATTACTTCTGCCATTCGATTGTGGGAGCGAGTTTACCCGCTCCCACAGGGGACTAAGACTGAGTGATTTCGACATTATCCAGCACGCGATTCACCGCCAGCTCAGCCAGCATGATGATTTGCTGGATCGCGAGGAGGGTGTGTCGCTGCGGCGGGTCGACATAGGCCGCAATGTCGCTGGTCATGATGTTCGCCGAGGCCAGTGATTCGCAGGCGTGGACCAGCAGACTCTCGTTGTCCATGCCCGGGGCGACCTGGAACATGGTGCTCGGTTTGTGCAATTTGAGGGCGGCGGTCGGTTTCAGGTAGTGGTCGAGAGCGCGTTCGGCGGCGTCGTGAAGTTTTTTCGAGTCGATTGATTCGTAGGGCGAGGTTTCGTCGGTTTCAGGTGGGTTTGGTGTTGGCTTTTTCATGATCAAGTCTCAGTTTGTGAAATGGAGCTCCACCCAATTGCCGCGACGCAATGTGAGGTGGCAGCTGTACGCGGGTTCGCGGACCGATAACTGAGAAATCGGCATACCCCCAACGAAGGTATCCCGCGCACAGCCGCCATGACACAAACTACAGGCACCGAGGTGCCGTGAGGTTGGCGATTATGCATCAGTTATCGGGCCGCGACGCCCGTTCGCTGAATTTGCAGCGACCCCCCGAGCCTATCCAGCCGATTTCCGAGGCACAACCGACGCGACTTGTCGGAAAACTCTCGCTGACAATGCGCTTCTGTAGGACGAACACCGTCCTTTGTAGGAGTGAGCCTGCTCGCGATGGCGGTAAATCAGCCACCGAAGATGTTGACTGACATACCGCCATCGCGAGCAGGCTCACTCCTACAGGTTTTGTGGTGAATTCAGAAATGGCGTGCACAAAAAAGGCGACACCCCTCACGGGACATCGCCTTCATTTTTACCGCCGCTAAAACTTATTCCGGCAGTTTGTACGCAATCACGTAGTCACCCATCTTGGTGCCCAGCGAGCCGTGGCCGCCGACCACCAGCAGGACGTATTGCTTGCCGTCCTTGCCGGTGTAGGTCATTGGGGTCGCTTGGCCGCCCGCAGGCAGACGCGATTTCCACAGTTCTTTACCAGTGTTCACGTCGTAGGCGCGCAGGTACTGGTCGAGGGTGCCGCTGAGGAAGCCGACGCCGCCCGCAGTCACCATCGAGCCGCCCATGCTAGGTACGCCCAGGGTGAAGCCGATCGGGATGGGCGAGCTGTCGCGGCTGGTGCCGTTCTTGCGTTTCCACACGACTTTGCCGGTGGTCAGGTCGATACCGGCCACGTAGCCCCAGGCCGGGGCCTGGCACGGTACGCCGAGTGGCGACATGAACGGGTGCATGATCACTGCGTATGGCGCGCCAGTGTTCGGTTGCACGCCAGCGGTTTCGCTCTCGCGTTTGCTGCCGGCGGCGACTTTTTCGCGTGGCACCATTTTCGAGACGAAGGCCATGTAGTTCGGGCTGGTGAACAGCATCTGGCGAACCGGGTCGACCGAGACGCCGCCCCAGTTGAACACGCCAACGTTACCCGGGTAGATCAGGCTGCCTTGCTCCGACGGAGGCGTGTACTGGCCTTCGTAGCGCAGTTCCTTGAACTGGATGCGGCACAGCATCTGGTCGAACGGGCTGGCGCCCCACATGGCTTTTTCGGTCAGTTCCGGGGCCAGCAGGTTGAGGTCCGAACGGGCCTGGGTCGGTGCGGTGTGGTCGCCTTTCACGGCGCCTTGCGGTACCGGGATTTCGCGGATCGGGATGATCGGCGTGCCGTCACGACGGTCGAGGACGTACAGGCTGCCCTGTTTGGTCGGAGCGATCAGCGCAGGTTTCACGCCGTCGGCGGTTTTCATGTCGAGCAGGGTTGGCTGGCTGCCAACGTCCATGTCCCACAGGTCGTGGTGGGTGAACTGGTAGTTCCAGCGCACCTTACCGGTGGCCAGGTCGAGGGCCACGATACCGGCGCTGAATTTCTCGGCGCCCGGGGTGCGGTCAGCGCCCCACTGGTCTGGGGTCTGGTTGCCCAGTGGCAGGAAGACCATGCCGAGTTTTTCGTCGACGCTGGCCAGCGACCACATGTTGGCCGAGTTGCGGCTGTAGGTTTCGCCCGGGGCCAATGGCTCGGTGGCGTCCGGCTTGTCGCTGTCCCAGTTCCACACGAGGTGGCCGTCGCGCACGTCGAAGGCGCGGATCACGCCCGATGGCTCGTTGGTCGATTCGTTGTCGGTAACGTGACCGCCCATGATCACCAGATCACGGGTAATCGCCGCTGGCGAAGTGGAGTAGTAGCCGCCGGCGGTGAACGGGCCGATGCCTTGGGTCAGGTCGACCACACCGTTTTTGCCGAAGCCTTCGCAGATCTTGCCGGTGTCGGCGTTCAGCGCGATCAGGCGGGCATCCGCGGTTGGCAGGTACAGACGACGCGGGCAGGCCTGGGCAACGGCTTTGCCGGCTTCGGAGATCACGGCCGACGCGGCGTTTTCAGACTTGGCGTAAGCGGCTTCGTCGTAGTACGACACGCCACGGCAGGTCATGTGGGCGAAGCCCTTGAAGCCGACCGGGCTCTTGATCTGCGGGTCGAAGCGCCAGATTTCCTTGCCGGTGTCCGGGTCCAGCGCCAGCACTTTACTGTGCGCGGTGCAGGCATAGAGCATGCCGTTGGCTTTGAGCGGGGTGTTTTCGTTGGTCAGTTCCACCGGGTCGTCAGCCGTCGGCAGGTCGCCGGTCTGGATGCGCCAGGCTTCTTGCAGTTTGCCGACGTTGGCCGGGGTGATCTGCTTGAGCGGCGAGTAGCGGTCACCGAATTCGGTGCGGCCATAGGCCTGCCAGTCGCCATCAGGCATGGCTGGCGCGGTGCTGGTCATGTCCGCGGTGTCGCGGCCCAGTTCGCCGAAGGTTTCACCCGGATGGGTGAACAGGCTGGCCAGGGCCGTGACGCCGGCCAGGACCACAGCGACGGTCAGGCCACCGGTGCCCATCGGCGCGGGGCCGGCGAGCAGCAATGGACGGCGGAACCACGGCAGCAGCATCACGATGCCGAGCACGAACCACAGCGCCAGACGCGGCACCAGTTGCCACCAGTCCAGACCGACTTCCCACAGCGCCCACACGGTGCTGGCGAACAGCACGATGGCGTACAGGCCCAGCGCCGCGCGACGACGCAGCAGCAACAGGATGCCGGACAGGGCGATGCCGATACCGGCCAGCAGGTAGTACAGCGAGCCGCCGAGCATGCTCAGCTTGACTCCCCCGGCCAGCATGGCCAGGCCCATCAGTAGAAGCAGAATGCCGAGCAGGCTCGGTAGCAGACGGCCCCGACTCGAAGCACTTTCGGTGCTCATAGTGTGATTCTCCGTGACGTTTATGTAGTCCCGCGCTGTAGTCACTTTAGATGACGATTGGGCACAGGTATGGTTCAGATAAAACTTGTGTAGCTAACGAAATTCATCTGTAGGAGTGAGCCTGCTCGCGATGGCGGTGTGTCAGTCTCTGGAGATGTCGCCTGAAACACCGCTATCGCGAGCAGGCTCACTCCTACATTTGATCCGTGGTGTGCTTTAGAACGAGGACTGGATCTTGATCCCCGCGATCAGCGCGTCATCGACCTGGTCCACACCGCCCGGATGGCGGATGTATTGCAGGTTCGGGCGCACGGTCAGCCAGTTGGCGACGTGCACGCCGTAATAGAGTTCGGCGCTGTATTCGGTGTCTTGCGGCGGCAGGAACGTCGGGTCGTCGTAGTCGTAGACGGCGTTGGCGCGGTTGCTCGCTTCAGCGTTCTTGCGAAAGGCCGGGTTGACGTGCACGCGGGCCAGGGCGAAACCGATGTCGTCCTTGGCGCGGGCATCGAACGGGCCTTTGTAGACCACGCCGGCCTGCACGTAGTTGTCGATCGCGTTGGTTTTCTTGTCGTGCATCGTGGCGTTGGCGAACACGCTCAGGCCGCGCGAGTGGTCGCTGGCGATGCTCGTGACTTGCTGTTGCGCGCCGAACCACACGCCGTGCTTGCTCGACGCGCTGCGGTAGGCTTCGCCGCTCAGCGCGGCAGGCTGGCCGTTCTGGTCCTTATAGACGTCAGCAGCCTTGGCGCTGCTGTAGTAGTAACCGGCGCGGTATTCACCCGGCAGACCATTGAGTTTCGGCGTCCATACCAGTTCGACCGGCAACACGGCGCCCTGTGTGCCGCTGCCGCTGAGTTTGAAGCCGTTGCCGCGATCGAGGTTCGACGGGTTCTGCTCGTAGGCGCCGACCTGGGCGTACAGCTCGGGGGTCAGGTGATATTTGACCCGCAGCGCCCACTGGCTGACCGGCCAGTTGTACCAGATGCCGCCGACCCAGTTGCCGACCTGCGAGCCGCAGAACGCCAGGTTCTGGAAGTCGCACGGGAAGCTGTTGAAGTCTTCGCCTTCACCGAACCGGCCGACCTTGATGTCGAGCTTCTGGTCGAAGAATTTCTGCTGGTACCACATCTGCGTCAGGCGCGTGGTCTGGCCACGGCCCCAGACTTCCTGGGCCGAGGTGAAGCCGCCGACGCGCGGATCGTTGATCCGGTCGTTGCTGATGTTGTTGCCGTTGCGCTTGGTGATCGTCAGTTGAAACTCGGCATCGTCCCAGCCGAGGATCTTTTGCAGGTCCAAGTGCGTGCCCAGTCCGAACTGGTCGCTGTAGCGCGCGGTGCGATCGTGGTCGTAGCCGCCGTGCAGGTTGCTGCCCATTTCGCCGGTGTAATCGAGTTTGAAGTCGTAGCCTTTTTCCGAGAGTTCGGTACGGGTGCCGTTCCAGTCACCGAGCATCCACGGTGAGTCGCTGTCGAAGGCGGGGGCCGCCTGGGCGTAGGTGGCGAAGCCGAGCGCGGTGCAGCCGCCGAGCAGGCGCAGGGCCGAGATAGCGCTGTCTCGAGAGAAGGAAAAATCAGGCATTGATCAGTCTTTTTTGGGTGTTTTCCGGGGGTGAACCGAGCGCTTCAATTTGACGCAGGCAGTGAAGCGATTCAGCTGAAGGGCGGCAGGATAATGATCTGTAACAAAAAGACAAAGGGCTTTTGCAGACATGCAGCGTTTCGGATTCGGTAACAGTGCGGCAAACGGGCGCATTGTGGCGCTGGGCGCAGGCTGCGATCTTCTTCGGTTGGCCTACATTTGATGCAAGGCCTTCCACCTGACCGGCCCCTCGGCTAAGGTGCGCGGCTTGTGCATTTTCACTCCGTCCAAAGGCCTGGCATGAACGACCACTCTCCCGATCCGCTGCATGGCGTAACCCTCGAACAGATCCTCAATGCGCTGGTGGCGCATTACGAGTGGTCGGGGTTGGCCGAGCGCATCGATATCCGCTGCTTCAAGAGCGATCCGAGCATCAAGTCGAGCCTGACCTTCCTGCGTAAAACCCCGTGGGCGCGGGAAAAGGTCGAGCGCTTGTACGTGAAACTGATGCGCACCAAGCGACCGCTTTGAGATGGACGCCGTTGCGCGACGACGCCTGCTCACGGTAATCGCCAGTCTCGGCTGGGCCGGGTTGAGCATTCAGTTGTACCTGATTTTCCTCGCGCGGCTGAGTGTCGACGCCAGCCTGCTGGGTGGGCTGGTGAGTTTCTTCAGTTACTTCACGGTATTGACCAACACCCTGGTCGCGACCGTGCTGACCTGCGCAGTCACCCGCCGCGAATCCGCTGCGCAGCGCTGGTTTCTGCAGCCGTGGGTCAGCAGCGGGATCGCCGTCAGCATCGCGGTGGTCGGTCTGGCCTACAGCCTTTTGCTGCGGCACTTGTGGCACCCGCAGGGCTGGCAGTTTGTCGCTGACGAATTGCTGCACGATGTCATGCCGCTGCTGTTTCTCGGCTACTGGTGGTGCTGCGTGCCCAAAGGAACGTTGCGCCTGTGGCACTTGCCGCTGTGGCTGATTTACCCGCTGGTGTATTTCATCTACGCCTTGCTGCGCGGGCATCTGCTGGGCGCGTATGCGTACCCGTTCATTGATGTGGCGACACTGGGTTATGCACAGGTGTTCATCAATGCCGGGGGGATATTGCTGGGGTTTGTGCTGATTGGGCTGGCGCTGATCGGCCTCGACCGCTGGCGCGGCCTTCGATCCTGAGATCAAAAAATCCTGTGGCGAGGGAGCTTGCTCCCGCTCGGCTGCGCAGCAGTCGCAAAACCTGTACTTGCGATTTACCTGATGCAATGCGATTGCAGTTTTTGGGGCTGCTTCGCAGCCCAGCGGGAGCAAGCTCCCTCGCCACAAAGGTGTTCATTTTCACCGTGGAGTGAACATCACTCCTCTTCAGGAGTACCCTCGGCCCGCCAGTAGCCGACGGCTTTGATGAGCTGCTCATCCAGCCCATGCTCGTCAATCAGCACCCGGCGAATCTGCCGCGAAACCTTGGTCTCGGTCGCCACCCACGCATACAGGTTGCCCTTGGGCACCTGCAGTTGTTTGACGGTGGTCAGCAGGTTGTCCTTGCCGCCCTCGCGCAGCACCCAGATCACATTGACCTGCGCCGCACTCTCCAGCACCTGTTGCTCGGCGCCGTTTTCCACTTCGATCACCACCAGCGCCTTGCGATTGGCCGCCAGGCCTTCGAGTCGGCGGGCGATGGCGGGGAGGGCGGTTTCGTCGCCGATCAGCAGATAGCTGTCGAAGATGTCCGGCACGATCATCGAGCCGCGCGGCCCGCCGATGTGCAGAAACTGCCCGGGTCTGGCCTGTTCCGCCCAAGTCGAGGCAGGGCCGTCGCCGTGGAGGACGAAGTCGATGTCCAGCTCGAGTTTGTCCAGATCGTAACGGCGCGGGGTGTAGTCGCGCATCTCGGGCATCGGCCCGGCGCTTTTGCCGGCGCCGAGCACCAGGGTCTCCAGCGCGGCGCTTTGCTCGGCGTTCTGCGGGAACAGCAACTTGACGTGATCGTCCGTGCCCAGGCTGATGAACCCGGCCAGCTCCGGCCCGCCGAGGGTGATGCGACGCATGCGCGGGGTCAGGTCGACCACGCGCAATACCTCAAGCTTGCGGCGTTTGATTTCGTGCATCACGCGGTGAATGGTTTGGGTATCGACTGCAGTCATTCGGCTTTCTCCGGGGCAGATTGAACGGCGGGGCCGTCGACGATGGCTTTGGCGGTGTCGTTGAGCAGGTCACGCACGCGCAGGATTTCTTCGGCGCTCCAGCGCCCGTGGTGCAGTTGCAACGCATGGCGCAGGTTGTGCACCGCTTCGTGGATTTCCGGCGGCCGATCATGGCCGCGCAACGAGCGCTTGCTGACGTCGATGCGCATGCGCACGCCGTCCAGTGCAACGGCCTGCTCGCTTAAAGACAAACGACCGGCGTCGGTCACGCTGTAGCGTTTTTTGCCGCCGTCGGCATCGCCGCTGATCAAATCGCTTTCTTCCAGAAAGGTCAGGGTCGGGTAGATCACGCCGGGGCTGGGGCTGTAGGCGCCATCGAACATGCCTTCGATCTGGCGAATCAAGTCGTAGCCGTGGCACGGCTGTTCGGCGATCAGCGCCAACAGCAGCAATTTTAGGTCGCCGGGGGCGAACACTCGTGGCCCGCGACCGCCGCGTTCGCGACCGGGACGGCGCTCGAGGCCGTCGCCGTGGGCGGGGTGATGATGAGGGTGTGGCGGATGATGGTCTCTCATGGTTCCTTCTCTCTGGCGTCTTTAGATACAACTTAAGATATATCTTAAGGATTGAGCAAGACCTTCTGACGGATGGTCGAGTGGTGCCTGCCTCGACAGCGAATCGACGAATGACACGCATTGACCCGGAAATGGGGCTTTTCAATGCACCGGCAAACGCGCAGATTAGTGCTAACTCTCTAAACTAACGATTCACTTCTTATTTACGGGAAGTGTGGTCCATGTCTGACGGAAGTTTCGCTGTTAGTTGTGGCCTGCTCGGTCAGTTATTTGGCCTTTTGTAGTCTGGCTCTTACAGTCAGTCAGGCGTTTCTTTAAATATCACGGTTTTTTCACTCTAATGTAATGACCTCCAGGCTACACCCCTGTGGGAAGTTTCCGGCTTACTTTGAAGAGCATTTGCTTGATCATCTTTCGGCATTAAAACGTTCGCCGGAACAAAACGCTTGATGACGTTTTGCTCTGGCGAAACTTTTAATACTTAGCCTTCTTATTTAAAAAACAGGTACTGAAAGATGTTCAAGAAAATCGCATTTGCTGCTCCGCTGGCTGTTCTGGCTCTTGGCTCCTCGATGGCGTTCGCGGCCACTGAGGCCAGGCACTCCATCAATATCGTTGCTAATGTGCCGACCGATGATTTCTATGCAGTGCCAGTCGATTCGGACCTGGTCAACAAGGACCAGGACATGAGCTTCAACCCGGCCACCAACTCCATGCGGGAAGTCAACGGCCACTTCGATGTGCTGCACACCGCCGGCAAGGTTCACGCCCGTCTGGAAGGCGTGCCCAAGTTGATCGCTGGCGCCAGCACGATCGACCTGAAGGTCGAGCTCAATGGCAAGGAACTCACCACCACTTCGCAGGAAGTCGTCGGTAAAGAAGAGTCCAACACCCGTTACCGCGCGCCGTTCAAGATCTCGGCCAAAGGCCTGACCGGCAAACCCGAAGCCGGTGACTTTACCGGTGTCGTCATGCTGGTGGTCGAACCTTCCGTCTAAGTATGACTGCGACGAAAAAACGCTGACTTTTAAAAGTCGCGTCATCGGTCGGCAAACTTTGCGGTTTGTCGGCCGAGCTTCGAATTATTGAAAAAAGAGTACTTTCCATGTTCCCGATGACGCCCATCGCGACAGCGCTTGCGCTGCTGTTATGTAGCAGTGCATTTGCGGCGCCCACGTCCGTTGATAATACGCCGCGAAGTTTATTGGCCCAGGCCAAAGGTTTGCCGGCGGAGTTCGAAGAACATTTCTTCGATGTGCCGTTGGCGGTGCGGGTGGAACTTGATCAACAACCACTGGGCGAAGCCATGGTGGTCTTGTCGCGCGATGACCGGGTGACCTTGCTCGAATTCGCCGACACCAGCGACAGCCGCTTCAGTGCCAGCGAACGCGAGACCTGGGCCGACATCCTCAAGCCCGGTGTAGCGCTGGGCAGTTGTAGCGGGCAATGCCCGGAGCAAATGCTCGCGGTGCACTACAACCTGGAAAACTCGTTGCTGTCGATCGTCACTGCCAATGCCGAGCGCGACAGTGAAGCCAAGCGTTATTACGACCAGCCCGACGGCGGCAGCAGCGGCCTGATGGTGCGTAATCAACTCAACCTCAACGGTGGTCAGGCGCAGGATCTGGGCGGTCGCTTCGGTCTTGAGGCCAGCGCCAGCCTGGGCAACTGGAGCCAGAGCTTCAACATGCAAGTGGCTCGGCTCGGCGGGCCTGACGACAAGACTTATCACGCCGTGCATGAGCTCTATACCCAGCGCGAGCTGCAAGGCAGTTTTTTCCGCCTGGGCTATTTCACCCCCAATTCCGAAGGCCTGACGCGGCAACCGCGCGCGTTCGGCAGCAGCCCCGACACCGCCGTGGGCGTGATGGTAGGCAGTTCCGACAGTCTGGCCATCGACAACCCGACACCCAGCGTGTACCCGGTGTACGTCACCGCCAACCGCCAGGGTTCGGTCGAGATCTACCGCGATGGCCTGCTGATCAATACGCAAGCGGTGCCCGCCGGCCTGCAGACGCTTGATACCCGGTCGCTGCCCGGCGGTATTTACGAGGTGGAAGTGCGGCTGATCGAAGACGGCCAGATCACGTCGACCACCCAGGAGCTGATCTACAAGCCCAATAACTGGCGCAACCATGATGAGCGCTGGCGTTACAACCTGTTCGCCGGGCAGGAAAGCAAACTGCTGAGCAACTGGGAGCAGCAAAGCAACGGCGGTGCGACGGCAGGCGCCTCGATCAACTACCTGCTGCACCCGCGCGTGATCCTCGGGCTGTCGGCACGCCAGGTGCAGGACACGTTGCAATACGGCAGCTCCATCGACTGGACGCTGGGCAACAACGTCAGCCTTTACGCCAATCTCTACCAGACCCGCGATCACGGCACCGGCGCCGATCTGCAGGGCTTGTACAACTACGGCGCCGGCAGCCTGGTGGTCAGCCACAATCGCAGCTGGCTCGACACCACCAACCTGTACGACACGCTGCCCGATGGCACGCGTGTGCGTCAGCGCAATGTATTCACCGGTGAGACCAGCAATTCGTCGCTGGCGCTCAACCACCGGATCAGCCGCAAGAGTTCGCTCAGTGCGCGGGTGTCCCACAGTGAGGGCAATGTCGAGGGGGTCGGCGTCGACCTGGGCTGGACGCAACGCACCGAACTGTTCGGCAGCGACTCCAACTGGCGATTGTCGCTGTTTGACCGCCCGGGCAGTTACAGCAGTGGCGATGCGCGCAATCGCGGGGTCGACCTGAGCCTCAACATGGCGCTCGGCGGTCCCGGTCAGCAGGTCTCCGCCAGCATCGGCAGCCGTACCGCCCGCGACGGCAGCCGCGACAACAATGGTTCGATCGGCTACCGCAAAAACCTGCAGGACCACGTCTTGCAGAGCGTGTCAGTGACGGCGCTCACCGACACTTATGGCGTCGGTCTGTCGAGCCTGGCGACCTTTCGTACCGACGCGATCAATGGCGACGGTTTTGTTCAGCGCTCGTCGTTCAACGACAAGTTCACCGGTGGCCTGAATCTTGACAGCACGCTGGTGGTCGGTGGCCAGCGCCTGGCATTGACCAGCCAGCATCAGGGCCGTGGTGCCGGGATGATCGTCGATGTCGAGTCGGATATCGAAGGCATCGCCTTGCGCGCCGACGACCTCAGCGGTGGCAGCGCCGCGCTGCGTCCCGGACGCAATTTCATTCCGTTGACCGCCTACAAAAACAGTTCGGTGAGCTTCGACTTCGAAGGCAATCACGTACCGGCGGCGAGCATCGAACCGGCGCGCGCCCGCTATCACCTGAACAAGGGCGGGGTGGAGTACCGCACCGTGCGGGTGATGAAAACCCTGACCGTACTCGGCCGCTTGCTTGACCCGCAGGGACGTCCGCTCAAGGGCCATCACGTGATCAACCACGCCAGCCGCGGGATCAGTGAAGTCGATGGTTTTTTCTCGATGGAAATGAAAGCCGCCTCGCCGACCCTGGAAGTACGGCATGCCGACCAGTTGCTGTGCCAGTTCCGCGTCGACATCGACCAGCACCGCCGTGAAAACAACGTGCTGATGATCGGTGATCTGCGCTGTTCGCCGGACACCCTGGCGGACGCGACCCACAACGTAGCGACGGCGGGCTGAGCATGACTCTTTTCCATTGTTTGGTTTCACGCCCCAGCCTGCTGCTGATGAAGGGGGTGCTGCTTTGGGCTTTTGCCAGTCCGGTCATGGGCCAGGTCGCGACGATCACGGCATTGTTCAAGCCGGATTCGGCGCATCCGCACTTGAACAAATTCACCAACACCACACCGCCCAGCGGCTACTGCCAGAGCCATCCGCAACAGTGCGAGATCAACCGGTTTTTCAGTTTGCAGGTGCCGATTCAGTTCAATTCACGCGTGCCGATCCTGGCCAACCATGCGTCCGGCCGGCAAGGCCCGATGTTCAAGGTTCCGGCCGAGTGGCGCGACCTGACCGTGATCCACGAAGGCACCGGTGACCCGCAACAGGTCCGCATACGCATCGCCGGCATCGGCACCCGCGTGGTGACCGATGACGTCAAGAAACTGGTGGGCGGTGCCGACGACTATCAAATCGCGCACAACCGTTTGTGGGGTTCGAGCTGGGTCTATGCACCTGCGCCCTGCCAATTCACAGGCAACGGTTTTTACTCCACCGATTTCTATGAGTTTTTCTGGCGAACGCCTTACGCGGGCGTTTGTGCAAAACAGGCGAAGTATGACGTTCCGTGGATGCGTTACGACTATCTGGATTTCGCCTACGAGCTGGAAACACCTGATCCGCTGAAGATGGCCTCCGGCAAATACACCGGCTCGATCTCCTACGCCGTCGGCCCCCTGGGCGATTTCGACTTCGGCGACGTCATGCTGCCGACTGATCCGATGGTGACCCTGGACTTCAGCCTTGATGTGCAGCACACCCTCAAGATCGACATCCCGCCCGGTGGTGAAAAATTCGAGCTGGTGCCTGCCGGTGGCTGGCAGGGCTGGTTACAGGCCGGACGCAAACCGGTGCGGCTGTTTCGCGACCAGACCTTTCAGATTTCCGCGTCATCGCGTTTCAAGATGTACATCGAATGCAAGCGATGGGCGACGCTCGATTGCGTGATCGAGGACGCCGCAGGCCGGCGAGCGGTCGAGTTGCAGGTCAGCGTCAGCCTGCCCAATGGCTTGACCGATCTGGCCGGGCAACCGGTCAAGCACCGGCGTCTGCAGGCCGGAGCCAATAACGCGCAAATATTCGAGCCCGGCTTTTACGTCGATAGGGCCCCCGGCGTCCTGCACTTCGAAGTCCCGAAAAACGAAGTGGACTGGATGCTCAGCGCCAGCGTAGCGAGCCCTTGCTCCGGCTCCGTCACGGTGATCTGGGACTCGGAAATCTGATGGGCCGCGCAAGTGTTGTGTTCAATGACTGGAGGTACAAGGGTATGAGACGGCTGGGATTGATGGTGGGATTGAGCGTGTGTTCTCTGGCGATTCAGGCCGGGCCGCAGATCAATGTCGGAACGGTTTACGACTATCTGGACGCGGACAAAAGCACCTATCTCAAGCGGGTATTCAACAGCGGCGACAGCACGGCCTTCGTCAAGGTCAACATCCTCGAAATCATCTACGACGCCGATGGCGGTCATCGAGAAGTGCCCGTCAAGACCCAGGCCGATGAAACCGGGCGTGATGGGTTGATGGCCAGCCCGGCGCGCTTGATCGTGCCGGCCAACGGCATGCAGGGCACACGTCTGCTGCTGATGGGCAACCGCGACACCGAGCGCTATTTCCGTGTGCGCTTCGTGCCGGTGGTGCCGGAAAAGGAGGACGAATTTGCCGTCTCCAGCGAAGAGCGGGAAACCTACAAGGAGTCGCTGACGGCGGGGGTCAACGTGATGACCGGTTTTGGCACGGTGTTTTTCGTGCGGCCGAAAAACGCGCGATTCGACAGTGTGGTCGAGGACAGCGCCGGAACTTACCGGTTGCGCAACAACGGCAACACCGTGGTAGTGGTCGATGAGTTTCGCAATTGCTCGTTGAAGAACGAAAACGAGTGCGAGCCGATCACCAAGCATCACGTGCTGGCCGGTAAAACCTTCGAATTCGACAAGCAGCCTGGCCGTGAATACCGCTTCAAACTGATCGAAGGCTCGGCCAAAAAGACGCTGCGCATCGCCAGTCAGTAACGCCATCGCGAGCGTCTGGCGGGCCGGATATTTTTAACGCAACAGGTAACCCGACATGATCAAGCAATCACCCATTGCCCTGTGGATCGGCGTGATGGCGCTGATGAGTGCCCCGGTATTTGCGGCGAGGGAGGAGCGCACCTTCGAAGTGTCGGTGGATATTCCGACCCTCGGCTTCTATGTGATTCCCGCCGAATCGAACTGGATTCACCTGCAACAGACCCTGCCGTGGAACATCAGCAATTCGACACTGGGCGGGCTGCGCAAGAACTTCGACGTCAAACACGACACCAGTGCGCTGCAGGCACGGCTGGATGCGCAGCCCTATTTGTCCAACGGCCGGCAAGGGCAGGAAATCTACCTGCGCGTGAGCTTCAACGGCCGCGAGCTGAGCCACGACCCGCAGCCGCGAGAAGTGGTGACGGCGGCGCAGGCCATGGCCGGCGGACGCTTTCCCCTGGAGATTCAACCGGTGGTGCCCGCCGGTGGCTACCAACCGGGCACTTACTACGGCAGCGTCCACCTGATTTTCAGCGCCGCCGCGCCCTGATGCCGGCAGGCAGTCAGGGATGTCAGAAACGATAAAAGGATGAAGGTGACATGGCGCCAGATCTCATAAAACGAAGTGGCTGTTCGGCGCTGCTGATGGCATGTCTGAGATTGCCGCCAGTCATGGCGCAGGACGTGAGCATCACCGCCGAGTTCAAGCCGGATTCGGCGAATCCGCATTTCAACAAGTTCAAGAACACCACCCCGGCCAGCGGTTATTGCGCGCAATACCCACAGGAGTGTACGAACAACAACATGTTCAGCCTGCGGGTGCCAATCGTGTTCGAATCCAGCGGCCCTATCCCTGCCAATAACACGCCACGTCAGGGCGCTACGTTTCAAGTGCCCGCACAGTGGCGAGAACTGATGGTTCTGCACCGGGAGACCGGCACCGCACACCGTCTGAAGGTGCGGATTGTCGGCATCGGCTCCCGTTATGAAACAGAGGATGTGATCAAGCTGACCGGCAGCACTGACAATGATTATCGCCTGGCACATAACCGTTTGTGGGGCTTGAGTTGGGTCTATGCGCCGGCGCCCTGCGGATACAGCGGCTTTGGTTACTACTACCCCACCAACTACGGTTTTTTCTGGAAGACCCCCGAGCAGGCAGCGTGCATCAAACAGGCGAAATTCGATGTGCCGTGGATGCGTTACTCGTATCTGGATTTCGCTTATGAGCTGGAGGCACCGGACCCTTTGCAGATGTTCGCCGGCGATTACGACGGCTCGCTGACTTACACGCTGGGGCCCGGTGCGGATTTCGACTTCGGCGATGTCATGTTGCCGAGCAGTCCGGTACTGACCCTCAACTTCAACCTCAATGTGCAACACACCCTCAAGGTCGACATCCCGCCCGGCGGCGAAAAGGTCGAGCTGGTCCCCGCCGGAGGCTGGCAGCGCTGGCTGCAAGGCGGGCGCAAACCGACGCGGCTGTTTCGTGATCAGACGTTCAATCTGTCCGCCAGCTCGCGCTTCAAAATGTTTGTGGAGTGTTCGCTCAGCGATGGAAAAGTGTGTTTCCTCGCTGATCGGGATTCGATCCTGTCAGTGCCGATGAAAGTCAGTGTGAGCTTGCCGGGTGGCTTGACCGACAGCGCCGGGAGACCGGTTCAGCGCCAGGAACTGGTGACAGAGAGTGGAGCGTTGATTTTTCAGCCCGGCCATTATGTCGACCATCAGCCGGGTACGTTGCATTTCGAGGTCGAGCGATTCGAGCATCTCTTTTTGCCCGGGGCGCCCACACGCTATTCCGGCAACGTCACCGTGGTCTGGGATTCGGAAGTCTGAGCCATGCGCGGCAGCGCTCCCGCGTGCTGACGGCTGCAATGGCCGTCAGCACGCGGGCGTGCTGGTGTTACAGGTCAGCGCGCTTCATCGCCTCACGGGTCAGTTGCCGCGAGAGTTCCTTTTCTTCGTCAACCAGATCGATCAGTACGCGGTTATAGATCGCGTCGCTGATCGGCTCGTCGGCAAATACCACGGTGTCCGGCACCGGCAGGTCATGGGCGAGCTCGCGCAACTGGTTGCGCAACGCGATGCGATGCACCCCCGATGTGCGCGCGTCGAGCCATTCGCGCTGGGTGCTGCGTAGCGCCTCGAGCTTGTCGAAGAGCTGCAGATAACGCTGCTTGTTCGACGCCAGCCGCACTGGGTAACGCTGCTCCAGATGGGTTTGCCAGAAGGTCTGTTCGAGCATTTCGTTGACCAGACCATCGCCTTCGCCCAGCGCCAGCACGGTGTCGCCGGCCTGATCGATCATTGCGTCGGTGACCCCGGAGACCGGCCGGTAGAGCATGCCCCTGGATTGCCAAGGCAAGTCGAGGCGCTCTGCCAATCCAGTCTGATAAGCCAGGTAGACCTCCACATCGTCTGGCGTGCCGCCACGGCTGGCGACATCCGCGCGGGCAATCTCGTTCACCTGTTTGAGCCGCGCCGCGCCTTTGGCCAGTGTCACCAATTGCTGCTCCAGTTCCTTCGCATCGATGGCGTAGGCATAGGCCTCGGACGCCAGCACATGGATGCCCATCTGGTTGAACAACTGGGCGCCGGCATCGGCGCAGTCCACCGGTGCCACGACCATATTGAACAGCTTTTCGCGCAACTGACTGTCGTGATGCACGGCATCGAGCATGCGCCAGACCCGTTGCATCAATTGCTCGCGCGCCGCGCCACCGGCCCGATAGTCGTGGAATTCACGCACACTGAGCAGCGTCGCCATGAACGGCTCCGCTGCGGGTTCGTCCACCAGTTCCGACCACGGCGTTTCCCGGTCGACCCCCCAACCCGGCACATCGCCCCAGTAGTCGGCGCCGTATGAGGAAACGATGGAGGGCACGCGTGTCGGGTCGGCAGGCATGACCGCTTCCGGTGGCAGCGCCATCGCGCGACGATGGGCCTGGTAGCGCAACTGATTGACCTCCGACAGCGCCGCGACGTCCAGCCGCGTGCGCGCCACCAGCCATTGCGCATCCGAACCTTCGACCACTTCGGGCAATTGCGTGAGCGGGTTGCCGCGCAGATCAAGCAGAAACCCCCGAGGTCTGGGCTTGCTCAGAATACCCAGCGGCCATTCGCTGAGACCGGTGTTTTTCAGCGCCACCACTTTCAGTCGCGGCATGCGCGAAAGGTCTGGTGAAAGGCCCAGCGGGTTGTCGTCCATTTTCAGGACTTCAAGGTAGGTCAGGTTGCGCAGCCGTTCGACGGCGGCAGCATCCAGCACGATGTGGTTGTTGTTCAGCCGCAGGCGTTCGAGGCGGCGCAGCGTGGTGCCGATGCGCACAGGTAACGTCGTCAGCTCGCAATATTTGGCACTGAGCTCGACCAGATTGGGGAAGTCCTTGAGCAAACCGTTTTCGTCGGTGGCAAAGCGCGTGTTGTCGAGTTTGAGCACGGTCACCCGGTCGAGAAATTTTTTCAGCGCCGGGCGCTTGGCCCACCAGGTTTCGAGGTTAACGGACGTCAGCTCCCGGGACAGATCCAGGGCATAGCAAGCGGGATCCGCGCGGTTGCCCAGCTCTTGGTTTCTGCGTTCGAAGCAGTCGAGCAGGCGTTCATAGATATGCCGCCCGCCACCGCCGTTGAACCCTTGGCGGTCGGGGCCCCAGCTCTCCGGTTGCTGGTAGCGCCAGCGGTGGACAATCTTGCGTAACTCATCAAGGTCATTCTCCTGAGTTTCGATGGCCTTGAGCGGTTCACCCCGTTCGGTCAATGCCGCGGCGAAGGCATCGACCTCGCGTGGACTGAAATGCGGGTGCAGATCCGCGATACGTTCGTGCAGCGTGGCGCCGTCACGGCTCAGACCGCCGCCGCGTACCAGCAGCAAGGTGTCGGGCTGGGCAACCGGGCGTATCGGCGGTTCGGCCAGCACGGTGCGCCGTTCACTCGGCGCGGCGGTCTTGGCGATGATCCATTGTTTGAATTGTTCGGTTTCACCGGTGCGGTAACCCAGCGCACTGCCGCCATCCTGTTCGACGGCATGGAGCATCGCTTCGTACAAACCGCTGGCAGGATGAACCGGCTGGTCATTGCCATCGCGCACGGCATAGCGGTCGTCGGCGAGGCGCACCAGGACGCGATGGCGTTCGGCCGATTCGGGCCCGGCGCTGCAACGCAACTCGCCGTCGAACGTGCCGTCGCGAATGTCGATGCGCAGCGTCGCAAAGGTATCGCTGTGGTGGCGCAGGGTGCCCAGGATCAGGCGTTCACTGTCGATGTTGCTCAGCGCCTCACGATGCAAACCCTGAGCGGCCCTGACCGATTGCACCTCGAACTGCAGCTCGCGGGCGGTGGTTTTCAAGCGCAAAGGCACGGTGCGCCGTTGGGTGATTTGCTGCAATTCCGACGGGCGCGCCTGGGCGATCACCCGCTCGGCGAGCACCGTGGTCAATTGCGGGCAATCCACCAGCAGCTGTTTCACCTCGGGCGTAGGTGCGGCGGCGGCTTCGCTCGGTGCACCAGCGTTGCCCAGCCGCTGCAGGGTATCGGCGAGCAGGGGCGGCGGCGGGGCGTTTTCCACGTGCATGCGGCGCAGGATGTCTTCGTCGGTGCCGGTCAGTTGGCGGACCTGCTCCAGTTGCTTATCGGTGAAACCCTCGGTGGCATGACCGATCCGCCGCATCAGTTGCGACCCTTGCCACTGCCGCGGATTCTCCGTTTCGCAGACCCAGGCACCCCGGGTGTTGTGCTTGAGTGTTGGCGAGTACGCCTCGGGGCGTTTCGGGTGGCGGACGCGGTGTTCATTGGTCACCGGGTCCTTGGTCACTTCAAACACCTGCTGGTCGACACGCAGCAGTCGTTTCTTGCCGTGCGTATGCAAGCCTTGGGCATCGGGTCGGCTTTGCGATGGCAGCGCCGCTTCAGGCTGGCGATAAGGGCTCAGGTCCGGGTTCCACAAACGGGTCTGGCCGTCGGACAGTTTCACCGGTTTCAAGCCTTCGAAGAAGGACGACAGTTTCGCCTGCGCGACATTGCCCAGCGTCGTGCCTGCGGCGAACACCCCCAGTTGCACCACGCTCTCCAGCACGCTGATGGTCTGCTCGCCGGCTTGCGCCAACCGGCCTTCAGCGAGGTCGACAATGCCTTCGATCACCTGATCGGTCAGTTGATAAGCGGTGTACGCCAGCATCAGGGTGCCCAGCCCGGGCACAAACGGCAGGGCCACCAGCAACGCGGCATTGAGGATGTCCGAGAGTATTCTTTCCAGGTTGTCCCACCAGGCCCAGCGCGCCATGCGGTCGGCGTATTCGGTGGAGATGGCGACTTCCCGGCCGTCGTTGAGGATCTTGTTCAGCTTCTGCTGGTAGAGGTATTTCCACAGATCCCCGGTGAAACGGGTCTCGCGATCGTCCTCGATCCTCGACACGCGAAATTGCAGCCTAGGGTTATCCACCGCCCATTCACGCCAGGTCGGCAAACTGGAGCCGGCGGGCACCGGTTGCCACTTGACGTTGCTCAGTCGTTCGTTCAACCGGGCAAAGAAATACCCCCGTTGCTGATGCGCGACGAACTGGCTGAAGAACTCTTGATAGGACGGTTTCGATTGCGTATCGCGCAGTTGGCGGGACAGTTCGTTCATTAACGCCAGCGCCGTCGGGTATTGCTTGAGCGGGTGCTCTGGATCATTCGGGACGTAAGCGATCACCGGAACGGGGTGGGTGGCGCAGAGCAGGTCGCTGGCAATCAGGACGATGCCTGACAGCGAGGTGTCCATCATGCTCAGCGTGTGATAACGCACGGGCCGGCCATGCCACAGCACCTGGGCGCGGTCTTCGAGCATGCCCTGAATCACGTCGAAACCGCGCTGGTCGATGTCCTTTTTCAGCAGGGCCAGGCGCGCGGCAGCCCGCAACGCCTGCTTCTGGCTCTCGATGACCTTGATGCGCAGGTAATTACTGGCCACACGGTTTTTCGACAGCACGAACTCGCGCAGATGGCGCTGGTAACTGGCGCCGATATTCAGCTCGCGGCACAACGTCTGGAACTGCTTGATGCTGAGTTTGCCCTTCAGCGGCTTGATCTCGAAATGCCCTCGAGTATCGGGCCGGGTGATGAACTCGGAGTCGGCGCTGAAGGATTCGTCGCGGGAAAAATTGTGCAGGGCTGCATCGAGCAGGGACACCGTGCGGCTGCGTTTGCCCGAAGCAAAATCATACGTCCACCACGACGTGTTGACCGGCATGTACAGGCGCACCCAGGTCTCTTCGACGTCATCCTCGACGCCGAAGCGGTCCTTCAAGGCCTTTTGCAGCAAGGGCTTGGCGAAGGTGTAGACATCCTGCAGGTCGCTCAGGGCGCGGTCGACATCGTTCTGGGCGCTCCAGGCCTTTTGGATCTCACCCTTGAGTTGGGCGTGGGCGCTCGCCGCGGCCTGGCGATGCCAGTCGGGCAGGGTCAGTTTGACGCGTTTCAATGCTGCGACCCGTGCTGGCGACGTTTTCAGCAGCCAGTCCGGGAGGGCTGTCTGGATGATCTTGTAATGGACACTGCGTTCGGCCGAGGCCGACGGGGCCTGCGCTGACTGTTCCACTGTCAGAGGGGGATTGGGCATGGTCTGATCGTCCGTTGATCAAGAATGGAGCGACCAGACTAGGTAAGCGCCTTGCCCGAAAAAAGCGCAAAAAGCCGTTTGAAACGCGGCGGGTTTGCGCGGTGAACCACCCACATTTCAACGCTAAGAAATACAGGAATACCACCCGGTTTTTTACAACTGTGCCGTCACCGTCTCTGGCGGTTGGCACAGCGTGTGGGTGCCCGGTTGCAGATAGGGCGAGAGGATCGGCGCCATGCCCTTGAGCACCTGCACGGGGAGCGCCGAGGTGAATTTGAAGTTCTCTGCCGAGCGCCCGGGGACGAAGGCGGTGAGCGTGCCGAAATGGTTGTTGCCGATGTAAAACACGAAGGTCGCGGTGCGGTTGATCGACTTGGAACTGAGGATGCGTCCGCCGGAGCCGATGGCTTCAATGCGGTTGTCGCCGGTACCGGTCTTGCCGCCCATCACCAAAGGTGTGCCGTCAGCAGTCTTGAAGCTGCCGGAGACCCGCTTCGCTGTACCCGAGTCCACCACTTGCGACAGCGCCTCGCGCATCGCCGTGGCGACTTCCGAAGGCATGACCCGTTTGCCCACATGCGGGTCGTTGGTCAGGCGCGTTTCATACGGTGTGTCGGCGGCAAAGTGCAGGCTGTCGATGCGCAGGGTCGGCATGCGCACGCCGTCGTTGAGGATGGTGCCGATCAGCTCGGCCAGTGCCGCCGGGCGGTCGCCGGAACTGCCGATGGCGGTGGCCAGTGAGGGCACCAGATGATCGAACGGATAGCCGACTTTCTGCCAGCGCTGGTGAATCTCGAGGAACGCTTCGATCTCGAGCATGGTGCGGATACGACTGTCGCGAGCGCCCTTGTGCTTGCTCTTGAACAACCAGCTGTAAACCTCCTGGCGTTCGAACTGGCTGGCCTTGACGATCTGAGTGAAGGTGGCGTCCGGGTTGTGCAGCAGGTAGCCCATCAGCCACAGGTCCAACGGGTGGACCTTGGCAATGAAGCCCTGGTCGGGCAGATCGTAGGTGCCTGGGCCATAAGCGTCGTACAGCCGAATCAGGCGGTCGTCAGTGAGTTTCTCGGTGAGCTTGGCGCCTTTGAGGTGCGCGCGCACAAAGCTGTTGAAGTCTTCCTGGCTGGCGTTGGGCAACAGGTAGCGGTGCACGGCGGCCATACGGATCGGCGTCGGGCGCATGCTGTCGAGGAACGTGTCGAGGCGTGCCTGGGTGTCCTTGTTCTTGTACTTTTTCCAGAACTTGAGCAGGAACGAAGTGCCTTCGCGATCGGCAAAATTGGCCAGGTATTCCTGACGCCGCGGGTCGCGATCATCCTTGAGCAATTCGGCGCTGCTGTTGGGGCCGGAGTAGGTGACGTAACGCACCACATCGCGCATCAGGCGAATGAACGGCAGGTTGATCGACTCACGCAGGGCATCGCGCAGGGTCGGCATGCGGCCGTTGTCTTCCTTGCGAAAGTTGTGGAACACGTGCAGGCCGCCACCGGTGAAGAACGCCTCGCCGGGGCTGGCCGAATATTTGCGGTCGAGTGCGGCGCCGAGCATTTTCGACAGGTCGTGGTCCTTGTTCTGGATCAGGTAGTCGATCACCCACTGGCTCAAGCGATCCTGATCCGGCACCTCGACTTTCTTCAGCTCCGGCACGCTCATGGCGCCGTACTTGTCGTGCAGCTCGGAGATGATCTGCAGGTAGGTGGTCAGCACGCGCATCTTCGCCGTCGAGCCGAGCTCCAGTTTGCTGCCCTCGTTGATGTCGAACGGTTGATCAGTGCTGTCAGTCTGCACGCGCACCCGTGAGCCGTCCGGGGTCAGCTCGAACAGGGTGAAGCTGTAGCGCACCTGGGTGGTGCTGGTGGGGGTGAGCAGGCGTTCGCCGATCAGGCCGATCTGCCCGGCAAACCCGGGGTCGGCAAGTTTTTTCAGGTACTCGGTGGCTTGGGTCTGCAGATCGCCCTGCAGGGTGCTGGTGGCCGACAGGTCGAGGCGGTCGAGGTCGTACAGCGGGCGATTGAGCATGCTCGCCAGACGGCTGCGGGCGACGCTGATGCCCTTGTTGGTTTCGATCGGCTGAATGGTCGGCTGGGTCTGCCAGTCGCGGTAAGTGACCTTGCTCGCCAGCGCGGCATCGGCCAGGGCGCTGTCGATCACGCCGCCCTGTTTGAGCAGGCGCAGGTGGCTGTCGGTGAGGTCGGAAAGCTCTTCACGGCCCTTGGTCAGGTAATGCGAAGGGCGGCGCTGGGCGATCATCAGCGAGAGCATTTCGCGCAGGGCCAGGCCTTTGTCGGCCATGGTTTTCGGGTCGGTGGCCGGGCTGTTCAGCTGTTCATTGGCCTTGTTGAAATCGCTGCCGTACCAGACCCGCAAGCCTTCGGCCATGCCGTGCACTTCACCGTGGCCCGGCACGGCAGAGAGCGGCACGCTGTTGAGGTAGTCGCGAATGATGTTCTGCCGGGCGCCGAGGGTCTGCGGCCCGGGTTGATAGGCGCGCACACTGGCGGAAATCATCTGGCGGATCTTCTCGGCGCCGGACACCGTCAGGCCATCGGGCGAATGCCGGTACTTTTCCAGTTGCGTCGCCAGCGTACTGCCACCGGCCGATTGCCCCGGCAGGTGGAGCAATTTCGCCACCTGCGACCACGCCGCCATGCCGAAGCGCGGCCAGTCCACCGCCGGGTTGGCCAGCGGTTGCCTGGGGTCGAGCAGAAAGCGGTTTTCGATAAACAGCAGGCTGCTGACCACCACTGGTGGGATCGCTGCAAAACTCGCATACAGCTGCTGCGGATACTTGTACTGATACAACGGCGCGGCGCGGCAATCGGTGATCGACAGCCCGGCCTGGATTTTTTCCGAGTAGGGCACGAACAAGCCTTTGTCGGTATAGCTGAGCAGCGCCGGGGAAAACCGGGTCTGCTCGGTGATCACATAATCGCGCTTGAGCAGGCGTGGCAAAAATTCATCAAGGGAGCTGTAGCCCAGGCGCAGATCGAACGGCCCGTTGCCCGGGTAGCGGATCGCTTCGCTGGGACCGGGTTCCAGCTGATACTTGAGTGAGGCGGCGTATTGGCTCAGCTCCCGGGACTGAAAGCGCGAGGTGCGCATCTCCTTGCTCGCGGCCAGCCCCACCACGATGGCGATAATCACCAACAATAACCAGAACGCCTTCCAGCCATGCCGGTTGCGGCGTTTTTTTGGGGAGATAGGCGCTTCATCCACACGTTCAGTCGGAACCACGGCTTTACTCGAATCGGTTTGCCACAAAGCGCCCATAGTCGATTGATCCATTCACGCAGATTGATCGGACTTGACTGAAGCTTAGACGGTGGTTGGGGATGGGGAAGAAAAAGTGCGGGGGCAATCGTCTGAACAAAACTGCACCTGTGGCGAGGGAGCTTGCTCCCGCTGGACTGCGCAGCAGTCCCAATCCCTGTAGTCGCAATTTTTCTGAAACACAGCGTGCGCAGGTATTACGACGGCTTCGCCGCCGAGCGGGGCGGTGCGACGGTTCGACAAGCTCCCTCGCCACAGGGGAAGTGGGAGCTTTAAAGCCAGCAGGCGTCCCAAAGTGGATAGTCGCCAATTTTTTCCACCAGGCCAGCCCGTAGCGGATTGGCGATGATGTAACGGGCGAACGGTTTCAGTTCTTCGCCGTCGCGTATGGCGCGGTCGTGGAAACCGGTTTGCCAGAAAGCGCCTTTTCGATTCAGGGCGCGATTGATCGACAATGTGCTTCGGGACTTCACCGCTTGCATCAGGCCTTCCATGTGCATTGCTTCCAGCTGGACCAGCCAGTGGAGGTGGTCAGGCATCACCACCCAGGCGATCGAGTCGACCCATCGCTGATCATGAGCTCGCCTGAGCTCCGCTACCAATAAACGGCCTACCTGCCAATCGCTGAATATCCTGCGGCGCTGATACACCACTGCAGTGATCAGATAGGCACGCCCCGATTCCGAATAGCGGCCTCGGCGTAGCCTATGTGAATGTAGATGTTTACGCATTCCGTCGCGTCCTTTGCGATTTCAATCCTGATTCACGCTAGTCGCCTCATTCAAGAGGTGGGTCTGCGATGACTGTACGAAGTTTCTGAAAGCATCCAGATGTCGCGCCTTCTGTGGCGAGGGAGCTTGCTCCCGCTGGGTTGCGTAGCAGCCCCAATCCCTGTAATCGCGATCTGTCTGAAACACCGCTTGGGCAGGATTTACGACTGCTTCGCAGCCGGGCGGGAGCAAGCTCCCTCGCCACAGGGGGGATTAGACAGTCAAGTTCATCGAAACAGCTGTGCTAGAGCCATCACCCGCGCAATTCCACCCACGCAAGGGCATGACGATGCACCAACGCTGTGCAATACTCGCCGGCCTTTTTAGTGGGGAAAAATCCTACGGAGTCCAGGTAATGCCTCTCCGTAAACCGGCTTATTGCCCAGACTTCCCGCTGAATGTTGTGGTTTATAGAGTGAAAAGCCCTGTCACAAGCTTTTTATACTGCACGCCCCGCTGATCTTGCAGGTTGGGACCTGCGAGACGCGTTTGCCCACGAGGCTGGCGCGGTTTCGGGAGGCTGAGGCCTATCGGTCGACGCTTCGATACTCGGTGGTCATATCCAATAACAAGACGAGGTTGTATCCCTATGCCAGTCGGCAATCACCTGCCCCATGGCGAGACCGCTCACGGCGGCCCGCTCAAACGCGAACTCGGTGAACGGCATATCCGCCTGATGGCGCTCGGCGCCTGTATCGGTGTCGGCCTGTTCCTGGGTTCGGCCAAGGCCATTGAAATGGCCGGTCCGGCGATCATGCTGTCCTACATTCTCGGCGGTCTGGCGATCCTGGTCATCATGCGCGCCCTCGGTGAAATGGCCGTGCACAACCCGGTGGCCGGCTCGTTCAGCCGCTACGCCCAGGACTACCTCGGCCCGCTCGCGGGCTTTCTCACCGGCTGGAACTACTGGTTCCTGTGGCTGGTGACCTGCGTCGCGGAAATCACCGCCGTCGCCGTGTACATGGGCATCTGGTTCCCCGATGTACCGCGCTGGATCTGGGCGCTCGCGGCGCTGGTCAGCATGGGCTCGATCAACCTGATCGCGGTAAAAGCCTTTGGTGAGTTCGAATTCTGGTTCGCCTTGATCAAAATCGTCACCATCATCGCCATGGTCATCGGCGGCATCGGCGTGATTGCGTTCGGTTTCGGCAACGACGGCGTGGCGCTGGGGATTTCCAATCTCTGGGCCCACGGCGGCTTCATGCCCAATGGCGTGACCGGTGTGCTGATGTCGCTGCAGATGGTCATGTTCGCCTACTTGGGTGTCGAGATGATCGGCCTGACCGCCGGTGAAGCGAAGAACCCGCAGAAGACCATTCCCGACGCCATCGGCTCGGTGTTCTGGCGCATCCTGCTGTTTTACGTGGGCGCGCTGTTCGTGATTCTGTCGATCTACCCATGGAACGAAATCGGCACTCAGGGCAGTCCGTTCGTGATGACCTTCGAGCGTCTGGGGATCAAGACCGCCGCCGGCATCATCAACTTCGTGGTCATCACCGCGGCACTGTCGTCGTGCAACGGCGGCATCTTCAGCACCGGGCGCATGCTCTACAGCCTGGCGCAGAACGGCCAGGCCCCGGCGGGTTTCGCCAAGACCTCCAACGGCGTGCCTCGCCGGGCGTTGCTGCTGTCGATTTTCGCCTTGCTGATCGGCGTGCTGCTCAACTACCTGGTGCCGGAGAAAGTCTTCGTCTGGGTGACCTCGATCGCCACCTTCGGCGCGATCTGGACCTGGGTGATGATCCTGCTGGCGCAACTCAAATTCCGCAAAGGCCTGAGCGCCAGCGAACGAGCCGGCCTGAAATACAAGATGTGGCTGTACCCGGTCAGCTCTTACTTCGCACTGGCGTTCCTGGTGCTGGTGGTAGGCCTGATGGCGTACTTCCCGGACACCCGCGTGGCGCTGTACGTGGGGCCAGCGTTCTTGGTGCTGCTGACCGTGTTGTTCTACGTGTTCAAGCTGCAGCCGACCGGTGAATCGCAAGGTGCGGTGCGTTCGGTTTCGTAAGTTGAACGTGCGGTTATAAAAAAGCCCCGGCCAATTGGTCGGGGCTTTTTCATGGGTGCCGCAGGTGCGTCAAGCGCCGATCTGCAAGAGCGATACCAACCCCCCGCAAGCGGCAGGTTGCTGCAGGGGTGAAGCTGACCGTCCGTCGCAATCCACGGTGTACCTGTAATTTCTGACAGTAGACCATTCCGGCGTAGTGCCCTAGCTTGAAAGCCCCGTCAAGCGGGATACGCAAGGACTGGACATGAAAGGATTCTCGGCAATTACCGTGATCGGATTGGCTGATGCCCTGATCCACTGGCAAGTTTTTTTTGTCCTTCGCAGTGCAGCAGGCCTGGACCAGGCGGCCAGCAACTTTGCGGCGTTCTGCGTGGCTGCGGCGTTCTCGTTTTACGTGAACGCGCTTTACACGTTCGAAAGGGAAACGTCGATATTCGCCTACCTGATGTTCATCGGCTTGATGGGGGCCGTAAGTTTTGGTGTGGGAGTGATCGCCGACGCCAGGCAGTTGCCCGGGCTGGTGACGTTGGCTTCGTTTTCGTTTCTGAATATTTTTCTGGGGTACTGCTTTTTCCGCTTCGTGCTGTTTCGCCAGCAGCGATCCTGAGGCGCCAGCCTGTCGATCAGGCTGGCGCATCGCTCATCATGCCGCCGCCACTTCCTGCGGCTCAAAACTGTCCGCCCGCGCCATCTGCCACATCCGCGAATAGAACTCGCCATTCACTTCCCCGGTGAGCAATTCCCCCGGCTTCAGAAACACATGCAGCTGCGAGAACAGTTTGATTTCGGTCGCCGACATGCGCCGCACCAGGTGCTTGGCCGACAGTTGCGACGGGTGTTCAAGGCCGGCGGCGGCGAGCATTTCTGCCAGCGCCTTGAGCGTGTTGCGGTGGAAGTTGTAGACGCGCTGGGCCTTGTCCGGGACGACAAGGGCGCGCTGGCGCAGGGCGTCCTGGGTGGCGACGCCGGTCGGGCATTTGTTGGTGTGGCAGCTTTGCGACTGGATGCAGCCGATGGCGAACATGAAGCCGCGTGCCGAGTTGGCCCAGTCGGCGCCGATGGCCAGCACGCTGGCGATGTCGAAGGCGCTGACGATCTTGCCGCTGGCGCCGAGTTTGATCTTGTCGCGCAGGTTCAGGCCGACCAGGGTGTTGTGCACGAACAACAGGCCTTCGCGCATCGGCACGCCGATGTGGTCGGTGAACTCCACCGGCGCGGCGCCGGTGCCGCCTTCCTTGCCATCGACGACGATGAAGTCCGGCAGGATGCCGGTTTCCAGCATGGCCTTGGCGATGCCCATGAACTCCCACGGATGACCGAGGCAGAACTTGAAACCCACCGGTTTGCCGCCGGACAGTTCACGCAGTTGCTGGATGAAATGCATCATCTCGATCGGCGTGGAAAAAGCGCTGTGACGTGACGGCGAGACGCAGTCTTCACCCATCATGATGCCGCGGGTGTCAGCGATTTCCTGGGTCACCTTGTGTTTGGGCAGGATCCCGCCATGGCCCGGTTTGGCGCCCTGGCTCATCTTGATTTCGATCATCCGCACCTGCGGGTTCTGCGCCTGGGCGGCGAAGCGCTCCGGGTCGAAACGGCCGTCGCTGGTGCGGCAGCCGAAGTAGCCGCTGCCCAGCTCCCAGGTCAGGTCGCCGCCGTGTTCACGGTGGTAAGGGCTGATGCTGCCTTCGCCGGTGTCATGGGCGAAGTTGCCGAGCTTGGCGCCCTGGTTCAACGCGCGGATGGCGTTGGCGCTGAGCGAGCCGAAGCTCATCGCCGAGATGTTGAACACCGAGGCCGAATACGGCTGGGTGCACTGCGGGCCGCCGACGGTGACGCGGAAACTGCTCGGGTCGCTCAACGGTGCCGGGCGCATCGAGTGGCCGATGAATTCGAAGCCGGACTGATACACGTCGATCAGCGTGCCGAACGGTTTGTCGGCGGTTTCGTTCTTCGCTCGCGAATAGACCAGCGAGCGCTGGGCGCGGGAGAAGGGCAGGGCGTCGCTGTCGGATTCGAGCAGGTACTGGCGGATCTCGGGGCGGATCGCTTCGACCAGATAGCGGATGTTGCCCAGGATCGGGTAGTTGCGGCGCACCGCGTGCGGACTCTGCAGCAGGTCGAACACACCGAGCAGGCTCAGCACGGCGGTCACGGCGGTGATCGGCCACAGCCAGTCGTGTTCAAGAAAAGGCAGGCTGGCGAGGGTGAAAATCACGCAGACGGCAAAGAAGGCGTAGCGGCTCAGGAGTGACAGGCTCATACGGTTTCCTTGGTTCGGACTCAATGGTTACCCATGGCGCGCAGACTGGCTTGCTCTTGTGGCGAGGCGT
>NZ_JAFGYS010000010.1:0-20731 GCF_017491705.1 Pseudomonas sp. 86_A | reverse complement strand
CGAGGGTGAAAATCACGCAGACGGCAAAGAAGGCGTAGCGGCTCAGGAGTGACAGGCTCATACGGTTTCCTTGGTTCGGACTCAATGGTTACCCATGGCGCGCAGACTGGCTTGCTCTTGTGGCGAGGCGTTTCAGGCGTTCTGCGCCTGGAGAAAAATCGAAAACAGCTCCGACTGGGATTTGATCCCCAGCTTGCTGTACATGTGTTTCTTATGGACTTTCACGGTTTCTACGGAGATTTCCAGCTTACGGGCGATTTCTTTACTGGAGCAACCGCTGAGCATCAAACGCCCCACATCCAGTTCCCGGGCCGTCAGTTGCGCGCCCTTGAGTTGCTGCACCGACGCCTCCAGCTGCACGCGCCAGTCGGCCGGCGCAGGCGCGGCAGCCAGCGCCACGGTTTCGTTGATCTCGTAAGGCAGGCGCTGGCGCAACAAACCCAGCACCCACGGCTGAATCAACGACAGCACGGCAATCTGTTCGCCAGTGAAACGTTTTTCACTGCCCAGCGACAGGCACAGCGTGCGTTCGCCTTCGAGCTGGCAATTGAACTGGATTTCGTCGGCGACCACATTCAGACGAAAGTATCGCTGGTAATACTCGGTCAGCTCGAAATGCTCCGGCGCCACCTCCGACAGGCGGTACAGGCCGGTGCGCGACTGCTCGCGGCAGGCGATGTAGAACGGGTCGAGCAGGTACAACCCGCGCAGATAATCCTGGAACAGCTGGTCGGGGCTGCCGTCCTCGCCGGGGCATTCGGCGAAGACCTGCGGGTGCTGATCAGCGCTGAACAGCAGCGCCACCCAGCTATCGAACGCCACGTACTGATCGAGCAGGCGCACCAGTTGCGCCCAGAAATTCGGCTTGTCGAGCGCGTCGATCAATTGGCCGACGGCGCGGTGCCAGGTGATGTCATCAAACGAAACGGACATGAACTACCCCTATCGGGTTACCCCGGCCGCGTGATTCCCTGGCCGGTTGCTTGCTGCGCATACTGGCCCACAGACAGCCACCGGGCAATCTTTCGGCGCCCGCTGCTCATCACAAGGAATTCTCATGAAAGTCGAACTCGCCCAATTGGCGGGCCGTGACAATGGCACCGCGTACAACCTCGAACGCGCCCTCGCGGCGATTGCGGCGTGCGCGGCCGACACGCAACTGATCGTGTTCCCGGAAACCCACCTGATGGGCTTCCCGACGGCCGAGACCGTGGCGCAGATCGCCGAGCCGGTGGACGGCCCGACCGTCAGCGCGGTGCTGGCCGCCGCCCGCGAGCGCAACATCGCCGTGGTCATTGGCATGGCCGAGCACGACAACGGTCGCTTCTACAACACCACGCTGTTGATCACCCCCGACGGCATCGCCCTGAAATACCGCAAGACCCACCTCTGGGCTTCGGATCGCGGCGTGTTCGAGGCGGGCGACCGCTATGCCACGTGCCTGTGGAACGGGGTGCGGGTCGGCTTGTTGATCTGCTACGACATCGAATTCCCCGAGTCCGCACGCGCCCTGGCGCAACTGGGCGCCGAGTTGCTGATCGTGACCAACGGCAACATGGACCCGTACGCCCCGACCCACCGCACCGCAATCACCGCCCGCGCCCAGGAGAATCAGGCGTTCGCGCTGATGGTCAACCGCGTCGAGGCCGGGGATGACGGGCTGATGTTCGCCGGCGGCAGTGCGCTGGTCGATCCGCTGGGGACGTTGCTGTTCGAGGCGGGGCGTGAAGAAGGAACGTTCAGCGTCGAGCTGGACTTCGCTCGACTGGAGATTGCGCGCAAGGATTACCGCTATCTGGATGACCAGCGCTTGAAGCTGCCGGGGGAGGTGCTGGAGCGCAGCGATGGTGTTCGCGAATTGTTGATTCCACATCATTGATCGATGCCCTCACCCTAACCCTCTCCCAGGGGGAGAGGGGACTGACCGAGTTGATTGTTCGAGATACACCGACCTGAAGGACCCAGTCGAACTCAGGATTTGAAACTGCGAATTCGAGTCGAACTCAGGATTTGAAATCCATGGAGATTGTCTCCCTTTCCCCCCTCTACCCCCTGGGGGAGAGGGCTGGGGTGAGGGGCAAGGGATTTCAAATCGAACATAAAAACTCAGCAACACCCGAACAACAAAAAGAACCGAAACATTCGCCGAACTCGGCTCTGCCATAAATCCAATAAAATTCGGAGTAAGTCGCTCATGGCTCGTTTGCAACGCACCCTGTCATTAGGGTCGGTGGTGCTGTTCGGCATCGCCTACATGACGCCGATCATTGTCCTCGGCACGTTCGGCATCCTCGCGCAATCCACCGCCGGCATGGTGCCGGCCGCGTATCTGGCGGCACTGGTGGCGATGTTCTTCACCGCCCTGAGCTACGGACGCATGGCCGCCGCGTTCCCGGTCGCCGGTTCCGCCTACAGCTACGTGCGCAAGGCGATCAGCCCCAAGCTCGGCTTCATCGCCGGTTGGGCGGTGCTGCTCGATTACCTGTTTCTGCCGATGGCGATCTGGCTGATCGGCGCCGCGTACCTGGCGTCGGCGTTCCCGTCGATTCCGCAGTGGATCTGGGTGCTGGCGTTCATCGGCATCACCAGCGCGATCAACGTCATCGGCCTGAAACTGGCCAACGGCATCAACGCCTTGCTGATGCTGGTGCAATTTTTGGTGCTGATCGCCTTCGTTGCCCTTTGCGTGCACTACGTCGGCGGCGATGCGAGTACGCCGTTGTGGTCGATCAAACCGTTTTTCAACGGCGACATGCAGATGCCGCTGATCATGAGCGGCGCGGCCATCGCCTGTTATTCGTTTCTCGGTTTCGACGCCGTCAGCACGCTGACCGAAGAAACCCGCGACCCACGCCGCACCATTCCACGCGCAATCATGTTGATCACCCTGATCGGCGGGCTGATCTTCGTCGGCGTGTCGTACTTCGTGCAGATCGCGCACCCGTCGCTGCAGTTCGCCAGCGTCGACTCGGCGGCCTATGAAATCGCGCGCAATATCGGCGGCGACCTGTTCGTCTCGATCTTCCTCATCGGCCTGATCGTCGGCCAGTTCGCCTCGGGGCTGTCCGCCCAGGCCAGCGGTTCGCGCCTGCTGTTTGCGATGGGCCGCGACGGCGTGTTGCCCAAGTCGTTCTTCGGCACCCTGCATGCGCGCTTCGGCACGCCGGTCAACAGCATCCTGCTGTGTGCGGTGGTGGCGTTGCTGGCCCTGAAACTCGACGTGACCACCTCGACCTCGTTCATCAACTTTGGCGCGTTCCTGGCGTTCAGCCTGGTCAACCTGTCGGTGATTTTTCACTACTGGATCGGTGGTGAGAAAAAGGGCCTGCGCGAGCTCGTGCTGTTCCTGGTCTTCCCGTTGATCGGGCTGGTCGCGGATTTGTGGCTGATGGTCAGCCTGGATCACCTGGCGGTGTATCTGGGCCTGAGCTGGCTGGCGATTGGCGTGGTGTATCTGGCGGTGCTCACTGGCGGGTTTCGGCGGCAGCCGCCGGAGATGGATTTTCAGGAAGCGACGTAAGATCGCCAACCGTGGCTTTGCTCGGTAACGGCAAGCATGTGATGCTTGCCGTTTTTGCGCCAAAGGCTTGTCTTGCATGTCGACTTTTTCCGCTCCACCTTCCGGCCTCATCCACATCGCCGCCGCGCTGTTGCTCAACGCCAAAGGCCAGACCCTGCTGGTGCGCAAGCGCGGCACCGCGGCGTTCATGCAACCGGGCGGCAAGATCGAAGCGCATGAGTTGCCGGTACACGCGCTGGCCCGGGAGCTGGAGGAAGAGCTGGGCCTGCAGATCGATCCGACGCAGGCGTCTTTTCTCGGCCAGTTCTCGGCACCGGCGGCCAACGAGCCGGGGTGTGTCGTTCAGGCCGAAATCTTTCAGCTGACCATCGACGCCGATGTCACGCCGGCCGCCGAAATCGAGGAAGTGCTCTGGGTCGATCCGGCCATTGATCCTGCTGTGGTTCTGGCGCCATTGACACGTGACCTGATCCTGCCGTTTTATCGCAACTCGCTCACCGCGCTTGTCTGATCATTCACGCAAAGGACATTGCCATGATCCCGCTTCAAGACTTGCTGATCTTCGCCGCCGCTGCGTTGTTGATGGTACTGACGCCGGGGCCGAACATGATTTACCTGATCTCGCGTTCGATCTGTCAGGGACGCAAGGCGGGGGTGACGTCGTTGCTTGGTGTGGTGAGTGGATTCTTTGTGCACATGTTCGCTGCGGCGGCGGGTTTGACTGCAGTGTTTGTGGCGGTGCCGCTGGCTTATGAAGTGCTCAAGTGGGCTGGTGCGTTGTACCTGCTGTGGCTGGCCTGGCAAGCGCTGAAACCCGGCGCGCGCTCGCCGTTCGAAGCGCAGCAATTGCCGCCGGACTCGTCACGCAAACTGATCACCATGGGCTTTCTCACCAGTGCGCTGAACCCGAAGATTGCGGTGTTCTACCTCTCGGTGTTTCCGCAATTCATCACCCCGGAACACGGTTCGGTGTTCACCCAGAGCATCATCCTCGGCCTGACCCAGATCAGCGTCAGTTTCAGCGTCAATCTGCTGATCGCGTTGTTTGCGGCAGGCATCGCCTCGTGGTTCGTGCGCAACCCGACGTGGCTGGCCATCCAGCGCTACTTCATGGGCCTGGTGCTCGGTGGCCTGGCGGTGCGGCTGATGCTTGAACAACGCCGGACGGCCTGAGCATGTGGATCGAACGGCTGGATGCCAGCCACGCCCTGGCTTACCGCGAGCTGATGCTTGAGGCCTACGACCGCCATCCGCAGGCGTTCACCTCCAGCGTGCGTGAACGCGCGGTGATGCCGTTGAGCTGGTGGGAAGCGCGCCTGACCAGCAAGCTCGATGTGGTGCTGGGGGCATTCGAGGCGGGCACCTTGGCCGGCATTGTCGGCCTGGCATTCGAACCCCGTGAGAAGGCGCGCCACAAGGCCACGCTGTTCGGCATGTACGTGTCGGCGGATTTTCGTCAGCACGGCCTGGGTCATGAACTGGTGCAAGCCGTACTGGCCGAAGCGCAGAAGCATCCGGCGCTGAAAGTCATCCAGCTCACCGTCACCGCCGGCAACGATGCCGCATTCAACCTGTATCAGCGCTGCGGCTTCATCCAGTTCGGCCTTGAGCCGCTGGCGGTGCGGGTCGGCGAAGACTACTTCGACAAGATCCACATGTGGCGCCAGCTCTGACTTCACGCTGACCCCACATGGGCAGGTGTGTTTCAGGCTGGGGGATCGAGGTTGTCGAGCACCCGGTTCACCGCCAGTTCCCCGAGCATCACCACCTGCTGAATGCCGAGCAACGTGTTGCGATACGGCGTGTCCAGCAACCCGGCGAAATCGCTGAGCATCACGCTGGCCGAGGCCAGCGACTCACAGGCGTGGACCAGCAGGCTTTCGTTATCGGCGCCGGGGGCGACGTGGAACAGTGTGCTGGGGTTGCGGTTGAGGTCTGGCGGCGTGGGCGGTTTGAGGTAATGGTCGAGGGCGCGGTCGGCGGCTTCGTGGAGCTTTCTGGAATCGATGGATGCATAAGGGGAGACCGGGTCTGAATCCGGCGGGTTGGGCGTGACCTTGAACATGGCGAATCTCCGTAAAGGCTGAGCCGCCACAACTCATCGCTAAACAAGTAAAGGTGGCGGCTGTACGCAGGTTAGCGATCCGGGTTACGGAAACCCCGGGTAGACCCGAAGGTCTCCCACGCACAGCCACCATGACGTCAATCGCAGACAAGACACGACCGCAACGGGACTTGGGCATCGTAGAGGGGACCGGATCGCTAAACCCGATCGCTGAATGAGTCAGCGACCGATCCACGATAGAGAGCAGGCCACAGGTGCACAAGCCGGCGGATTCTGGCGTAGCCGTAGGCAACGGCGCAAGGTTGTGTAGCCTGCGAGAGTGTCTGGAGGTGTTGCTTAAACAGCGCTGTTTAAGAGCCAAAGATCGCAGCGTCAGCGAACGGCGCTGACCCCGTCCAGGGTCGAGAACGACGTGTCCTTGGCCGTGAGCAGGAAGTCGCGCATGTACGGCGCATCGAGCATGTCCGCACGAATCGCCGCGTACAGCGTGGCAAACAGACCTTTCTCGCCCAGCCGCTTGGCCTTCACATAGCCGCGCGAGCTGTATTCATGCAGCGCCCAGTGCGGCATGCCGCACACGCCACGGCCGCTGGCGACCAGTTGCATCATCATCACCGACAGTTCCGAGGTGCGCACTTGCGCCGGTTCGATGTCGGCCGGTTCGAGGAAGCGGGTGAAGATGTCCAGCCGATCGCGTTCCACCGGGTAGGTGATCAGGGTTTCGGTCAGCAGGTCTTCGGGGACGATGTACGGTTTGCTCGCCAGCGGGTGCTGGTTGGCGACGGCAAGCATCGCTTCGTAAGTGAACAGCGGCACGTACGTGATGCCGACGATGTCCAGCGGATCGGAGGTCACCACCAGGTCCAGATCGCCCCGGGCCAGTGCCGGCAGTGGGGCGAAGGCGAAGCCCGAGGCCAGGTCGAGTTCGACCTCAGGCCAGGCGTCGCGGAACTGGTCGATGGTCGGCATCAGCCACTGGAAGCAGCTGTGGCACTCGATCGCCATGTGCAGGCGCCCGGCGGTTCCACCGGCCAGTCGGCTGATGTCGCGTTCGGCGGCGCGCAGCAGCGGCAAGGTCGCATCGGCCAGTTGCAGCAGGCGCAAACCGGCGCTGGTGAAGCGCACCGGTTTGGTCTTGCGCACGAACAACGGCATGCCCATGCGCTCCTCCAGCTCCTTGAACTGGTGGGACAGCGCCGACTGGGTCAGGTGCAGGCGGTCGGCGGCGTCCACCAGGCTGTCGGCTTCACGCAGGGCGTGCAGGGTTTTCAGATGACGAATTTCAAGCACGGCTGGCCCCATGAGGAAAATTTGTGATTAAAGCGAATGTGGTGAGTTTGTCTCATGTTGTGGGCGCTGTCGATCCACAAAAAAACAGCGGAGCACAAGGGTGTGCTCCGCCGTGTCTGGCTTACAGCGCTGAAAACAGGCGGTTGCCCAGCGGTTTGCCGATGTCACCGCGCCAGATCGCTTCAACCTGAGCGCCGCCGGCCGCTTGCGCCTGCTGCCACTGCAGACCGAGGTTGCGTTGCTGCGGCAACTTCAAGTGGGCTTTGACGAAGTCCTCGAACGGCACCTTGTCCGAGGTGTAGTGGAAGTGCGCGTACCACAAGGTGCGTGGCGGATTGCTGCTGAGGTCGCGCACTTCGTATTCCTGCAGGAAGTCCTTGCGCCCGTCGGGACGCTTACCCAATGCGCGCAGGCCACCTTCTTTGCGGATGTCGACCACCTGTTGCTGTATCAGGTAGTCCAGATAGCCTTCAGTCGGGGTGTGGCTGCGCATCGATTGCTCGATGCGCAGTGTCCGGCCGGCGCTGCGCAGTTCCTGAGCCTGGGCATTCAATTGCAGCACCAGTGATTCGTCGGGTGACAAACGTTCGATGGAGTCCGCCCGGGTACTGAGTTCCAGCGCCTCACTGCTCAACACATGTTCCAGGTCCACGGGCAGCATGTCCTGCCGGGCGTAGCCCATGACTTTGTTGCTGTAGGCCGCAACACTGGCGAGGCGTTTGCGCGCTTCCTTGAGCAGTGATTGAACATCGGTCGGCGCGGCGGACGCCGTGACGGTCGGTTCGGTCTGCAGGAGGTATTTGCCGCTCGAACGCGGCAGCCAGGTTTCCCGATAGCCGTCGAGACCTTCGACGGTGAAGCGTCGTTGTCGGGTGACGGCATCGATGGTCTGGGTGCCGATCAGCAATTGATTGTCTTCGGTTTCGAACAGTTGCCTGTTGCCGCTCGCTTTGGGTTTGATCGGCTGGCGACTCTTGATGGCCTGTCGTGCATGGGCTTCGATCTTGCTTAGCCCGTCGAGAAACGGCGTGACCTGTTCCAGGTCCAGATGCTGCGGATAGCCAATGCGCCAGGCATTCAACTGGCGACGGAACCCGGCGTAGGTCTCAAGGCACTCTTCGAGTACGCGATTGCGTTGCGCCGCGCTGGCCTGAACCTCGGGCAGATAATGCTGGGTCAGCAGTGTGCGACCGACCTTGGTTCGGGCCTTCTTCATCTGCACCTGAAAGTAGGTCCAGGATAAATCATCGACGGCATCGTAGTGGGTGATGAGCTCCAGAATGTGGGTGGTTTTCAGATAGTCGTAGGTGGCCTCGCCAAGGTGCTGATTAAGCGCGGCCACGTTCTCGGCCATCTTCGCCCTCTGGCTCCGGTTGGTGATGCGGGCATTCCACCGGTTGGCTTCTTCGGTGCACGCGCGCAGGTGATCGAACTCTTTCAGGAACTGCTTGCGCACCGCTTTTCGGCGGGTGACCAGTTGCAGATGCGGCGCGGTCTCGGTAAACGGAATGGCGTCGGACTGTGCGACCAGTTCGTCAATCGTGCTCAGATAGTCCAGCAGCCTGGCCCGGGACACATTGAGACGCTGGATGGTGCGGTCGGTGGCGACCCACGCGCAGCGGCTCTGAAAGTCTTCGATCTGTACGCGTCGCCTGCCGTGGCTCATGGGCAGCAGTTCGGCGAGATTGTGATACACGGCTTCGGCGGTATCGATGTCGTTGATGCACGCCGCATCGACCTTGGCTTGCAGCGGTTTGCGCTCGGCGACGGTCAGGCCCTGGTACTGCTCCAGCAGCTGGTTGGAGTTTCGGGTCTGGGTATCCAGGCGCCGGGTGCTGGCGTCGATGCTGTGGGTCAGGGTCAGTTGGCGGCGCAGTTGTCGATCAACCCACCAGCGCGGCAACAATGCCCGAATGGCGGCAGGCCACAGTGGGTCGAGGCCGTCGGCCACGTGCCCGAGTACCGCGCCGCCGCCGACACCGCCGCCGGCGATCGTTGTGCCGTAGACCGCGTAGTGACTGTTCCAGTGGCCCGCTTCATCCAGTGCGACAGGTTGCTTGTAGGTGCGCGTGCGGGTGCCGCTCAGGCGCCATTGCGGCGGGTTCTGGCTCAGTTCGACGCGGTAGATGCGCCCGTGGCTGAGGATGAAGTCGCCGTCGGCATGGCGATAGACCTGACGATAAATGCCTTCGCTGCCCGGCTGCAGGCCGGCGAGGGAGATCGGCCGTTCATACTCGTAACCCTGAAAGCGCTCCAGTGAGTATCGCGCCCGGCGTTGTGTCGCGGCGACCAGGCTGGCAGGGCGTTTGCCCAGTGTCTTCAACTGGCGCAGGCGGGTCAGCGAACGGACGCTGCCGGCAGCGCTGGTGCCGGGCAGCGTGTCCATGGCCGCATCGATCAGCGACAGCAGCACCGCTTCGACTTCGGCCAGGCCATGTCCGACCTCGCCCCGCAGAAAGGCCGCCACCGCCATGTTCGCGCTGTTCCAGGCGTCGTACAGGGCAATGGCGCTGCCGACGAAGGGCAGCATGCCAAGGGCCATTTTCAGGTAGTTGAAGAGTGCTCCGCATTTCAATGCGACGCCCTCCAGGTACAACGCGTCGTTGGAGCGCGAGGTGTCGCGATGCGCCTTGAGCAATCGTCCCATGTGCACATTGAGCAGGTGCGCGGCCAGCGACGTGCTGGCCGGCCAGGCCTGACCCGTGCCAATGATCGCGTCGAAGTTTTTCAGCAGCGCCTGATTGATCCGGCTGACATGCCGGTCAAAGTCGCCCGTGACGGCCCGTCCGGCCAGATACGCGGGCATGGCAGTTTTCAGGCACAGGTTGTACAGCGCCTTGCGCGCCGCTTCGAGGCTGTCGAACTGGCGCAGAAATACCCCGTCAGGGCTGTCGGGCAGGTACAGCAGCGTCTGCCCGCTGATCTGTTCTTCGATGAAGGTAATGCCCGCCAGTGTGCTGGGCCCTTGCGCGTGCGTGTCGTCGCCGCCTGCGCTCAAGTGCGCCGGCAGCAACACGATGCGCCGGCCGTTGGCGGTGTAGGCCGCGCGACTGTCGGCATCGATGGCGATGTCGAGGATTTGCTGGCCATCAGCGTTGATCTCACCTTGTAACCGCGCGAACTCGCCTTGCAGTTTGAGCATCAGCCGCAAGGGTTCGCTCAGGCACTCACGGCGATATTGATGGTTGAAGGCCGATTCCCCCGGCGGGCCGAGAAACGTCTCACGGATCAGTGTTTCGTATTGGCCGGCCAGATCCTGCTCGGTCACGAGTGTGCGCAGCCACGGCTGGGTGATTGCCGCCTTGACGGTGCGACATTCCGTGGCGACTGCACCGCTGACCTCGACCTGCATGAACGACAGGCGCCACCACATCGACTGATCGATGTTGCCTTGCAGCAGATCGGCGAGCGCCAGCTTGCTGCGTTGTGCACTGGCGATCAGCCTGTTGCGCTGCGGCGTCCCGGGTGCCGGGGCGGCGATGAGTTCTTTGCGCCAGGATGTGCTGTCGGGAATGTCCAGCATCACCTCAACGTTGGCGCTCAGGTCGAAGGCCTTTTGCAGATAAGCGAAGATCGCCCGGCGACTGAAGGTGTCGCGCGGTGGCAGTTCGCGCTCGACTAACCGGTGGGATTGCTTGATTGCCTTGATGTAGGCGCTGAGCAGGGACTTGAGCGATTGGCGTCGCTCCTGTGGCAGCGCGCTCAACCACGACGGCAGCCGCTTGGCCAATACCGCGCTGTGGTTCTGTTCGACGAGGTGCGAATACGTCAGGTCCCGGGAGGGGGCCGCCGGTACCGTGAGGCGAGCAAGTGCCTGTTCGCGCAGCGCCTGCAGGGCCGACTGGCGTTGCGCCGCACGCGCGGGAAGGGAATTGGCGCTGAGGATCTGCCCGGCTTCCTGAACGCAGGCGTAGAGCTGCATTTGCAAGGCGTACTCGAACGGATCGCCGCTCAGCGCCAGCAACTGCAGCGCCTGGGTTTTATCGTTGGCCTGAACCTTGAACAGCGTCGCCTCCAGCGCCTGCCGCGAGTCGAATCGCTGCAGGCCACCGAAGCGCCCGGGCCAGTACAGCAGCAGGCTCTGTCGGGAGGCGGGCGACAATACCGAGGGGTGGCTGAACAACAGGACGCCGTCCAGTTCCTCGGTTTGCCGGCGATGGGGATCGCCCTCGGTGTCGTTCGCTGCCAGGACCAGTCGCGCCACCACGACCGTGTCCGGGCGGGGTTGAGCCGGTGCATCCAGAACGGATTCGAGCCATTGATGCTCTTCAGGGCTGATCTGGTTCAGGGTCAATTGCAATTGGGCTTCGGCGCGCAAACCGCTCAGCCGTGCCTGATGAAGCGCGGTGTATGGCGGGTGGGTCTTATGGCGCAGTTCAAGCATCTGCAAGTCGCTAGCGGGGTTGAGCAACTGCGTGGCGGCCGTATGGCTGGCCTGTTCGGCAGCCTCGAGCGCATCGAGCTGTTGTTTCAAGCGTTGCAGACGCGGGTCGCTGCCGTCACCTTGAAAGTCGCTGCCGAGCAGGTTTTCCAGTGCGCTCTGTTGCAGGCTCAGGGCCTTGAGGCGTTGGCCCAGTGGAATGTCGGGACTGAGCTGGTAGAACGGCGCGAGAGGGTCTTGCCCGTCGACGGCCGGCTGTTCCGGGGGCGACGAGAGCACGGTTTCGCGACGTTGCCGGTCTGCTGCCAGGCGCTTGAACTGCATCAGCAGCGCCTCGGCGCCTTTCGTCAATGCCGGGGCTTCGAGCGCACTGTATTCAACGCGGATGGCCGTGGTTTCCAGGCGCTGCTGACCGAGCAATTGTGGCTGCTGTTCAATCAGCCATTCCTGCAACTTCTGCCGCTCGGGAAAGCTGATCCAGGCCAAGGTGGACGACGGCAGGTACAGCCAGTGCGTAGCCGGATCGCTGCTCAGGGTGATGAGCAACGCACCGGACAGCTCGACCGTCAGCTGATTCGCGTCTTTGAGCCGCAGTTGCTGGACCGACACGCTGGCAGTCGTCTGCACGGTCGGGTCGATCAGCGTCTGCAGCGCTTTGAGTTGTTCGCCGTTCAATAGGCCGTCGGCGAGTGCCCATAGGCTCGACACTTCGAAATGCTGGCGATACAGGCTGATGGCGTGGGCCTTGCGGCTCACCCGGGTGCCGCGTGCCCGAGCATTCCACCACGGCTCATCGAGCATGGAGGGCGGATCCTGGGCCATGAGCTCAAGCCACTGATCGTGGCAATCGCGCCAGCGCGCGGTGGCGCTCAACAGCAGGTTCAGATCCTGATCGGCGGATAGCGAGGAGGCGAGGCCGAAGTCGCTCGGTCGCTGCGAGAGTTGGTCGAACATGAAAGTGGCTCTCCAAGAGCGTGAAGGCCGGGCAAACCGGCGTTCGCGCCATTAGAGGTCAGGGGTGGCAGGAGCTGGTGGTACATAGTTATCGCGTTGCTTTTTGTACGGTGCTGACGACCGCTCGGCAAACTTCATCAAACTGTCACGCAACTGTGGCAGCGCGCTTGAACAAACTTCATCAGACTCGCGCTCTACTGGGGTTCTGCGTTTCGGTGTTTTTCATGATCAAGGGATTTTTTTCGCTCGCGGCTGTTTTGGTCGCGTTTTTATTCGGTGCGCCATCGCTCGCGGCCGCGCGTTGTGACGTGAATGTGCCGACCGAGCATGTCGATCTGCAACAAGTGAGCATTGCCTACCAGAGCATCGGCCGTGCATCGGATCCGGCACTGTTGCTGGTCATGGGCCTGGGTGGGCAGTTGATTCACTGGCCGGACGAAGTGGTGGTTGCGCTGTGTCAGCAAGGCTTTCGGGTGATCCGCTATGACAACCGTGATGTTGGCTTGTCGACCTGGCGCCAGGCGCCGGCCGAGGCCAACCTGACGTTTGAAGTGCTGCGCTACAAGCTCGGCTTGCCTGTATCGGCCCCGTATTCGCTGACCGACATGGCCGACGATGCGCTGGGCCTGATGGACGCGCTGCACATCGACCAGTTCCACGTACTGGGCGCAAGCATGGGCGGAATGATCGCCCAGCATCTGGCGGCGATGGCGCCACAACGGGTGGAGAGCCTGACGCTGATCATGACCAGCTCCGGCGCCGAAGGCTTGCCAGCGCCGAGCGCGGCACTGGTGCAACTGCTGGCGCGCCGCGGTGCACCGAATCGCGAAGTGGCACTGGAACAACAGGCTGACCTGCTGGCGGCGCTCGGCAGCCCGGCCGTGACCGATGACCGACAGGCGTTGCTGCATCAGGCGGCGATTGCTTACGACCGCGCGTTCAATCCAGAAGGCGTGAAGCGCCAGATCATGGCGATTCTGGCCGAGCCGAGCCGGGTGGCCTTGCTCAATCAATTGCGCGTGCCAACGCTGGTGGTGCACGGCACGGCCGATCCGCTGTTGCCGGTGATGCACGGCGTGCACCTGGCGGCGCATATCCGTGGCAGTCAGTTGAAGCTGATCCCGGGGCTGGCCCATCGTTTTCAGGAAGCGTTCAAGGCGCCGTTGCTGGCGGCGGTGTTGCCGTATCTGCAGCAGCACCGTGAAGACACCTCGCACTGGGCGCAGATCGAGCCGGTGGCAGGGGCGAACGTGCTGTGATTTTTCCATCGCCGATGGCATTGCTCAAGCCAGCTGCGCAGTCCCTTTTGCAGAGGCTGCGCAGTCTGGCGCGGCGGTGATGGGCTAAGCGTTGGTCAGTTGTCTGACGGTCAGGTTATGCAGGAAAAAGTCATTGCCGATATCACCCGGTTGAAGGTTGTGAACGTGGAACACAGCGGATCGGTCAGTCGCGGTAAACACCCCTCGCAGGAGGATCCAGTCAGAGAACTTGGGAATTTCTCTGTGAGGTGTTTCGAGCATGTAGCTGACCCCCAGGGATAACGACGGATTGACGTCATAGCTGTTGACCGCGGTGTTGTAGACGCCACACAGGAATTCATACTGCGCGCCAATCACCAGGTCGAATCGTTTGCTGAGGATGATGCCCCAGTTCTTGATTTTGAGCGGCGTGTTAATCCAGAACAGCAGGTTGGGTGGCGTACCGACCAGTTTGTAGCTCTGGCCACCTTCACCGAGTGCCCAGCCATTGAAGTTGCCGTTGTAGAAATTGGTCACTTCATAGAAATCCTTTTGAACGGTCACGTTCCACACCGGGGAGACCTGTTTGCCGTCGGCCGTCTGCGCCGTCAGGCTGTGCTGACCTTCGCCGATCGAGACGTCGGCTCTCCAGATCCCGTCGACATCGACGTCAACCGTCCTTAAAAACACCTGACCGTTGAACAGACGAACTTTTGAGTAGGGGGTCGCGCTACCCACCAGGCTGGGCATGGTGGCATCACACGTGCCGCCGTTTCTGACCTGGCCGGTGATGCCTCCCTGGTTATCGATCAGTTGGGTAATCTCCGGGAGGGCCAGCATTTCGGTCTTGATGGTCAGTTCACGCATCGGGAAGAACGTATCGGCGCCGCCCTTGTCGCTGAAGTTAGCCACCGACAGGCCGAACACTTGCGTGCCGTCCTTGAACAGTTTGAGTTGCGCGCGAGCGATCACGCCGCTCAGTCCACTACGGATGTGGTTGGCCGTGATGACCTCGTCAAACAGGCTGATGACGTGTTCGCTGCCGTCCTCCTGCTGACCGCTCAGGGCCACGCGCATGCGGGTGCCGACGGCGATGAACAGCCACGGCACCAGCGTCCAGTGCGCATCGCCCTGGAAGTTGTTGAGGTTGAGCACTTTGTGGTCAGGCGCCTCGGTAATGCTCATGCGCGGATAGTTGATCTCCGGGTTGGCAATGGGCGTGACTTCATAGCGGGCAACGCTGGAGGTTTGATCCTGAATGCCTTCCTGCGTCACCTGATACCGGAACGACATATAGGTACCGATGTTGGCCGCAATGGCGGTCAGCGGCAGGTCAAACAACAGCGTCCCGCTGGTGCTGCCCGGCATGCTGGCCAGCGCCGGACTGCCAAAGCCGTCGCGGCCATTGGCGAACAGGGTCACGCGGTGCGCGGTGTCCATCCCGATGTAACGGACACGAACCGTCGCATTTTTCACGGTGTTGAGCGGATCGACCCGATTGCCCGGCGAGGCTTGGATCAACTCCGGTGCCGGCAGCACAAGCGCCTTGGCGCCGATGCGCAAATTCAGTTCCGGCGCGGTCAGCGGCAGCTCGCGAGGGCGCTCGATGTACCAATCAACACTGATGACACGATTGAGTAGCGACTGGATCAGCTCCAGGGCCAGGCGGAACTCGATGTTCTTGCCGAGATTGCCGGCGCTGATGGGCAATGAATCGGCGTACACCAGGCGATCTTGCGGGTCGAGGTTATTGCCCAGTCGCCAGACCTCCAGATGCACGGTGTCGCCGACTCGCGTGTGGGCGGCGGCAGGACAAATGGCCGGCGCGCCGAACGGGATGTCCTTGGGGTCGAGTATGCCCATTGAACTGGTGTCGACTTCGACCACCGCCAGAATGTCTTGGGTACGGCCGATGCGGAATTGACTGGTAAACGACAGCAGCGGTTGAGCATGGCCGTCACCGGTGACCAGGTAGTGCATGGCGATGTCGCCTCCCTGGAAACTGCTGAAGTGCGTCGTCTCGATATCGAATGGCACCACGATACCGACGCCAGGAATGTCCATCGACCTGGTGACCTCACGCTTGTAGGTCTGCAAGCGAGTCGTGCCGCCCGCGCTGGTGCTCAGGCAGGTGAAGGTCACTGTATCGCCGACGGCGATGCCCTCGATACCGGGGCCGGCGTAGCTCGTCGTGCGTTCGAGTGCAGCGGCAAATACGCCGCCTCGGGCTTGCGGCGCAGTGGGCGCAGGGGCGCGATATTGTTCGCCGATCAGCCGTGGCGAGTAGGGATACGACGGTGTGCGCACCTCACTGCCCGCGACGATCCGGATGCGCTGATAACTCAGGGTGATTGTCGTCGGGGCCAGCCTTTTCACCAGTGCGTAAGGCACCTTGAACTCCACGACGCCAGCCTTGTAGTCCAGAGGGCCGAAGACTTCACGGTACCCGCTCCGGGAGTCCAGAAGGGTCAGCTCTACCTTGTCACCGGGACTGGCGTCCGCACGCCGCGCCAGCACGTCAACCTTCATGTCAACGCCGCCGAGGTCGTCAATCTTCAGCACGTCATCTTGGGTCAAGGGGACCGTGGGGGCTTCCAGATAAGAGGTATCGGGGTCGAGGATGCCCTCGCCGATCTTCGATGTCAGGCTGATGTTATGCACCTGGTCGGTGATCCGGTAACTCACCAGCAGTGGGTCGGCATGTCCGATCAGCCTGAGCGTCGCGGGATCGACCGTCAGCACGATGTCCTTGCCGATCTCTTCAGGCTTGATGACGTAGTTGACGATTTGACTGGCAATCGTCAACTCGATCTGGTCGCCCCGGGTCATGACTCGCCAGAACGGAATGACGAAGTCGACCCCGGCTTCGATCATGTCCTTGTCGATCAGCGCTGGAAAACCGGGAGCTTCCAGAGGCTGCCGCTCGCGGCTGGTGCCGGTGGGGTCAAGGCTGTCAGGAAAGGTCGGTTTGAACCACACGGTGATTCTGTCTGAAGGCTCGGACGTCGAGCCGCTGACCCGTTCGATGGTGTACCACATCGAGTGGATACCGGGTCTGTCGATAGCTTCGCGGGGAATGATCCCGACGATGTTTTGGTTGTCGTGATCGACGGGCACGATCAGCGTCTTGATCAGCGTGCCGGGCTCGTCGGGATCAGGGCTTTCACCCGGCGCAAGGCGTTTGCCCAGGTACAGGCGCACGGTGTCAGACGCAGCCATCAGTAGATAGGACGGAATCAGTACATACCATCCGAGCCCCGTCCCGGCCGTTTCATCGGCGCCGACGCCAAACAGTGCCTGAGGATAATCAACCGGGTGCCAGCCCGGTATCAGAATGGGAAACAGCTTGAATATCCCGTTTTCAGCAAACAATCCGGCTGCTTTGATCTCAACAAACGGATCGACCCGTTGTTGCGGGCTTTCTACTTGAAGCGCGTCCAGTTGTTCCGGGGTGTAGATGAACAGGGCAGTCATGGCGTTCTCCGAGTCGGCTGATGTGCGCAAAACCGCCGGGGCACTGCGCGTCCCAGCCGATTGAGCGGCAAAAAGCCGGCGGGCACCACTGTCAGAACTAACAGGTAGAAGGCTTTTCTGGACGAACGGTAGGCTTGTTCCACTCCTGCAAACTGGCTGCCACCTGCGCTACCTGGCGGTGTATGGTGCAAACTTTCCCGCACGATTTCCGCCCGCGAGGTGTGTGATGAGTTCCGCTTTGAAAATCGATTTTGTCAGCGACGTGTCTTGCCCGTGGTGCGTCGTCGGTCTGTACGGCCTGCTGCAGGCGCTGGAGATTCTGCGCGATGAAGTTCAGGCCGAGATTCATTTCCAGCCGTTCGAACTGAACCCGAAAATGGCCCCCGAGGGGCAGAACATCACCGAGCACATCGGCGAGAAATACGGCTCGACCCCGGAGCAGTCGCAGAAGAACCGCGAGGCGATCCGCGCCCGTGGCGCCGACGTCGGGTTTGCCTTTCGCACCGATGGCAACAGCCGCATCTACAACACCTTCGATGCTCACCGCTTGCTGCATTGGGCCGGGCTTGAGGGTTTGCAATTGCCGTTGAAAGAAGCGCTGTTCAAGGCGTATTTCACGGACGGCGGCAACCCTTCCGATCACGCGCAACTGACGCAGATTGCCGAAAGCGTCGGTCTCGACCGCCAGCGCGCGGCGGCGATTCTGGCCTCCGACGAGTTTGCCGATGCAGTGCGCGAAGAAGAACAAATCTGGCTGCAACGCGGCGTGAGTTCCGTGCCGACCGTGGTGTTCAACGGTCAGTACGCGGTCACGGGCGGGCAACCGGTGGACACCTTTGTCGGGGCGATCCGGCAGATCATGAGTGAAGCTCGCGGCGGCACGGTCAGCTGAAGCCCTGGCCTCAACGTACGATCTTGTCGACGTGGATCCCGAGCTTCTTCAGGCGATACCAGAAGCTGCGCTCGGAGATCCCGATCAACTGCGCCGCGGCAGCCTGCACGCCGTTGCTCTGCTGCAGGGCGGCGAGAATGTAAGCCTTCTCGACTTCTGCCAGCGCCGCGTCGAGGTCCGCCGGCACGCCGTTGATGTCGCTCAGCGGGCCGCTGCTGTCAGACGCTTGCGCAGCGAACAGATACGCCGGCAGATCGTGCTCCTCGATGATGTTGGCGGACGCGACGATGGTCGCGCGCTCGACGCAGTTCTGCAGTTCGCGAATGTTGCCCGGCCATGAATAGCGGGTCATGGCCTGCAAGGCCTGCGCGCTGAAACCACTGATGCGTTTGCCGGCAGCGGCGCCCAGTGTGTGGGCGAAATGCCGGGCCAGCGGTGCGATGTCTTCGACCCGTTCGCGCAGCGCCGGCAGTGGAATGGGGAACACGTTGAGGCGGTAGTAGAGGTCTTCGCGAAACTCTTTGTTCGCCACCGCTTGCAGCAGGTCTTTATTGGTGGCGGCGATCACCCGCACATCGACTTTGCGCTCCTTGGTATCGCCCACCGGCTCGATCACCCGCTCCTGCAGGGCGCGGAGGATTTTCGCCTGCAGCGCCAGCGGCATCTCGCCGATCTCATCGAGAAACAGCGTGCCTTTGTCGGCCTGCTGAAAGCGCCCGATGCGATCGGCCACGGCGCCGGTGAATGCGCCTTTGCGGTGGCCGAACATCTCGCTTTCCAGCAGCCCTTCGGGAATCGCCGCGCAGTTCACCGCGACAAACGGTTTGTCGGCGCGATTGCCATGTTTGTGAATGGCCCGGGCGACCATTTCCTTGCCGGTGCCGCTCTCGCCGCTGAGCAGCACGGTGGCGGTGCTTTCGCGGACCGAGTCCACCGCTTGCAGCACGCTGCGGAAGCTCGGGCTGTCGCCGATCAGGCTGTCGATCTGCTGATGTTCGTCGAGTTCGGCGCGCATGCGCTGGTTGTCTTTGAGGATGTCGCGAAACTGCAGGGCCTTGCTGACGGTGATGTCCAGTTCGTCGATGTCGAACGGCTTGGCAATGTAATCGAACGCGCCATTGCGCATCGATTCCACGGCGTTTTTCACCGTGCTGTAGGCGGTCATGACAATCACCGGCATCTGCGGAAAGCGGGTTTTCACTTCCGCCAACAACTGCGGACCGCCCATGCCGGGCATGCGCCAGTCGCTGATGAGCAGGTCGATGTCTTCGCTCTCCAGCACCTTGAGCGCGTGCAGGCCATTGCCGGCGGTGAACACGGTGACGCCGTTCTGACCAAGGGCCGAGGCCAGCAGGTCGCAGAGTTTCGGTTCGTCGTCCACCACCAGAATGTTATGCGTCATCGTCAGTCTCGTCGAAGTCTTCGCCATTGGCCGGAATGTACAGGCTGAACGTGGCGCCGGCATCTTTTTCACTGACGCACTCCACGCGTCCGTTGTGGTTTTCCATGACCGAAAACACTTTCGCCAGGCCCAGGCCGGTGCCCGAGGCCTTGGTGGTGACGAACGGGGTGAAGATGCGCTCGAGCATGTCGGCTTCTATCCCCTGGCCGGTGTCCGCGACGCTGATGATGGTGTAGTGCGCGTCGTTGGCGATGCTCAGGGTCAGGCGACCGCCATCGGGCATGGCGTCGATGGCGTTGACGATCAGGTTCAGGCCGGCCTGTTTGAGTTGCTTGATATCGGCGTAGATCGTTGCGCCGGGCGCCTGGTCGTCGATGTGCAGATCAATCTTGTGGCTGGCCAGTTCCGGCTCGCAGAACCCGGCCAGTTCATCCACCAGTGCCCGTGCTGACTGGGTGGCGCGGATCGGCGCACTGGGTTTGGCGAAATCGAGGAACTCGGTGATCAGATCGTTGATCCGGCTGACTTCCTTGACCACGTATTCCAGATGGCGCCGGTCGGTCTCCGGCAGATCGGCACGCCGGTGCAGCAGTTGGGTGGCGGTCTTGATGATGCCCAGCGGATTGCGGATTTCATGGGCCAGGCCCATGGCAACTTCGCCCAGCGCATGCAGGCGGTCGCGGCGACGCAGTTGCGACTCCAGATGCTGCAACTCCTCCAGACGCTGGCTCATGTGATTGAAGGTGCTGCTCAGTTCGGCCAGTTCGTCGCCGCCGTACACGCTCAGACGCTGATGATAATCGCCGGCGATCACCGCTTGTACGCCCCGGGCCAGACCGCGCAGGGGCTTGGTCAGGCGTTGCGAGACCAGCCAGCCGACCGCCAGCGAGGCTGCCGAGCTGAGCAGGAAAATCAGGATGAACAGGTTGCTCTGATTGACCAGACCGACGAGGCTGGTGTGGCGCAGCAGCCCACTGAAAATCACCCCTTGCAGCTGGCTGTTCTCGTTGAAGATCGGCCGGTAGATGCCGCTGTAGTTATTGGTGAACTGTTCGTACGGGCCTTTGGTTTTGCGCAGGATCTGCTCGATGTCTTCCGGCACTTGCAGGGGATGATCCTGGAAACGCTGGGTGGAGAAAATCTCCGAGAAATCATCGCCCTTGGCCAGGTACAGGCGCAGGTCCAGCGAATGCACATCGGCAACGCTGGTCAGGAAGCTGTTGTCCAGATAAGTGCCGACGATCATTTTGTAGTCGACGCCGTCCTGAGCGGTTTCGAACGTCGAGATCACCGTGCCGGTGGCCACGCCGCCCACTTGCAGGGTTTGCAGCACCGCCTTCGGTGCGGTGCTGATCTGGCTGACGATATCGTCGGCGGCGGTGCTGAACACCACTTTTTGATCGCTGTTGCGGATCAGCGCCACGACGTCGATGCCCATCGAGTCGGCGATGTCGGCGGTCAGTTTGTCTTGGCGGGCGGAATGGCGGTCGACGGGCGGGCGGGTGTGGCGCATGA
>NZ_JAFGYS010000104.1:0-491 GCF_017491705.1 Pseudomonas sp. 86_A | reverse complement strand
ACGACCTGGTCGTGCGAGGAGCCCTGGTCGACCGCGATCTTGATGTCGGGCGAGTTCAACTCCGCCCAGCTCTTCGGCTTGAAGTCCTTCTTGCAGAGGATGGCGAAGGCGTTGTTGAAGACCGGCACCGAGAAGTCGATCACCAGCGCGCGCTTCGGGGTCGGGTTGAGGCCGAAGAAGATGTCGATCTTGTTGGCCTGCAGATCGAGCACCGAATTGCCCCAGGTGGTCTCGGTGATCTCGAGCTCGGCCTCCATGTCGTCGGCAAGCCCCTTGGCAATGTCGATGTAGAAGCCCTTCCACTGGCCGCTGGACAGATCCTTCATGTAATAGGGCGCGCCGCCGCCGACCGCGCCGATCCGCATCTTCTTGGTCCGGCGGATGCGGGCGAAGGTCGATTCGTTCGGCTCGGCGGTCTGGGCCACGGCGGGCGCGGCCAGCGCAGCCGCGGTCATCGCGCCAAGTCCGACAATCGATGCAACATCACGACG
>NZ_JAFGYS010000103.1:0-491 GCF_017491705.1 Pseudomonas sp. 86_A | reverse complement strand
CAGTCGTTCCTGCGGCGCAGCCTGGCCCGCGAGCTTAGCGGGTTCTGCAACCTCAGGGCAGGGTCATGATTGGGCGGCCAGCCGCTCCGCCATCAGGCGGTGCAGCATGTTGATCGCCTTGAGCGGACGCACCATCACCTTGAAGTGCGTGATGCGTCCCTCGGCATCGAAGCTGATGATGTCGACGCCGTTGATCTCGATGCCGTCGATCTCGGTCTTGAATTCGAGCACGGCGCCGTTGTCGCTGCGCCATTCGCCGACATAGGTGAAGGTCGGGCCGCCGAGCACCTGCTCGGCGCTGGAAAGGTATTTGAAGGTGATGTCGCGCCCGCGCTGCGGCGTGTGGACGACGGGGCTTTCGAACACGGCATCGGGATGCAGGAGGTCCCAGAGCGCGGCGCGGTCATGGGACTTCATGTAGGCGTACCAGGAATCGAGGCCGGTCATTCTCAGCTGCCTCCCTAAAGGCCTGGACTAAAAAGTGCGAAAAC
>NZ_JAFGYS010000102.1:0-493 GCF_017491705.1 Pseudomonas sp. 86_A | reverse complement strand
ATCCCGCGCGCATCGCCCTTCGGATTGCGCTTGTCCCACACCGCGACGCCGAGCTCGTTGTCTTCGCCGAAGATCTCGCGCATCACGAGCACGAGCGCGTGCTGTTCGTGCTCGTCGATGTGCACGGCGATCACGCCGTCCTCGGTGAGCAGATCGCGCGCGAGCTTCAGGCGCGGGTAGATCATGTTCAGCCAGTCGGTGTGGAAGCGCCCGCTCGCGTCGGTGTGGCTGGTGACCCGCTTGCCGCCCGTCGTCTGGCCGGTCAGCTCGAGATAATGGCGCAGGCTGTCGGTGAAATTGTCCGGATAGACGAAATCCTTGCCGGTGTTGTACGGCGGATCGATGTAGACGAGCTTCACGCGCCCCGCGTAGCTCTTCTGCAGCAGCTTCAGCACCTCGAGGTTCTCGCCCTCGATCATCAGGTTGCGCGTCGACGCCCAGCCGGCGCTCTCGCGCGGGCACGGGCGCAGCGTGCCCGTCGACGGCGTGAGCG
>NZ_JAFGYS010000101.1:0-493 GCF_017491705.1 Pseudomonas sp. 86_A | reverse complement strand
CACGACGTCGAGCTGTTCGAAGCGTCGCCGGAGATCGGCTGGCAGTTCAACATCGCGAAGAAGGTGCCCGGCAAGGAGGAGTTTCACGAGACGCTGCGCTATTTCCGCCGGCAGCTCGAGTTGCGCGGCGTGACGCTGCACCTGAACACGCGGGCGGACGTCGCGCGGCTCGCCGGCGGCGGCTTCGACGAGATCGTGCTCGCGACGGGCGTGACGCCGCGCCGGCCCGACATAGAAGGCATCGGCCACGCGCGCGTGATGGGCTACCTCGACGTGCTGCGCGACGGCAAGCCGGTGGGCGCGAGCGTGGCCGTGATCGGCGCGGGCGGGATCGGCGTCGACGTCAGTGAATACCTGACGCACACGGGCGAGAGCGCGAGCGTGGCGCCGTCGACGTTCTATGCGCAATGGGGCATCGACATCGACTACGGCGCGCGCGGCGGCGTGCGGATGCCGCACGTCGAGGCCGCGCCGCGCAACGTGCATCTGCTGC
>NZ_JAFGYS010000100.1:0-494 GCF_017491705.1 Pseudomonas sp. 86_A | reverse complement strand
CATCGGTGCGGCAGGCGTGGCGCGCGTCCTCCGCGAGCGGGCTTGCCGAGGCACCGCCGGCCTCGGAGAACGCGCGCCACGCCTGCCGCACCGATGCGCTGTCGCGCAACCGCTCGCAGCGGCGCTCGACGTCGGCACGCCGCTGGTTCAGCGCGTCGATCCTCGCCTGCACGGCCAGCGCATAGGCGTGCGCGTGATTCGGATCCTCGGAGATCCATGCGGCCGTATACGGCACGAAATGCTCGGCGCCGCCGGCGCGCAGCACGCGCAGCGCCATCGATGCGCAGTTTTCCTTCTTGCTGATCATTTGATACATGAGCTCGCCTGACGTCGCGCCTTCCGTCACGGTGCGCGCATCGCGCAACATCGCCGCCTCGTTCAGCCCGAACAGCACGAACGCGCGCGGGCGGTCCGTATCGCGCCTGTCGTGGTTGAATCCGATCGCCGGAAAATAGACCTTGCGCGCGCTCAGCCCCCATTCGGCATCCTTGTCC
>NZ_JAFGYS010000099.1:0-496 GCF_017491705.1 Pseudomonas sp. 86_A | reverse complement strand
TCATAATCTTACCCGCCATCGCCAGGGAGTTCCATCATGACCGAAGCTGCCGATCCCGTCGTCATCGTCTCCGCCGCCCGCAGCCCGCTCGGCCGCTTCATGGGCGAATTGTCGCCGCTCCCCGCGCACAAGCTCGGCTCGCACGTGATCGGCGCAGCGCTGGAGCGCGCAAAACTCTAGACCGACAAGAACGACGAGGTCTTAATGGGCTGCGGGCTGCCGGCAGGCCAAGGCCAGGCGCCGGCACGCCAGGCTGCACGTGCCGCGGGTCTTCCCGATGCCACCGGCGCCACCACCGTCAACAAGGTGTGCGGCTCCGGCATGAAGGCGACCATGCTGGCGCACGACATCATCCGCGCCGGCTCGGCCCAGATCGTCGTCTCCGGCGGCATGGAGAGCATGAGCAATGCGCCGTACCTGCTTGCCAAGGCCCGCGGCGGCTATCGCGTCGGCCATGACCGCATCATCGACCACATGATGATGGACGGGCTGGAGG
>NZ_JAFGYS010000098.1:0-496 GCF_017491705.1 Pseudomonas sp. 86_A | reverse complement strand
GTCCGATTTTGTGAAACTCGGTATGCGTTCAGCTTTCGGTTGAAAGGTCGCGTCGGTATTCCGGCCGCCGCTCGAGCAACACGCCGCAAGCCCGCTATGCTTGTGCGAAGCTTGACTCGAAAACGCAGTAAATCTCCGCACGACTACGGAGTTTGGCGACGCGCGGGGTGTCGTTGCTGGACAAGTCAAAACTTTTCCACAAAATATTCATGTCGCTTCTAAATTGATTCGTGTGCGTTGCGTCCCCGCGTCCGTGTTCTCTCCTGACGGGCTGGTCTATGACACTGCGCCAAGAATCTAACGGCGCGTCTATTCGCGCCGTGGCCGGCGGCCGCGACGTCGCGGCGCGCTGGTGCGCTCTCGCCGAGCAGCGGCTGCAGCATCTCTCCGAAATGATCGAGACCGGCCGCTGGCGCCGTTATCATTCCGAGATCGCATTCCTCGAAAACATCCAGGAAGCCAAGCGCGCTGTCCAGACCTGGCGCGCGCTCGCAAC
>NZ_JAFGYS010000097.1:0-496 GCF_017491705.1 Pseudomonas sp. 86_A | reverse complement strand
AAAGTACCATACTCGCCGATAATGTACGGACGACGTAGGGAAGCGTTACGACCACGTGCCCAACAAGCAGGCCGAGGAAAGTCTGGCTAATGCCCATCCAGACTTGCAGCTGCATCAGGCCTAAGCCGAGGACAACGGCCGGAATCAGCAGCGGGGAGAGCATGAAGGCGCGGATCAGCTCTCGCCCGAAAAAATCGCGTCGTTCGATTGCGAACGATGCTGCGAAGCCAAACAGAAGAGAGAACAACGAGGCCAGAAAGGCCAGTTTCAGGCTCAATGTCAGAGAGTCGATGAATAAAGTGCTCTCCCAAAACGCCTGGTACCAACGAAGAGAGAAGCTCTTCGGCGGAAATTGCATCGCGTCTCCCGATGTAAAAGACGTCGCGATTACGATGACCGCCGGGAGTATCAGCGTCAGATAGACAAAAATGCGAAGAAGCCTGCCTAGCCAACCTAAGACCCTATCGAGATTGTCACCGTGCATGGAGGCCTCTCG
>NZ_JAFGYS010000096.1:0-497 GCF_017491705.1 Pseudomonas sp. 86_A | reverse complement strand
GGTGTGTAACAGTCCGTCACACCGTGCTCAAAGCGCCGCCCGGTGAGATGCGGCACACAGCGGAACTTATGAATCGTCCCCCGGCAGACCAGCCACCACGGCAAATCACTCTGCACCTGCAGCCGCCGGTCGGCCTCACTCAGCCAGGGCAGACCACCGGGGTGGCTGTGGACCAGCGCCACAATCTCACCCTGCATTTCTGCCTGCAGCCAGTCTTCCGGCGACATACGGAAATACGCCTCCGGCTCACCGGAGATATTCACGCAGGGGAAATATCTTTCCCCCTCCGGCGTGCTTACCACGAAGCCGCACGACTCCGCTGGCGCACATCGCCGGGCGTGCGCCAGAATCGCTGATTCTGTCTGTGTCATGGGATTTACTGCGAAAGTTTGTTAATGGAAAGGAAGCCGCCAAAGTTGCCGACGTTATTGCGGAACTTACAACCGCTCAGGCATTTGCTGCATTTATCCTTCGTGATATCGGACGTTGGCTGGTCA